>MGYR01000216.1 GCA_001801825.1 Gammaproteobacteria bacterium RIFCSPLOWO2_02_FULL_56_15 | reverse complement strand
TATTTTCATAAGATGTTGTACTCAGATATTCCTGTAGTAATTATTTTCATAAGATGTTGTACTCAGATATTCCTGTAGTAATTATATTGAAAGGATATGAATCAGTTCAGTAACTACCTACCCAGTGATCACAGAACCGAAGAAGATTATACCTGAAGACGCGGGTTTATCAGGTATCCTAGTAAGTTGCTATTCATGGCTCGTTCTGGTGCTACAGATCAGATGATTCCCCGTTCTGCCCACCCTGCCCCTTTGCCTGCACCGGAATAAAACAATCCCCTTCCACATTGCAGAACGCGCCTTGAATATCCCAGGGTAGAGACCGGTAAGCAGCAATCTCATCGAAATTGAAAAAGGGGTGTTTGATTATGTCGAAATATGGCGAATAGTCAAAATCCTTGGGGGTGTTCAATTTAACATTACGGCGCAGCAGTTGCACGCTACCGTCCTGCATCATCCTGGCGATAGGTAGAATGGGATACTTGACGGAGTCAAAGGCCGCGGCCAGCATGGATGAACAGACGTTCTTAGTATGATTCCCGGGATTATGCTCAAACAATGTTGAGCGCCAGCGTCTGGGTATAATCGAATACGGTAACATGAAACGCGCCAGATCCAGCATTTGGCGCATATCGTAATCATATCCGAGTTGACTGATCGCATAGGCAATCACCTGCTCACGATCGGTACGTGAAAGGCTGCGTGGTCGGCAGATCCGGAGGTGCTTTCCGGCATATTTGCGTAATGGAACCACGATCGTCCCCTGTCCCAACACCGCCTCGATGATCAATTGTTCATGGAGGTCACCGGCGTAATGTTCTGCAACCCTATTCTGGAGGCTTCCATCGCGAATCTCGTCCATCCTGCCGATATAGATAGTCGCATGTGTCCAAGGACTGTTGGTGATAATTTTGATGACTTCACTGACCCTGGACCTGCCCTCGACCAGAATGATGTCTGCTCTTCGTACTTCCTCGCACAGTCGGCTGAAATCCGTCATGGGTGGACTCCCGAGAGGGCCTGGTTTTTCCTGATTCAGGAATGCAGCCAGCACGTCTTTGAGATACCCCTTGAAATCCATCTGTTATCCCATTTTCAGAGTTTGCGGGAAGGGTACCCATCTAGCCCAAGTATCTTTTGTGTACCCCATTAATAAATAACCTCTTTATTATTTATACATGCGTTCCAAGCTCTGTGAAGGGTCTTCTCCCCCGATACATGAAGATACACACCCCATGCAATGCAGCGACTAGCAACAAACAAGGCAGGAGAATCTCTCTTTTAGAGTTGATGAATTCAATAATATACATTATAAAACAGCCAGTTAAATGTTAGTTACCGTGTATTTCTAAATTATATTCTCATAAGATATCTATAATTCTTAGATTTATAAGGTATTTTTATTGATTTAAATTATGCAATAGCCTACTATATATCAACTATATATTTATACTACTCAGGTAGTAAAGCTTTGTTTAATCATAAGGTTAACAGACTACAAAAGTATAGCAGTCAAGGCACCCGGCTTCCCACTGGGATCGGCCTGCAATCTCTGCGACCCGTGCTGGATGAACAGACGGGGTTTATCAACCATCCTTCCGGTTTCCCTATAGAGATCCAGCCAATAAGCTTTAGTAAGCTAAAGGCAGAAAGTCCAGCATCGGGTAACTCCAGGCTGGGGTTGTTGTTTAAGACTGATATATTCATCAAACCGGGCCAAGCTATCGAGATCACCATCCCCTTAGGTGATGCTAATGAATGCTTCGTCGGCCGGGTGGTTCTGGTCAGACACCAGATTGATTATTTTGAAATCGGACTTTGTTTGACTCACCCGGAGGCGACAAGCCGTCTCCGGATTGTGGAACAAATCTGTCATATCGAGGCTTATCTGCATCAGAAGAAATTTACGGATGGGCCTTATACGATTAATCGGGATCTCCTTACCCGGGAATGGATCGCACAGTACGCAGCAAAGGTTCCATCACTGTAGAGCAACCCATCTCAGATCCTGTACCGGATACCGGTACCACCGATTCCGCAATAACCAGCTGGATTTCTGGCTAAGTACTGCTGATGGTATTCCTCGGCATAATAGAATCCTGGGGCAGGCAGGATTTCGGTAGTCACCGGAGAGAAATGCGCCTCAGTCAACGCCTTCGCATAAACCGATCTGCTCGCTGTTGCCAGGTAATGCTGCTCATCGGTATAGGTATATATGCCTGATCGATACTGAGTACCAATATCGTTTCCTTGACGCATGCCCTGAGTTGGATCGTGGGATTCCCAGAACAGTTTGAGGAGATCTTGATAACTGACCCACTCTTCCTCATAGACCACCAGCACTACCTCATTATGACCGGTACGACCTGTACAGACCTCTTCATAAGTCGGATTGGGTGTACCTCCCCCGGCGTAACCGACAGCCGTTACATACACACCGGGAAGCAGCCAGAATCTTTTCTCCGCCCCCCAGAAACAGCCCATACCAAACATGGCATTTCTGGTTGCTTTCGGAAATGGTGGTTTAAGAACATTCCGATTTACAAAATGAACCTCCGCGGTCGGTATGGGTGAAGTGCGCCCCGGTAATAACTCGTCAGCCGTCGGCATGGAAGTTTTTTTCATGTCCAAAAATTCGTGTTTATTCCACCTGATTGGCATTGCCGGGTTGTCGCTCAAAGATATCTCGATACGCTGTGTAAACACTGATGATCATTACGGGGATCAGAACCAGCATGAGGATCAGAATCGACCAGTACAGTACACGCATCGACCACCAGCCCCGTACCAGCAGAATCAACCAGACCGGTACCAACGGCAGGGTCGCCAAGAGGGTAAGGACCAGTCCAATCAAACCATAAACAAGAAATGGTATGAAATTAATAAGACAGGCACGGAAACTGGCAACCATGGCAGGTATAGCCTCTTGATTTCCCAGGGCAACCAGGGCCGGGGCAAACCAGAATGCCATCAACAGTGGCAGGTATAACAATAAAGCCACCAGCAATGCCAGTAGGAGTTGCATAACAAGCGCTGGTGTCAGCAGTCCCGGATCACCGGACATCAACTCCATGATTATTCCGAAACCGCCCAATGCACTTATAAACAGTATTACCAGGAGGATCAGAATCACAGCGATACCACCAAGATAGGCGGCCCCCAGCAGGAGGGACTGCGTGAGTCGCTGCCTGAATCCCCTACCAAAGGCCCCTGCAAAATCCTGATCTCCAGACTCGGTGTCACGACATACCAGCATCAGACCGGCGACTATTGCAGGAAGCAAAAGGCTGCTCATCATCCCGCCGAAGGGGATCAGATTGATAACTAAGCTATAACCGATCAGGGCCAGAGTGACGACCGTCCAGGGCAACCAGTGTTTTATCCATATGCCGCATGCTTCAGTCAGCCAAGCGCCACCCCGTCCAGCGCTTACGGCAACCGGAGTCAGACCGGAGGAGTTATGAAGGTTCAATAGATCGATCTCCAAGGAAAGTGAAAAAACAGCCCTGGATAAATAAGAGATTGTCCAGGTCCACGCCCACAGATACGACCGTTGGCAATATAGCATACTCCGGAATATACTGATGCCACTATGCAGTATAGAATGATCGCTTGAGCTCCCTTTTGTATCAGTATCTGCATCGGACCAGTCTATGTCGGAAATCATCTCCAGCCTGCGAAACGACCACCGGAATATTACGAAGCTGTTGACTCTCCTCTCGGAGCAGAACAGTCGACTGGCATGTGGCGAGTTTACCAATTACCAGACCCTCGCGGATATCATGCAGTACTTCATCAACTACCCGGATATCTACCATCATCCCCACGAAGAACAAATCTTCGAGATACTGAAGATCCGTGAAAAGGCTACCACCGAGTTGATCAACAGGGTAAGCTCTGAACACCAGCAGATCGCAAAAAACGGTACAGCGATTCTCGATGAAATCAAACAAATTCAGGGCAGCGCCATTTTTCCCCGGGAAAATTTTGTACGGCAGCTAAATAACTACATCGCATCCTATCAAGCGCACATGGATATCGAGGAAGGCTACCTGTTCCAGGTGGCGGAAAAACTGCTTGGGCTGGAAGACTGGCGGCACATAGACGCAGCAATCAAGACGGTTGATGATCCTATTTTCGGTAGAATCCTTGACCAGGAATACCAGTCTTTGTTCAAGGCTATCCTTGCTGAAACAGTTCCTGAAAAAACCGATTATTGATGGCCGAGGATCCCTAAGCTTTCCTGTCCTGCATACCGTCTGTTCAGGAATGGTTGCCGCTAAGATAATCCAATACCTTTGTGAGCCTGGATACCGGGATGAGATCCAATCCCGGAATACCCTTCGCGGGGCAGTTGCCGACCGGGGCAATCGCCACTCGGAATCCATGCTTCTGCGCCTCCTTCAGCCGTTCCGGTCCATTTTGCACGGGACGGACCTCACCAGACAGACCAATCTCACCGAAGGTCACCAATCCTGCGGGGAGCGGTGTATTTCGCATACTGGACAACACTGCAAGGAGGACTGGGAGATCCGCAGCCGTCTCGGTGATTCTCACGCCGCCTACAGCGTTGACAAAGATATCCTGGTCACCGCTGAATATCCCGGCATGACGGTGCAACACCGCCAACAGCATCGCTAGGCGATTCTGCTCCAATCCTACGCTAACCCGGCGTGGATTTGACAGGGCGCTCGGGTCGACCAGCGCCTGGATCTCCACGAGCAGAGGTCGCGTTCCTTCCCGCGTCACTGTTACAACACTGCCAGGGACCTGCTCATCATGCGTTGCCAGAAAGATTGCTGAGGGATTGGTGATCTCCCGCAAGCCCCTGTCGGTCATGGCAAAGACACCCAGTTCATTCACCGCGCCAAAACGGTTTTTGATGGAGCGGATCACACGGTAACGACTGCCGGGATCCCCTTCGAAATAGAGGACTGTATCCACCATGTGCTCCAGGACCCTGGGACCGGCAATAGAGCCATCCTTGGTGACATGTCCCACAAGAAATACGGAAATGCCTGACTGTTTTGCCAGCCGTACCAATTGTGCGGCACATTCGCGTACCTGTCCCACCGAGCCTGGAGCGGATTGTAAAAGATCGGTATATGCCGTCTGGATGGAATCGAATACCAATACACGGGGCTTTTCTACCGAGATTATGGGCAGGATACGTTCGAGACTGTTTTCTGTGAGTATAGGCAAAACAGAAAGCTCCAACCCGAGGCGCCTAGCCCGCAGGCAGACCTGATCAGCAGACTCTTCGCCACTGATATAGAGAGTCGGTGTTCCACTATGGCCGGCGATGGAGGAAAGTGCCTGGATCAGGAGTGTGGATTTACCTATACCCGGATCCCCTCCAACCAGGGTGACTGAGCCCTGTACCAGTCCACCGCCGAGGACCCGATCCAGCTCAGCGATACCAGTCGAGATACGAACCTCGTTCACTGTGGCGAATTCATCCAGCCTACTGACCTTTGCAGGGTTGGTGACGACATTCTGAAACCGGGCGGCACGGTTCCCTGCCGCTGGTTCAACAGGAACTTCCTCAAGCGTGTTCCATGAGTTGCAGTCGGGACATTGGCCTGTCCACTTGGGGCTGACACCTCCGCAGGCAGCACAAGTGTATTGGTTTCTAGTCTTGGCCATGTTCTTCGAAGCGGAGACGTTTGTGAACTCCGCACATCAATTCGTAAGGTATCGTGCCTGCATGAGCCGCTACTTCCTCGATCAGTAATCGCGAGCCCCAGAGTTCGACGGGGTCTCCCACCTTTGCAGCAGGGATAGCACGCAGGTCGACGCTCAGCATATCCATCGAGGCATGTCCGATGATAGTTGTTCGAATTCCACTCACCAGGATAGGGCAACCGGAGCTGGAATGCCTGGGAAAACCATCCCCATAGCCTGCGGCAACTATGCCGACGGTCATATCTTCCGGGCATACCCAGCCGGCCCCATAGCCTACCGTATCTCCCCGTTGCAATGCTTTGGTCGCGATCAGATGCGACTGGAATGACATGACTGGGGCCAAGTCAAAATCACGGGATGTCCTACCTTCCACAGGCGAGACACCGTACAACATCAGTCCCGGCCTGACCCAGTCCTGGCAGCTGTCCGGCCAGAGCAGGATGGCAGCAGAATTGGCGATACTCCGTTCCGCCGGGAATATCCGGCAGGTCTCGTTAAAGATTTGTAATTGTCTTTTAGTCATGGGGCTGTCCGGCTCACTGGCCCTGGCCAGGTGACTCATCAAGCGAATCCCGGGTGCAACCGAAGGACAGGACCGGAGCCGCTGCCAGACCCGTTCCGTATCGGAAGTAGGGAAACCCAGTCTGTGCATACCACTGTCGATCTTGATCCAGACCTGCACCGGTTGCGGCAGCCTGGCTTGGCCCAGCATATCGAGCTGGCTTTCATCATGAACCACAATCTGGAGCTTAAGTGCCTCTATACGGTTCAACTCACCGGCACTATAGGGCCCTTCAAGCAGCAGGATTGGTGCGCTTATCCCCGCCTCGCGCAGCTGTATCGCTTCCTCCAGGCAGGCCACGCCGAAGGCGTCCGCTCCGGGTAGCGCCGTGGCTGTCCGTACCAATCCATGTCCGTAGGCATCCGCCTTGACGATTGCCATAATCCGACTTCGGGGAGCCAGTTGCCGCACACGGGAGAGATTATGTTGCAGAGAGGGTAGCTGGATTACGACCCTGGCAGGCCGGGTCATGCATCAAACCCCGGATGGAAACCAACGGCAGCGGTATAGTTTTCAAAGCGTGTGAATTGGCCCAGAAAAACCAACGGGACCATGCCAATAGGTCCATTACGTTGTTTGCCGATGATGATCTCGGCCTTGCCCTTATCCGGCGAATCCTCATTATAAACTTCATCACGGTAAATGAAGGCGATCACATCCGCATCCTGTTCTATCGCCCCGGATTCCCTCAGATCCGACATGACCGGACGTTTGTTGGGCCTGCCTTCGAGACTCCGATTGAGCTGAGAGAGCGCAATTACCGGGACCCGCAGCTCTTTGGCCATGGCTTTCAGGGATCGGGAAATCTCGGATATCTCAGTGGCACGGTTTTCCTTGCTGCCTGGCACCTGCATCAATTGCAGGTAATCGACGATCACCAGGTCAAGCCCCTGCTCCCGGTATAAGCGTCTGCAACGCGCCCGCAGTTCAGCCGGAGTAAGCGCAGGTGTATCATCAACAAACATCTTCTTGTCCTGCATCATGGAAACCGTCGCCACGAGTCGAGCCCAGTCATCATCACTGTCCAGTCTGCCGGTTCGGATCTTTTGCTGGTTGATCCGTGCCAGCGAAGCCAGTATGCGCATGGCGAGTTGTTCACCTGACATTTCCATGCTGAAAATAGCCACCGAAAGGTTGTTTCGGATAGCGGCGTTTTCAGCGATATTGATTGCGAATGCAGTCTTGCCCATCGATGGTCGACCGGCGATGATGATCAAATCAGAAGGTTGCAAACCGGCGGTTTGTTTATCAAAGTCATCGAAACCCGTCTCAACCCCGGTGATGGGGTTCTTCTTGCGGAATAGTTCATCAATCCGGTCCAGCGCTGCGGATAATAATCCGTTGATCTGCTGAAAATCGCGGCGACCGCGGTTTTCCTGTTCAGCAATTTCAAATATGGCCTGTTCGGCATGATCCAGGAGTTCCTCGCTCGTGCGCCCCATGGGACGGTATACCGCATCGCTGATACTGGTGGTTACCTGGATCAATTGGCGCAGAATGGAACGCTTGCGAACGATATCCGCGTAGGCGGCAACATTGCTTACACTGGGAGTATTCTCCGCAAGCGCTGCGAGATAGGAAAGACCTCCCGCCGAGTCTAGTTGCTGGTGACTCTCCAGCCACTCAGCCACTGTCACGATATCAAAGGGCTTGCCTTCGGCTTCCAGGGAAGTAATTGCGTTGAAGATTATGCGGTGATCCTTGCGATAGAAATCGTTCTGCCGTACACGTTCAACAATCTTGAGCCACGCTTCACCGTCTAGAAAAATGCCACCCAGTACAGCCTGTTCGGCCTCCAGCGAGTGTGGTGGCAATTTCAGTGCCGCTGTTTCCGCATCTGTACCTGTATGGACACGTTCCGGCATGGTTCAGTTTTCAGCGCGGGGTTTTAGCATTTTGAAACGGTATTCCTGATATTGAATATCAGTCTGTCTCCAACGCAACGATCAGCTTGATTGTGGCGGTGATGTCTGAATGCATTTGCAGATTGACATCATATTCACCGATCATACGGAAAGGACCATCCGGTAGCCTGACCTCATGCTTTGCCAGTTGCTTACCAGCAGCAGTTACCGCCTCGGCAATATCTATGGTTCCAACCGAACCGTAAAGCTTACCTTCCTCACCTGCCTTTCGAGCGATCGTCACGCTAAACCCATCGAACTCACGGGCCCGGATTTCAGCCTTACCCACCGCATCCGCCTGTGCCTTCTCAAGGTCCGCCCGGCGACTTTCGAAATGGGCCAAGTTCTCTTCCGTAGCAGGTACGGCCTTGCCCCGTGGGACCAGATAATTTCTACCATAACCAGGCTTGACCTTGACCTTCTGGCCGAGATTGCCCAGATTATGGATTTTTTCCAGGAGTATTACTTCCATTTCCAAACCTCGTAACAGTTGATTGCTAATCATATCACTTCACCTGCAAAAATTTGTCAGGGATGTGCGTTTCTTTTGAAAAACAAAGAATCCATCATACCTAGACAGGCTATGAAGAGGATCATCGGCAGGCTGAACATCAGAATATACATGCAAACCAGCCAATAGACAGACAGGTTTTTCTTTCTGACTGCCCGGTGTACCGCCGCAACTCCCTGGAAAACATAGGGAATTACGGTAAGAATCAGAATGTCACGCAGTAATGGAATCTGCTGATGACCCGCCAGCAGGAGTATCATCCCGAGTGAAAACACCACTAACAGCAGTCCCCGGGGCAATGTGATAGCAGCGAATTCAATCTTGAAACCACCCGGATTGAACAGCAGAGACTGCCACCACCTGGCTATCAGGGTGCTAAGAATCAGGTTAACAATCATACCCGATACCATCAGTGCATTCATGAGCGACAAGATGGTATCCAGTATTTCTTGAGGCTGCGCTTGGTCAGTCGCTGCTAAGAAGTTGACCATGATCTGACCCACTTCACCCCGCCACCACTCGGCGACATCGCCCATATAGAGTTGCAGACCTGTCACGGACAATATTCCTATCAATCCCGCCGCCAGTATCATCCAGACCTGGGCATTGGTCAGTCGCAGCACTACAGCGCAGCAGTATACCGGCAGCCATACTGTCAATGCGATTATCTGGATCACATCCTGTCGGATACCGAGTAACCAGTAGAGCACGGTTGTCAGTACGAAACTGCCGGTGAGGACCTGGAAACCGATAGCAGGCCCGCGGCGCATGGTCAATAGTGCAAGCGGAACTCCGCAGATAGGATACATGAAGGGATAGAACAACACAGGCAGCAACAAGGAGAAAACCGCCAGGAGACTGATGATCCCCATAGCCTGCATACGTCCCCGGATAATATAGTTACCTAGTGTATGCATACCAAGGCAGCCCAAAGAAGGGGATATTACACAATGTCCGCTCGGCAGGATAAACCGCTCAGACAACTGTCATACCCGGTATAACCGGGAAAATACCCTTTTATATCCTAGTGGGAATCGTGAGAATCGCTGTAAGGCAGTAAGGCCAGAAAACGGGCACGTTTAATCGCAGTGGCAAGCTGTCTCTGGTACCTGGCTTTGGTGCCTGAGATCCTGCTAGGGACAATCTTGCCTGTCTCTGTGATATAGTTCTTCAGGGTGTTGATATC
Source organism: Gammaproteobacteria bacterium RIFCSPLOWO2_02_FULL_56_15 (assembly GCA_001801825.1). Taxonomy (GTDB): domain Bacteria; phylum Pseudomonadota; class Gammaproteobacteria; order Eutrophobiales; family Eutrophobiaceae; genus 2-02-FULL-56-15. Next base: position 900 of record MGYR01000216.1, on the reverse strand, counting down.
CTTGTAATCGATCTCCTCCACCCCATCCGCGGTAAATTTGCAAAAACGTCTGCGTCTGAAATAGCGTGACATATCGTGTTCCTCTGCAACAGTCCAAGTGGATCTGCTGATTACTCTGTTTCGTTGTCGCCGGATTCATCTCCGGTTTCCTGTGCATCATCCTGTGTGTCCGTCATCACCCCGTCATCAATGGTATCGGGATCCGGATTTCCGATCTCCCCGGCCCCGGAGGGATCATTGTCATCCCGATTTTTGCTGTGGGAGCTATCGCCCTCTTCCTGTTCCTTGATTTTGAACAATGGAGATTGACTGGTATCGGCTTTGTCACGTTTCAAAATGAGGTCACGTATGACAGCATCATTGAACCGGAAAGCGCTGTGCAATTGCTTAAGTACATCATCACTGCACTCGATATTCATCAGCACGTAATGTGCCTTGTGCACTTTGTTGATAGGGTAGGCAAGCTGGCGACGACCCCAGTCTTCGAGTCGGTGGATCATCCCACCTGTGGATTCGATAACGGTTCGATACCGCTCCACCATGGCCGGAACCTGTTCACTTTGATCCGGATGGACCAGGATTACAATTTCATAATGTCGCATTGGATATTCCCCATGAGTTTGTAGCCCCCCGCTGCGATCCGGTGGTGGGGCAAGGAATCAGAAGGAGCAGGATTCTAGAGTATCAGTGAGGTATTTGCAAATTGACATTTGCTCTCAAACCGACAATTCACCTTGCAGATCATCCATGGATGGGAAATCGTCTTGCCCAGATCAGTGTCCGTCGGTACGTTGCCGCATCACCTCGTAAAGACATATCCCCGCCGTCACCGAGACATTCAAACTTTCCACCGCACCCCGCATGGGCAGCCGGACGAGGAAGTCACAATGTTGCCTGGTA
>MGYR01000215.1:7259-17879 GCA_001801825.1 Gammaproteobacteria bacterium RIFCSPLOWO2_02_FULL_56_15 | reverse complement strand
TGGCCACATGAAATCCGGTTTGTTGAACTTTGTCAGCGGTTATCTGGTCGGGATTTATCCTGATGAGTTGCGGGTTATTCATATGTTCATAGGCAAGTTCCGTTACCCGCCAGCTCAACGTGGCTGAAAACAGCATGCTTAGTCTCTTCTCGGGTATCGGCATTTTCCGCAACAGATATCTCACGTCACTGATGAAACCCAGATCAAACATGCGGTCCGCCTCGTCCAGGACCACGATCCTGATCCCCGAAAGGGTGTAGACCTTCTGCTTGTAATAATCAATCAATCGACCCGGCGTACCGATTAGCACATCTACTCCCTGTTCCAGCATCTTGCGCTGTTTGTCATAGTCGACGCCCCCGTATACAAGGCCTATTTTCAGTTCGGTGCGACTGTTCAGTTTGATGGCATCATTGTAAATCTGTATGGCCAGTTCCCGTGTGGGAGAGATGATTAGTGCCCCGGGTCTGATAAGACTGCTTTTCGAAACCGACCTGGCAGCGAGCAAATGATGTAATGTGGCGAGCAGGAAAGCAGCCGTTTTTCCCGTACCCGTCTGGGATTGCCCGGCGATGTCCCGTCCCGCCAGTAGCAACGGCAGAGTTTCCTTCTGAATAGGGGTACAGTAGGTAAATCCTAAATTTTGTAATGCACTCTGCAGTTCTTCACAAAGGGGAAGTTCTGTGAAGGCCAGGTCCGTGGTGGTTTCCAGTTGCATTATTTCCGAGTATTTTCCAAATCCGCTGTGTCTTGACTTGCATTCAGAGGGTTCTACGATGAAAATGACAGCCTAGAATCCATACAGAGGCCAGGGTAATCCCATGAGTGATAGTATTATTAATGTTACAGACATAAGCTTTGAAGAAGAAGTACTGAATTCCGAAATGCCTGTAATCGTCGATTACTGGGCTGAGTGGTGCGGCCCATGCAAAATGATAGCACCAATCCTTGATGAAGTGGCCAATGAATACAAGGGTAAGTTGACAGTCGCCAAAATCAACATCGATGAAAATCAGGCTACACCGCAAAAATATGCCGTCCGGGGCATTCCTACTCTGATGATATTCAAGAATGGAGAGGTAGCCGGGACCAAGGTTGGTGCTGTTTCCAAGTCCCAGTTGTCGGCATTCATAGACAGTGTTGTATAAACTACTGGACGTATACAAAATGTCGTGCTAACTTTTACCCTAGCAGCAACAGCCTGTCTGACTGTCCCCCAAGCATAATTTAGCTAGCAGCATCAATCTTTAACAAGCGCACAGGCGTGTGTATTTACATCATTTCTTAATTTCGAAAATTATTCGGAGTCCATGAACCTTACAGAACTAAAGCAACAGCCTGCATCGCAGCTTGTTATCTTGTCAGAATCACTGGGTCTTGAAGGCCTTGCCCGCCACAGAAAGCAGGACGTCATATTTGAAATACTCAAGGCGCATGCGAAGAAGGGCGAGGATATCTATGGCGATGGCGTACTCGAGATACTGCAGGATGGTTTCGGTTTCCTGCGGTCCGCAGACAGTTCCTACCTTGCCGGACCAGATGATATCTATGTCTCTCCAAGCCAGATTCGCCGCTTTAACCTCAGGACTGGGGATACAGTCGCAGGCAAGATTCGACCACCCAAGGATGGCGAACGGTATTTCGCGCTGCTGAAAGTCAATGAAATCAATTTTGAATCACCTGACAAATCCAAGCACAAGATCCTCTTTGAAAACCTGACACCGCTGTTTGCCCACGAACGCCTGACACTGGAGTCAGGTAACGGCAGCACCGAAGACATGACTCCGAGAATTATTGACCTGTTTGCGCCGATTGGCAAAGGGCAACGTGGACTTATTGTTTCACCACCGAAAGCCGGCAAAACGATGATCCTCCAATCCATTGCACAGTCTATCGCCCACAACTACCCGGAATGTCACTTGACCGTACTATTGATCGACGAAAGGCCGGAAGAAGTGACCGAAATGACCCGTTCTGTTAAAGGTGAAGTCATATCGAGTACCTTTGACGAACCGGCAAGCCGCCACGTTCAGGTTGCAGAGATGGTTATTGAGAGGGTGAAACGGCTGGTGGAGCACAAAAAGGATGCAGTGATCCTGCTCGATTCGATAACCCGTCTCGCTCGTGCTTACAACACCGTCGTCCCTGCTTCAGGCAAGGTCCTAACAGGTGGCGTTGATGCCAATGCCTTGCAGCGGCCCAAGCGATTCTTTGGAGCAGCCCGTAATATCGAAGAGGGAGGCAGTCTGACAATAATTGCGACTGCTCTAGTGGACACCGGTTCACGTATGGATGATGTTATCTACGAGGAATTCAAGGGTACGGGTAATATGGAGTTGCATCTGGAGAGGGAGATTTCCGAAAAGCGGATCTACCCTGCCATCAATATCAACCGTTCCGGAACCCGACGCGAGGAATTGTTGACCGAGAAGGACGAACTTCAGAAGATGTGGATCCTTCGCAAGTTATTGCATCCCATGGAGCCGCAAGCTGCTATGGAATTCATGCTGGAAAGACTCAAACCCACCAAGAATAACGCCGAATTTTTCGATGCGATGAAGCGTCAATAGGTCATCAAGGGAAAAATTGACCCGCTTCAACTGGTAATCAATCCCAGTCTGAAAGATTTGCGCAAGCTGTCCCAGGGACAGCACTTACCCCGGCATTTCCTGAGCTTGCAGATGGTTCTGAGGTTCTGGAATACCGTTCGGAGTAATTACTCACATTCACGTAGCTCTGCGATTTATATGCTTCATTTCAGCACAAAGCAAACAGCGAACGAACCAGATTCCTGCAATAACGTATGAGTGATTCGTAGGTGTGGTTGGGTTTACGCAGCACTCCATCCGAATTGAAAGCCATGTCAAAAAAAACCCGCCATGTAGGCGGGTTTTTCTGTAACGGTAAAGGCTCTTTTACATCATGCCATCCATGCCGCCCATGCCGCCCATGCCACCGGGCATTCCACCATGGCTGTGCTCTTCCTTCTTCGGGGCCTCTGCAATCATGACTTCGGTGGTCAGTAGCAGGCTGGCGACGGAGGCAGCATTCTGCAACGCGATCCGGGCTACCTTGGTAGGATCGAGGATACCCATTTCGATCATGTCACCGAACTTGTCAGTTGCAGCGTTGTAGCCGTATGCACCTTCCCCTTCTGCGACCTTGTTGAGTATGACAGATGCCTCTTCTCCTGCGTTAGTCACGATCTGGCGTAAAGGTTCTTCCAGAGCCCTTAGGAGGATAGTTATGCCGACTCTCTGCTCATCGTTGGCGCCCTTGATTTTTGCCACAGCTTTCTTGGTCCGAAGGAGTGCTACGCCACCGCCGGGAACCACACCTTCCTCGACTGCTGCGCGCGTCGAATGTAGTGCATCCTCCACGCGGGCCTTTTTCTCCTTCATTTCTATCTCTGTGGCAGCCCCGACCTTGACCACAGCAACACCGCCTGCGAGTTTGGCAACGCGCTCCTGGAGTTTTTCACGATCATAGTCGGATGAAGTATCCTCTATCTGCTGGCGAATTTGCTTCACGCGTCCCTCGATGTCGGCTTTCTTTCCGGCGCCATCGATAAGCGTTGTGTTTTCCTTGGTAATCTGGACCCGCTTGGCAGTTCCCAGATCATCCAGGGTGGCTTTCTCCAGGCTCAGACCCACTTCCTCGGATATGACTGTGGCGCCGCTCAGAATTGCGATATCCTCCAGCATAGCCTTGCGGCGATCACCAAAACCTGGGGCCTTGACCGCACAAACCTTGACGATGCCACGGATGTTGTTGACCACTAATGTGGCCAGGGCTTCACCTTCCACATCCTCGGCAACGATCAGCAGGGGTTTCCCTGACTTTGCCACACCTTCAAGCACCGGAAGCAGTTCTCGGACATTGGATATCTTTTTGTCATGGAGCAGAATGAAGGGACTCTCCAATTCCACACTCATGGTTTCCTGGCTGTTGATGAAGTAAGGGGAAAGATAGCCACGATCAAACTGCATGCCTTCCACAATTTCCAGTTCGTTTTCCAGACCGGAACCTTCTTCAACAGTAATCACACCCTCCTTGCCAACCTTTTCCATGGCTTCGGCAATGATCTTGCCGATGGTTTCGTCGGAATTGGCTGAAATCGTACCTACCTGGGCGATCGCCTTGGTATCTTCACAGGGTTTGGAAAGCTTTTTCAGCTCGTGCACAGCAACTTCGACCGCCTGATCGATTCCGCGCTTGATTTCCATGGGGTTGGTGCCGGCAGCGACCGCCTTCAGACCTTCACGAACGATGGCCTGGGCCAGTACAGTTGCGGTTGTGGTGCCGTCGCCGGCGACATCAGAAGTCTTCGAAGCGACTTCCTTGACCATCTGAGCGCCCATGTTTTCGAACTTGTCTTCGAGCTCGATTTCTTTTGCGACGGACACTCCGTCCTTGGTAACTGTCGGAGCGCCGAAGCTCCTTTCCAGGATCACGTTGCGACCTCGCGGTCCAAGGGTCATTTTTACGGCATTAGCCAGGATATTCACACCTTTCACCAAGCGTGCTCTGGCATCATCGCCAAATCTTACTTCTTTAGCAGTCATTTCAATCTCCTCTGAGAGCTTCTTTATTCAATAATGCCCATGATGTCGTCTTCACGCAGCACCAGATATTCTTCTCCACCGAGCTTGACTTCGGTACCTGAATATTTGCCGAAAAGGACCTTGTCGCCCTTTTTAACGGCCAGTGCGCGTACTTGACCGTTATCCAGAAGCTTTCCGTTTCCAACCGAAATTACTTCGCCCTGAATCGGTTTTTCAGTGGCAGTGTCCGGTATAACGATTCCCCCGGCCGAGGTCTTTTCCTCTGGCAGGCGTTTTGCAACTATCCGGTCATGTAAAGGACGAATTTTCATTTTAACGACTACCTCCGTTATTAATAAGTCTATGAAACACCTGAATATATACCCGAGCTGTTAGCACTCTATTCCGATGAGTGCTAACAATATAGCGGAAAATCATTTTTGTCAATAGATTCGCTACCAGGGAAATGAAAGGTCATTCTGCTTTGGCAGCAGTCTCCTGCTGGTAATATCTCATGAGTATCTCAGCGACCTCCGGCCGGGCAAACTCCAGTGGCAGTGCCTGTCCTGCTGCGAGCATGTCCCGCACCCGTGTACCAGACAACATGACAAAGTCCTCTGGAGTGTGATCCGGCACATCGCACATCATGACCACACGATTTAGTTTTCTGGAGTATGCGGTGTGGTCGGCATTGAAGATTTTAATTTCAAGGGCACCTTCGGGTACCTCGCTCGAAAATATTTTCTGAGCATCAAAGGGTCCATAAAAGCTGCCTACACCGGCGTGATCGCGACCTACAATAAAATGAGTACAGCCCGCATTCTGGCGGAATACAGCATGTAAAACAGCTTCCCGCGGACCGGCATACAGCATATCGAATCCATACCCGGTGACCATGACCGTATCTGGAGGAAAATAGAGTTCAACCATTTTACGGATGGCTGCGTCCCTGACTTCTGCGGGGATATCGCCAGGCTTCAACTTGCCAAGCAACATATGGATGAGAACACCGTCGGCATGGATACTCTCCATCGCCATCTTACAGAGTTCTTCATGTGCTCTATGCATGGGATTGCGGGTTTGAAATGCGACGACCCGATTCCACCCCTTATTCTTTATGCTCTCACGGATCTCTGTTGCGGTGCGGAAGGTTTCAGGGAAATCCCTGGCAAAGTAACTGTAGCTCAGTACCTCGATAGGACCGGAGATAACATGTTTACCAAGTTTCCTGAAGGTTGTGACCCCGGGGTGATCCGTGGACAGTGAACCAAAGACTTTTTCTGCAATCCGATCAAGCTGTACATCGCTCAAGGTTTCAATTGCCTTTACGGTCTGAATCGCGATAACTGGATTACCCGTAATATTCGGGTCCTTCAGAGCAATGCGCTTCGCCCCCTTGATTTGATCGATATCATGCGCCAGATTCATGCATGGTATCGGCCAGAACAGCCCGCTTGCCGTGTGCATCTTCTCCGCCACGGTAAGGGAATCGGTTATATTCATGTAACCATTCAGTGGGGTGAAATAACCGGCTCCCAGCATAACTGCGTTGGCAGCTGCGGCAGAATTAATCAGTAATGCAGGCAGACTTTCTGATTCCTTTATCAGGTTCTGGCGTCGTAAATCATCCTCGACATACAAGGGTTTGAGCTTCTCGGAGCCGTGGGGCTTGATCATAAATTCCTCTGTAGAGTTTCAGTGCTGGAAAGAGGCGCATACAATAACGATCTGAATTTTTAATTCAAGTGCATTATTCGTGTTATTCCCGTCTTCTGAAGTCACTGGTTTATCGGTATTTATGACGCACCGGTTTATGCCGGGGTAGGAGAACGGGGATCTGATAGATGCTGAGATACATGCCTGCAGGAACCCACATAGGGCGGTGAGCTTCAAGATGAGCTTCGGTAACTAAAGTGGTCTCCTTCCTTTACGATATCACCCATATGTAGCGGGAAAGCTCCTTCCCGCCGATCATTAAAATAGTAGTTCAGCGTATGCCGGATCGTACCAAAGGCCAGCTCATCCCAGGGAATATCCGCCTCTCTGCAAAGTCTGACATCCAGACTTTCAGTCCCGGGCCCGAAATCCAGGTTCAGTAATTCGGCCCGGAACATCATGTACACCTGATTGACCTCGGGGAGATTGATCACAACATACAGTCCTTTGATTTGGATCCGGGCGTTAGCTTCCTCCCTGGTTTCCCGGATAGCGGCCTCCAGCGTGGTTTCCCCCAACTCCATGAATCCCGCTGGCAAGGTCCAGAGACCATAACGTGGTTCTATCGCACGGCGGCACAACAGGATCTGGTCTTTCCAGACGGGCAGACTACCTGCGACAATCCTGGGATTCTGATAATGGATGAAACCGCAGTGATTACAGACATAACGCTGGCGGTCATCACCCGGGGGGATTTGTATATTGATGCCCGCGCCGCACTCACTGCAGAATTTCATGGGCCTCATCATTCTTCTTGAGCATGGGTTGCAGATCGAACCATATATTGTCCAGCATCATCGGCTGCGCCTCGGCCTTCGGATGTATCCCGTCTTCCTGTATGAGTTCCGGTTGTTCCAGCACGATGTTATCAAGAATAAAACGACTCAGAGTAATCCCATATTCTGCTGCCAACTCGGTGTAGATTTCTCTGAACTTAGTAGTGTAGATCTGGCCATAGTTGGGAGGTATCTGCATGGGTATCAGCAGAACTCTGATGTTTTTTTGCAGAAGCTGACGGATAATCCGGACTAGATTTTTCTTGATTTCCATAATAGACAGACCCCTGAGTCCGTCATTACCGCCGAGTTCTATTACTGCTATATCCGCTTGTTCATGCGAAAGCAGCGGGACGAGACGGGCACTGGCCCCAGCGGTAGTATCGCCGCTGATGCTGGCATTGATAACACGATAATTGTAACCTTGCAGGTGCAGACGATCCTGCAGCAAGGTAACCCAGCCGTCCTCAACAGCAATACCGTAGCTGGCGCTGAGACTGTCTGCAAGGACCAGGATGGTCCGCTCAGCTACGGCGGCAGGTAGAAAACAACAGGTTGAAATAATTAACAGGAGTCTCATAAACATGGGGTTGACCTCAGGGGCTATTTTGCAGGCAGAGGATCTGGGAAAGCAAGTCGCAAGTCCTGAAGGCGATCTTGTTATCCTTGAGGATATCAATTTCAGTATCCTGAAGGGGGAGACAATCGCGATTATCGGCGTATCGGGTTCCGGGAAATCCACCCTGCTGGGTCTGATGGCCGGACTCGATATAGCCACCAGTGGTAAGATATTACTCGACGGCGTGGATCTCGGCGCTCTGGATGAAGATGGACGTGCCCGGATGCGCAGCCAGCGCGTCGGCTTTGTGTTCCAGTCTTTCCAGTTGTTGCCGGGACTCACAGCCCTGGAAAACGTCATGCTGCCGCTGGAACTTGCGGGCAGGCGGGATCCCCTTCCTGAAGCGAGAGAGAGACTGGCAGAAGTCGGTTTGGACCACCGTCTGCATCATTATCCTGGCCAATTGTCCGGTGGAGAACAGCAGCGGGTCGCGATTGCCAGGGCTTTCGCCGGTAATCCACGCCTGTTGTTCGCAGATGAACCAACCGGCAATCTCGACCACAAAACCGCCCAGCAGATCATTGATCTGTTGTTTCGTTTGAACCGTGAACGGGGCGCGACCCTCGTCCTGGTCACTCACGACCCGGCTATCGCCGATCACTGTGCCCGCAGTTTGACACTCGCCGGCGGCAGGATAGCAACCGCATCATGATGCAAATACTGCGACTCGCCCTGTCGGGGCTTCTTCGCGACTGGCGTTCCGGCGAATTGCGGTTGATTACCGCGGCGGTACTGATTGCGGTAGCCAGCCTTACATCGGTTAATTTTTTCACGGATCGAATCCGACAGGCCACGGAGCAACAGGCTACAGAGCTCCTGGCTGCTGATCTGGTCCTCAGAGCACGTGACCCGATCCAGCCCTGGATTATCGACAGGGCACATGCACTGAGACTGGTGTCCACCAGGACAACCAGCTTCAACAGCGTTGTTGTGGCAGGCGAGAAGATGCAGATGTCAGAGGTCAAGGCGGTGGAGGAAGGCTACCCGATCAGGGGTACGCTACGTAGCAGCAGCACCCTGTTTGGTGAGGAGGAGACCACCGGTACATTGCCTGAACCCGGTGTAGTTTGGGTGGATGCGCGGCTGTTGCAGACCCTAGAGATGGGAACCGGCGATGTCCTGCAATTGGGCAAGTCAAGTTTCAAGGTCGACCGGGTGCTGACCTATGAGCCGGACCGTGGGGGTGATTTGTTTGCTATTGCTCCCCGTTTGTTGATGAACCAGGCTGATCTGGAGGCCACGGGCCTCATCTTGCCGGGCAGCCGGGTCCAGTATTACCTCCTCGTGGGAGGCAGCGCGGATGAGTTATCCGTATTCCGGGATGAAATGGAGAGAATCAGCCGTGAGGAACGGCTGCGAATTCAGGGGATCCGGGATGCCCGCCCGGAACTTAAGCGGGCACTGGAGCGCGCCGAGCAGTTTCTGGGTCTCGCCGCACTTGTCAGCATTGCCCTTGCGGGACTTGCGGTGGCCATGTCATCCCAGCGTTATGCGGTCCGACATTTTGATAATTGCGCCATCATGCGCTGCCTTGGCGCGGAACAGTCCACGATAACCAGGGTCTATCTGCTGCAACTCTTGATACTGGCGTTTGCAGGCAGTCTGGGAGGATGCCTGCTGGGTTATCTGGCTCAGGAGATACTCACAACCATGATGAGTGGACTGACGCAATATTCCATTCCTTCACCATCGCCCTGGCCGGTTGTGACCGGCATAGCCGCCGGCGTAATCACGGTAACCGGTTTCGCAATGCCACAGATCATCCGTTTGCGGAAGGTTTCTCCCCTGCGGGTACTACGCCGTGAATTATCTCCTGTACCACCAGGAGCGGCGGGTACTTATGTTGTATCCATCCTGGCTTTGGCGCTGCTCTCTCCCTGGCAATCCGGAAATTTTTATCTCACGTTGTATACTTTTTTCGGGATCCTTGTCACCGCCCTGTTGCTGGCGTTGTGTACCACAGGCATTATCCTGATGCTGAACAAGTTACGCTCCCGGGTGGGAGTTGCAGCACGTTATGGCCTGGCCAATATCGCCCGACGCCGGGGACAGAGTGTGGCGCAGATCCTGGGTATCGGACTGGGAGTCATGGTCATGATTCTCCTGACGCTGGTTCGCACGGATCTCCTGGAGAACTGGCGTAACACGATTCCTGCAGGAACGCCCAACTATTTTCTGATTAACATACAACAGGACCAGGTGCCGGATTTAAAAGCCTTTCTCCAGGAGCATACCGCGATTACCGGAGATATCTATCCCATGATCCGGGCCCGACTGACCGCAATCAACGGCCAGGCGGTTGCGGAGGATTCCTTTGCCGATCCCGAGGGGCGGCGCCGTGCGAGCCGTGAGTATAACCTGACCTGGGCCGGTAAATTGCAGAAGGACAACCGACTGATCGCCGGTGAATGGTGGCCGGAAGACGGCGGGGACACCACCGCATTCTCTCTCGAAACAGGAATTGCCCTCGATCTGCAGGTGAAACTCCATGATGAGTTGCGCTTTACTATCGGCGGACAGGAAGTAAGCGGACCGATCACCAGTCTCAGACAGGTGGACTGGGATTCTTTCAATGCGAATTTCTTTGTAATCGCAAACCCCGGGTCGCTCGATGATTTTCCGGGGACATGGATCACCAGTTTTTATCTGCCTCCCGAAGAAAAAAAGCTGATGGTGGAACTGGTAAAACATTTTCCCAGTGTTACTGTCGTGGATATCGACGCGCTGATCAACCAGGTGCGCAGTATTATGGACCGTGTGGTAAGCGCCGTGGAATTCGTATTCGGATTTACCTTGCTCTCCGGTTTGGTCGTGCTGCTTGCGGCCTTGCAGACCACCCATGATGAACGTACGCAAGAATCCGCCTTGATGAGTACCCTTGGTGCGAACCGCAGGCAGATACTTTCGGGACTGGTGGCGGAATTTCTATGTTTGGGTCTGGTTGCAGGTATTCTTGCTGCGTTTG
>MGYR01000215.1:2991-7176 GCA_001801825.1 Gammaproteobacteria bacterium RIFCSPLOWO2_02_FULL_56_15 | reverse complement strand
CGCGTGTTGCACACCCCGCCAATGGTTGTATTACGCAGGATCTAGTCACTCCGAGGGGTGGTACCCAGGTGGGAGATCTGGCACGATGGATAAGAATATTGAGTACTTACGATACAAGGGGAATACCTCATGAATATTATCCTGAAAAACAGCTGGAAAGTTATGTTATTTGTGTGGTTGGTAGCGCAATGCTGGCTTCCGGCCAGTTCAGAGACCGTGCTGATAACGGGTTCCAACCAGGGGATAGGGCTTGAATTCGCCAAGCAGTTCGCTGCCCGGGGTTGGACGGTAATCGCCACGCACAGGCGGCCCGAGACCCCGGATACACTGGTGGCACTGCAGCAGAAGTATCCTGATCTCGTCCAGCCCGAACGTATGGACGTAACGAAAAAGGATGAGATTGTCGCTCTGGCAGAGAAGATGAAAGGGGAATCCATTGATATCATCCTCAATAATGCCGCCCTGATTCGCTTCGCCCCCCTGCGTGACCGGGAAGGGAACGCAGGACAATTGTTTGGCACCCTGGATTACGATCACATGGACCAGTTCATGCATACCAATGTGGCCGGTCCATTGATGATTGCCGAGGAATTCTATGATCATCTGGTCGCCGGCGAGCGCAAGCTGATCGTGACCATAAGCTCTGCCGCCGGCATGGTTTCCATAGCCCCACGATCGGCTGATCATTACTGGTACCGGATCACCAAAGCGGCCCTGAACAGCGCCATGCGCCTGCTCGCTGTGGAACTTGCCGATGAAGGTGTGACGGTGGTCATGTTTCATCCGGGAGGAGTCCAGGTGGAGAGTTTCGGGGACACGGTTTTGCCTGGTGCCATGACTCCCGAGGAGGCCATCGGCAAAATGATGAAGACCATAGACGGCCTCACAATCAAGGATAGCGGGAGGTTTTTGCAGAATGACGGAACTGATCAACCCTGGTAGGTGCCAAAGTCCTTACCCAACAATTCCAAGAAACCCGCAGGAGGTATTCCAATGACCCGCTTAAAACCCCTACGTTTTACTCATGTCTTCCTCGTATTCATTGCCATGCTGTTGTCTGGCGGTCTCCAGGCCGCTGACACGGTGGTTTCCAGGCTTTCGGAACTGGCCGATGGCGATCATCGCAGCGCTGAGCAGAAAGCCAGGAACAAGGATCGGCATCCAGTGGAAACGCTCAGCTTTTTCGGGATTGCCGATAATATGACCGTAGTCGAACTCTGGCCCTTCGGCGGCTGGTACGTCTCCATACTGGCACCTTTTCTGCGGGAGAAGGGCAAGTTCTATGCGGCGGCCATTGACCCCGGTACCGCCAACGAGCGCGAGCTGGACTATAACAAGCAGTTACATGCCATGCTGGAATCCAATCCATCGATATATGACAAGGTCATAGTTACTGCACTTGCGCCGGGGAAGACGGAAATCGCACCGGCCGGGACGGTTGATATGGTGCTGACCTTCCGGAATATTCATAACTGGGAGTGGGCGGGGATCGGCAAAGCGGTATTCGAGGAGGCATTCAAGGCGCTGAAACCCGGCGGCATTCTCGGGGTCGTTGAGCACCGTGCCGATCCGGCTAATGTTCAGGAACTGAAGCCAGGTGTCGCCTACGTGGGCGAAGATTATGCAATCAAACTCATCGAATCAGCGGGTTTCAAATTAGTGGCCCACTCCGAAATCAACGCCAATCCAAAAGATACCAAGGATTACCCCCGGGGTGTGTGGACGCTCCCCCCCAACTTTGCCATGGGTGATCAGGATCGGGAAAAATATGCCGCCATCGGGGAATCCGACCGTTTCACCCTCAAGTTCGTGAAGCCGGCCGAATAATTCGATCACCAGAGACACAGGCCAAGAAATAAAAATATCCAACAGGGGAGAGTGTCGTGAACAAAGCAAGCCATCCCGCCGGTGGTTCCGGCGTTGCAGTTGATATCCCTTACCCAGCAACGGGTTATGCGTGGTATGTGGTGATTATCCTCTATCTGGCCTATACGCTGTCATTTGTGGACCGGCAGATCATTGCCTTTCTTATCGACCCGATCAAACAGGACTTCCAGATCACCGAAGTGCAGTTCGGCCTGCTGCATGGTCTGGCGTTTACTTTGTTCTATACGATAATGGGGATTCCCCTGGGGTGGCTCGCCGATCGCACCAACCGCCGTAACCTGATGACCGTTGGTGTTGGGGTATGGAGCTTGATGACGGCGACGTGTGGTGTGGCAAACAATTACTTGCAACTCTTTCTGGCCAGAATCGGTGTCGGGGTGGGTGAAGCGGCTTTGGGACCTGCCGCCTATTCAACCATTTCGGACAGTTTCCCCCAGGAGAAAAGAGGTCTGCCCATCAGTGTTTATTCCGCTGGTGTACTATGCGGGGCCGGACTGGCCAATATCTTCGGTGGACTTGTGGTGGAATATGCAATGACTACCGGCCCGCGAACCCTACCCTTGGTGGGACAGATCCAGCCCTGGCAGTTGTCGTTTCTGCTGGTTGCTTTCCCGGGCATCTTCATTGTACTCATGATGCTCTCGGTGAAAGAGCCGGTACGTCGGGAAAAGGTTTCTGTTGACGGTAAAGTCAGCCTGGGTCAGACCTTCCGGCATATTCAGCGTTACTGGTTCGCGTACCTGACACTCATTCTCGGGCCTACCGGATTCGCCCTGACCAATTACGGGCTGATGACCTGGGTGCCGTCCCTGTTTGTCCGCAGTTATGAATGGAATCGTGCGCAGGTTGGGTTGCCTTTCGGCAGCATTATCTTTTTCCTGGGGACGTCCGGGCTGGTGTGCGGTGGCTACCTTGTACAGAAAGTCATGCAGCGGGGTGTGACCGCAGCCTATTCCAAGGTTATGATTGTGACCCAGATCATCACATTACCGGCACTGGCCTTGCTCGTTGCGGTGCACAACCCATACTGGACCCTTGGCTGTATCGCCTATGTATTCTTCTTTCTGAGTTTCCATGTGGGCCTCGCTCCCGCCGCCCTGCACTCGATCACCCCGAATGAAATGCGCGGGCAGGTCATTGCCCTGTACTTTTTCGTGCTGAACTTAATCGCCCTGGCGCTAGGCTCCTACATCATCGCGTCGGTCACGCAGTATTACTACCAGAATGATGCCGATGTGGGTAAATCCCTGGCCCTGGTGGCGACCAGCGCTTCTGCCCTTGGAGTGGTCTTGCTGGCAGTGGGCATGGGTTCCTACAACCGGGCTGTACATGAGCTGAAACTCAAATAGATGTAGGCTGACCGCCGCAGATCAGCGACCGGCGGCCAGGCGAGTTTCGGCGAGTTCCATGTTACGTTCCACGATAAACCGGGCATCACCTTCGGAGTTGAGCAAATCCCTGGCTTTGCGATATTCCTGCAAGGCACTGGTAAAGTCGCCCGAGACATAATAGGCGGTGCCGCGGTTGTTATAGGCCTGCCACTTCCATGAGATCAGGTCTATCGCCTGGCCACAGGTTTCCACAGCCTCTTCAGTTTCACCGGTCTTGGTCAAGGCCGCGCAAAGCGCATTCAAGGCGAAATAAAGCAGCACCTGGCCTTCCCCGCCCTGCGTGCCGGAGAGCAATGCGGCATATTCACGGGCTTTTTCCACGGCCTTTGCGCCATGTCCTTCCTGCAGCAGTCGCCGAATATAGGCGATATCCTGGGGTTCATCGAACCACAGGATATGAATCTTCTGGTCATAAGCCCCCAGTCGCGTGCCGGTGGTCTGCGCCAAGGCATTGGTTCCCGCCAGCAACAGCGTCGCCAGCGAAATAATGGGTATTATGGATTTCATCTCGTTACTCCTGGTTATATCCTCATCTCTTGCTCGAACATCCCGCAGCTTGTGCCGTTCTGCGGATAGGCAGTGCCCCGTATACTTATTTTAGGACAATCCAGCCGGGCCAAAATTCACTCCGGGCACAGGGTTATTTCCGCTCTGCGGCGGCCAGTCCTCCAGTACGGGCGGGGACGCGCAAACCGGCGATAGAGACGTATGGGTACACGCTTGTCCGGCTCCGGTTATTCACCTATAGTGCGGTGATAATTTGAACCATGATTTGCAGATCTTCCGCTATGGAGGATTTCGTGATTTTCCGCCTTGGGGAATACCAGATGATAGTTAAGCTCGCACCCGGCTGCCTTATCCTTATAATTTTTATGGCAATGTTTGGTCTCTCACCGGCAGTCCTCGC
>MGYR01000215.1:2499-2946 GCA_001801825.1 Gammaproteobacteria bacterium RIFCSPLOWO2_02_FULL_56_15 | reverse complement strand
GTCCGCACATCCACAAAATGGCTGGCTCACCAACGGCGGCAATCTCTCGAACCAAAGATACTCTCCACTGACACGAATCAATCGTGAGAACGTCACCCGGCTCAAGGCAGTGTGGCGTGCCAGCCTGAACGGGTCGGGTCTCGGACCACAATATTCAGGGCAGGCGCAGCCACTGATCTACGAGGGAGTACTGTATATCGTAACGGGTCAGGATGATGTCTTTGCCATTGATATAGCCAGTGGCGAGCTCATCTGGAATTACCAGGCCCAGGTGGCGCCGGAGGATGTGGTTGTCTGCTGCGGCTGGGTCAGCCGTGGTCTGGGTATGGGAGATGGCAGAATCTATGTGGGTCAGTTGAATGCGAAGCTGGTGGCGCTGAACCAAAAAACTGGCGAGGTGGTCTGGTCGATCCAGACGGAGAATCCGCGTCTCGGTTACAGCATCAC
>MGYR01000215.1:0-2431 GCA_001801825.1 Gammaproteobacteria bacterium RIFCSPLOWO2_02_FULL_56_15 | reverse complement strand
CATGATACCTGGGCGCAGGATAACGATATCTGGAAATACGGTGGTGCGCCGGTATGGCAGACGCCGGCCGTCGACCCGGAGCTGGGCATGATCTATTTTGCCACGGGCAATCCGGGTACGGCTTTGAGTGGCGCCACCCGACCGGGAGACAACCTGTTCAGCGATTCCATCGTTGCCCTGGACGTCCGGACCGGTAAATACCGCTGGCATTTCCAGGAAGTCCATCATGATCTCTGGGATTATGATGCGGCAAATCCGGTCATCCTGTTCGATGTGGAATTGAATGGTCAACAACGCAAGGGATTGGCGCAGGCCGGAAAAACCGGCTGGGTCTATCTGCTGGATCGGGAGACCGGCAAACCGTTGATCGGAATTGAAGAGCGGCCGGCACCCCAGGAACCCCGTCAGGCAACCGCGGCTACACAACCCTATCCCGTGGGGGAGGCACTGGTACCGCAGGAGATCGATATCAATCCTGGAGATCATGATCTCGTCAATCAGGGCCGTATCTTTACCCCGTATTTTGAGGAACCGGTATTCTACAAACCCATGTCGGCGGTGAACTGGCCGCCCAGTTCCTATGATCCGGAAACCGGGCTTATGTATATCTGCGCCAATGATGCGATCAATGGCGCGCGGGTGGATGCGGAACAGGTGAGCGAACCTACTTTCCAGGCCATGTTCTATAACGGCTCCTGGGTTCCTTCGGGTACGCGGGGGCGGGGTATCGTGGCGGCACTGGATGTCCGCACCAATCGACTCGTATGGCGGCGCCAATGGGCGGATGGCGGGAATGGCACTGTGGTGACGGCGGGCGGTCTGTTGTTTACCGGTCTGGATGACGGCAGGCTGGTGGCGCTGGATAAGAGCAACGGCAAGCAGCTATGGGAATTCCGCACTGATGCCGGTGTGAACAGCACGATCTCCACCTTCATGCATGAAGGGGAGCAATATGTCGCAGTGCTCGCTGGCGGCTCTATGTTTGGCGGGCCGCGGGGGGATGGAGTCTGGCTTTTCTCTTTGCAAGGCACGTTGAACCAGATGCCCCCTCCGCCATCACCCTTCAATCCGGCACAAGCGGCCGAGGTGCCGGCAGACCGTGTGGCCGATCTGGAAAACGGCAGGACCATCTATATGCAGTCCTGCCAGACCTGTCACGGCGCCAATGGCCAGGGCAGCGGACACGATGGAGGTGCTGCGGCCCTGACCCCGGCTTTGAGTGTCCAGGACATCATGGCCATTCTGGGAGCGGGACGCAACGCGATGCCTGCCTTCAGCACCATGCTGAGTCCCGAGCAGATGCACGATACCGGCAGTTTTATTGTGGAGGATTTGGTACGGCAATAAGCCAGCCCACCGTTCCGACTTAGAGCGGAGTTCAATATTGTGATTCAGGTGTGTACAGCACGATTCCATCCAGTGCCTCTGTCATCTTGATCTGACAACTGAGGCGGCTGTTATCTCTGGGCTCGACAGCGAATTCAAGCATGTCTTTTTCCAGATCCTTTGGAGGGGCAATCCGGTCTACCCAGTCTTCTTCGATATAAACATGGCAGGTGGCGCAACTCATGGCCCCACCACATTCGGCATCGATACCGGGGACGCCGTTGTTGACTGCGATTTGCATTATGCTCAGGCCTTCCTTGCCATCCACTTCCGTCACTGTGCCGTCGAAGGCTTTGAAAATAATTTTTGCCATTTACATAATCCCTTTCGGATTTGAAAATCATGTGGATCATAACATCTACGTTGACGCTGGATAACGTGTTCCAGTAAAGGGACAATGGGCACATGATTTTAGATACTACCCGCTTACTGGATGCAGACGCCTTGCATGTCTGGCATCCCTATTCCTCAATGGTGGGCGCGCCACCGGTATATCCGGTGGTTTCCGCCTCCGGAGTGCGCTTGAGACTGGCGGATGGGCGTGAGTTGATCGACGGGATGTCCTCCTGGTGGTGCGCCATCCATGGTTATAATCATCCGGTCCTGAACGAGGCGGTGCGCGCACAGCTTGCAGCCATGTCCCATGTCATGTTTGGCGGACTCACGCACGAGCCCGCGGTCAAGCTGGCGGAACGCCTCATCAGCCTGGTCCCGAGCCCGCTGGAGACGGTGTTCTTTTCCGATTCCGGCTCGGTTGCGGTGGAAGTGGCCATCAAGATGGCCTTGCAGTACTGGATCGCCCGCGGGGAGGAGGGAAGAAAAAAAATACTCACCATCCGGGGGGGATATCATGGGGATACCTTCGGCGCCATGTCGGTCTGTGACCCCGTAACCGGGATGCATGCCATGTTCAAGGGTTTTCTTGCCGAACAACTTTTTGCGGAGCGTCCGGCCGTCCGTTTTGGAGAGACCTGGCGTGAGGAAGATTTGTTTTCACTGCGAGGACATCTGCATGTCCACCAGAAGGAGATAGCGGCCCTGATCC
>MGYR01000214.1 GCA_001801825.1 Gammaproteobacteria bacterium RIFCSPLOWO2_02_FULL_56_15 | reverse complement strand
CTCATTGACCCGGTCAATCAGAATGAATCCCGGTTCTGCATAATCATAGGTAGTAGCCATGATCATATCCCACAATCGCCTTGCGGGGATGGTCCTGTGAACCTTACAGGCAACCTTCCCACTACTGTTCTGTATATAACCTTCCGTGATCGGCCATTCCCGCCAGATGACCTGCTCGGGATTATCCAGTGCTATTTTTTCATTTTCTATTTCATTGGCGGATGCCGGGAAGGAAAGCTTCCATGGCGCGCCCTGCTTGACCGCCAGCATGAACTCATCCGTAAGCAACAGTGAAAGATTGAACTGACGCAGACGGCCGTTCTCTCGTTTGGCCCGGACAAAATCCAGCACATCAGGATGGCCCACATCGAAGGTCGCCATCTGTGCCCCCCGACGTCCCCCCGCGGAGGACACGGTAAAACACATGCTGTCATAAATATCCATAAAGGAAAGGGGCCCGGAGGTGTTGGCCCCGGCGCCTGACACATAGGAACCTCTAGGCCGGAGGGTTGAGAATTCGTAGCCGATACCGCAACCGCATTTCAGTGTGAGGCCCGCCTCATGCAAGCGCAGAAGAATATCGTTCATGGAATCATAAATCGCGCCGCTGACCGTGCAGTTTATGGTGGAGGTTTCCGGTTTGTATTCACCAGCGCCGGCATTGGAAACGATACGCCCTGCAGGTATGGCTCCATGGCGCAACGCCCAAAGGAATTTTTTATACCACCTTTCCTTCAGTTCCGCGCTTTTTTCCAGGCCGGCCAGCGTTCTGGCGATACGCTGGTAGGTTTCATCCAGGGTTTTGTCGAGTGGATTCCCTTCCTTGTCTTTGAGTCTGTACTTGGAATCCCAGATATCCAGCGAAGCCGGCTGGTATGCGATTTCGCTTACCGGGATACCATCTGCTTTTATCTCTGCTATCGCCATTTCCATTCTCATTCTCTATTTATATTTTGACAAAAAAATGATGGCGTTGTTGAATGCTGTGCGCATGACAACACCCCCCCTTTTATACCATTCATCAACCCGGCGTTACGGTCCCAAACTGAAGGGCTATCCGGGAACGGATCCATACCCTGTAAAGGTACCTTAACGGGAGATTTGAATGATAGTCACAAATTCAGTATCAGGCAAGCCCTTATACTATATTTAGTGTATTGCCAGTAAGCAGACCACTATATATACACATTTATGCACTCATTATCCACCGATTATCCCCCGTATTTTCAACAAAGGTAAAGCCACTTCAGCGACTGGAGGGGAAATTTAGCTGGAACTGCAGGAAAAGGCCAAAAAAAACCGCCTCACACTAGCGGGGCGATGCAGAGATGAGGATGCACGTTTCGCGTGAGGCGGTGTGTTACACCGTAAAGTATTATGTAATCAGGTCAAATATATTATGAAGTCATTATATTCAATTTAACCGTTTAGTCGCTCCAGCAAAAGCACAAACCGGAATATCGACGGCCGGGAGACTACCGTCACGAGGGATCTGTCACATTGATTTAGATCAACATTTACGGCATTTGACCCGGACGGACCAGCCGCTACCGATTGTTCCAGCGTGCTGGTCTTTTCTCGATGAACGCCCGCAAGCCTTCGACAGCATCCTGTCCGGCCATCAACTGCCCGAGATATTGTGTTTCCACCAGAGCAAAGCGCTCACGCATACGGGCCACGAAACCGGCACGAGCAGCCGTGACAGCCTGCCGCAACGCGAAAGTACTGCGGGGCAGCAGGTGGTTTTCAATATATTCCCTCGCCGCTGCCTCCGGATCCTCATCCAACCGGTAAACCAGACCGATCCGTAACGCTTCCTCGGCTTTGATGTTACGGCCGGAAAACAGCAGATCCTCGGCCCGCGCCTGACCGATGAGCTCCGGTAATAGACAGGATCCGGCCGGGGCAAACACCGCGAGCTGGATTTCGGGCTGACCAAAGACTGCGTCCGGCGCTGCAAATATCAGATTGCCACCGCAGGCCACTTCGAGTCCTCCCCCCAGACAATATCCTCTTACCGCCACCAGCACCGGTACTGGATACTCGAGCAGGGACATTACGGCGCCATCCATGAGCCGCAGCATCTGTTCACATTGTCCCGGAAGGTGCTCTTCGACGCTGGCCCCGAAGCTGAAATTCGGACCTTCAGCGCACAGCAATACGGCCGTCAGATCAGTCTGCTCACGATGTTCGGCCAGTGCATCCCGGAGAGCGGTCAGCATGGCATGGTCAACAATATTGGCTTTGGGCCGGGCCAGGACCAGCCGCAGAACGCGGCCATCTTGCTCCGAATGGACTGCCACAGGGGCGCCTGTCATGGCTATTTGCCCTTCCCCGGTATCAGGCTTTCAATCAAAGCGGGCGTCCAGGGCGTGCCCACAGCAAGCGCTTGGCGTAGCTTGATAAAGTCAATCTCCCGCCCGACTTCCTTATTCCCTTCATTAAAAGCGCGGAACCCCAGGTTGGCCTCGTTCATCATGTTCAACGCCAGCCAGGCCCGTGAGTTCTCCTTGTTAAGATTCCAGGCGGTCAGTTTCGGTTTGCGTAATTCCTCCAGGCTCTTGGTCATGCATTCCGGGAAGGTGGCGAGTAGCTTGGCGCACAAGGCTTCCACCTTTTCATCCAGCAGGGAGAGGTCGATCTCGCCTTCCTTAATCAGCTTTCTTGCTGCCGCCGCCGCCTCGCCGGTTTTGAATTCACCATGGATGATGCGTCCATATTCATCCAGGTATCGATCGGTGATTACGGCCGGATTTGCGATGAATTTTCCATCGATCTTCAATGCGGGAACGATATCGTGGCAGATCCCGAGGCGATAGGCCTTGTGTGCCGAAAAAGCTTCACAGAGCGTCGCCGAAACCATGGCCTGCTCACAGCCGATCATCAGGGGCAGGAAATCAGTCGCACCGCCGATGGCTGCTGAACCATGCTTGGGCCCAGCCTGTCCGAAATTGGCAAGGTCCTGGGCAACCGTGAAATCCGTCGCCATACCAATCTCCTGGCCGCCTCCGATACGCATTCCATTCACCCGGCAGATCACCGGTTTGTCACAACCCAGTATGGAGGAGACCATATCATTGAAGAGCCGCATGTATTGCCGGTACTCCTGAGGATTCCGTGCATAATACTCGGCATATTCCTTGGTATTCCCACCGGTACAGAATGCCTTGTCGCCAGCGCCCGTAAACACCACCGCATTGACATCCCTGGCATTACTGGCCGCCCTGAACGCCAGGATCACACCCTTCACCATGTCCGTTGTATAGGAATTGTACTGTTTTGGGTTATCCAGGGTTATCCACGCATTGTAGAGCTTGTCCACGACCTTTCCGGCAGCAGTTCTTGCCGGTTTTTTTTCATAAAGCACCCCTTCGACTACCTTTTGTGGGACGAGATTGTGGTCATTGAGCTCTTCCGGAGCCGTCCGTCTGATGAGCTCTGTGATCGATTCACTCATATATATCCTCTCTACCTTAAGTTCCTGTGAGTTTGTGATTAGTCAGGGTACCAGGATGGCCCGTTCACTTAATCGATGTTCATGCGCAGCGGCGAAGATAGTATTGATATCCTCCATCGGGTGCAGCTTGATAAAGGATTTCATCCGGACCTTGCCGGCTAGAACAAGTTCCAGTGCCGGTTGATAATACTCAGGTTTACAGCCCCAGTTCCCCTGCATACGGGCATTGAAAGCCATCAAATTGGACAGGCGCAGTTCGGTTTTGGCCATGGTAAATCCTACCACGCCGATATGTGCCCCATAGCTGAGCAGGCCAAAGGCGGTCAACTGGCCCTCAGCCGTACCTGAACATTCGAAGATCTTCCATTCGGTTTGTCGCAAACCGCGTTCGCTGGCGAAAACCCCGATCATTTTCCTCATTTCCCGGACTTCATGGTCCTTGCCGTTCAGTACCAGCGCAGCTCCAAATTCCTTGAGCTTATCAAGCTTGGCCTGATCCACATCAATCGCAACCACGACGGCATCCATCGCATGAGCGATCTGTACCGCATAACTGCCGACCCCACCCACACCGATTACGATTGCCACATCACCTCGGGTGATTCCGGCGAGCGCCGCGGCCTGAAATGGGGTCGTGACCGCATCAGCCAGTACCGATACCTCGGCCAATTCGTATCCGGCCTGCCAGAGGCGGTTTTCATCCACGACGCAAAGCCCATTCGCCGGCACGGTAATATGACTGGCGAATCCACCTTGAATATCATTACCCGGCATCTTCTGTTTGCGGCAGATATTGGAAAGACCACGATGACAGAGGTCACAGCCACCACAGGGGATGACCGCTGGAATGATTACACTCTTAGCCAACAACGCTGTATTGCCATCGGACACCTGTACAATCTTGCCGCTGATTTCATGCCCAAGTACCAGGGGAAGTGGATGGTTGGTCTTTACGCCATCATAGAAATAACCCAGGTCTGTGTGACACACACCGCAGCCTGCGACTTCCACCGTCACCTCGCCTGGTTCCGGTGCGGCAAACTCGAATCGTTCTTTCTCCAGCAGTGTGCCGGTCTCTTGCATTAACCAGCGATAACCTGCAATCATTGCTGTAGCCTCTGCATCGTATTCGCCCGGATGCGGCTTTCCGTATATCTGGCCAGCGCATGAATCCCGCGATCACAACTGCGGAAGATACAAACCCCTTTATCCATCAGATTCTCGGCCATGGGGTCATAGAGTGTGCCCCCGTCCACAATACCGATTACCGGTTTGTCCGTACGCTTCACCAGTTCCGGGAAGGTCTGGACGATGCTCTTCTCATGATTGATATCATACCCAGGACGAGCGCTCTTAAGCAGTGTTTTCATCATGGGTGAGCCTGGATCCAGTCCCACGGCAACCGCATCCACATTCGGATCGGCGACGAAGGCGGCTGTGCAATCCAGATGGGCATCATCATCCGCGCCGGGGTTGATATCGAACGGGTTACGGACCTCCATCAGCGCATCCAGTTTCTTCGTCCGCAGGATTTCCTCGCAACATTTGACTGTATGCTCTTCCAGAGGGGCCATGATCATTGAATAATCCTCGGTGCGGATACTATCCGCCATGCCAACGGTCTCGAATCCTGCCCCACTGATCGCACCGAGCCGGTTGGATTTCACCGTCTTTCCATGCATGCAAGTGGCAATATAAAAAAGGTCGTTAAACTCGGTAGGGTCCCTTGCGATCATGGCGCCGGCCTGGGTCAGAACCGATTCGCAAAGTTCATAATCCCCGGCCACGGACGCTGTGTGACTCATAGTAGCGTCCTTCCCTGCCAGTGATAATCCGGCCTTGTAAATGACGATCTGCTTGCCCCGGATCACAGCCTCACGCACCGCACTGGCAAATGCCAGTCCGTCCATTACATTAAAACCTTCGATATACATCCCGATGACATGGATATCCTCCTTGCTGTTGAAATATCGGACTATGTCGCTGTGCGAAATATCGTTCTGATTCCCCACGGCCACCATGTAAGCGGGGTCCAACCAGGGATTGCCGCTCAGTCGAGTCACCATGAAGGCGCCGCTCTGACTGATCAATGCGGAATTTCGGGGAAATCTTTTCTGGGGTTTAGGCAGCCTTTCTTTGGGTATGAACCAGGTATCATAATTGCCGGGGTGCGAAACAATACCCAGACAGTTGCCCCCTAGAAATACAGGACCATCACCACCCTGCCGGCGCGACTCCTCGATCCTCTCAATCATCTTCGCGGTGGGTTCCCTGCTGTTGCGTGTTTCACCCAGCCCGCCGGGGATCAGCATCACGGATTCAGCGGCGTTGGTGGCGATGACTTCCTCAACCAGACTGAACACGGCATCCGCAGTCACGGCCACCACGAGGAGATCCAGCCGGTGCTTGAGCGCGGCAAGGCTTTCCACGCACTTCACACCATCGATCTCCGCCTCACCCGGCCTGATAAGGATCAATTTACTCTTGTCGTAACCACTGGCCAGGATATTATTCAGGATGATCCTCCCGAAATTAATTTTGGTGGCGGAAACACCGATAATCCCTATGGACTCCGGATGCAACATCCGCTCTATCTTTTCCACCGGGACCTGATTACGTTTGGGTTTGCCTGCACCCAGACGGCCGCGTCCCTTTAGCGGAAGTAATTTTCCGTCCGGATCCGTTCGGATTACCAGTTCAAGGTCCTCTATGATGGTGGAATCATGCCGGGAGAGGGAATCCGCCAGCGCAAGTAGCCGTTGAAATAGCAACAGCAGATGGCCCTCGATCCTTTCGGTCCTGTCTGACCGAACCACTGAACACAGGGCCTGATAGCTGAATGTCGTACGGAACCTTTCCAGAAAGGACGCTGCATCCGTCAATGCCGTCGCGGCCAGTACGCGGGCATGCCCCTTACGCAGACTTCCGGAAAATCGTTCCAACTCCGCATCAGGAAAGCCTGCCTTGATAACCAGACCGAACTCCCGTGAGATTTCCAGACCCGTGGCAAAAGTCCCACCTGGGAGTGGCATCTGCGAGGCCTCATCCGCAGTTCCCGTAAGATCGAGCAAGCGAAAGATATCCCGTGATTCGAGTTCCCGTCCGCTGGAAGCTGCCTGCTTGATGATCCCGAGGTCGAACTGGAGCTGGCTTGATGAGTTTTCCGGGTGAGTTGTCTTGTGTATTTCCATGGTCTCGTCGCTTTCTTGTGATTATGGTGAATTTATGGTTATGATTTAAAGGCCCGGTATTATACATTGATGCACCGGGCCGTTAATCGTTAATATAGATCGACTTTCCCTCTCCCGGACTTCATCCTGCCGTCCGGCGGATTCACACCTGCCGGAATGTCGGTTGAATCGGGATCAATATCGCGTAAAAGACATACTAAGTGAATCATAAAGCTAACAGTCTTGACAGGGGCATCCTGACTGAATTGATCGGCTACCATGTGCGTATGGCACAGGTTGCGGTCTTCAGGGATTTTGTCGCCGCCCTGCGAGACGTTGAAATGACTCCCACTCATTTCGGCACGCTGGTCATTATCAGCAGCAACCCCGGGATCAAACAGTCAGACCTGGCCAGTGCCATCCAGATCGATCGGTCCACCGTCGTACCACTTATCGATAAACTGGAGAATGAAGGACTGGTGACCCGTGAACGACTCTCCAATGACCGGCGGACCAATGCACTCCGGATTACCGGGAAAGGCCAGGTATTTCTGGACAAGCTCATACCATTGGTTCGTGCCCATGAGCGAAACTTCTTCAAGAAACTCACAAAAGATGAGCAAAACCAGATAATTAAGTTATTGAACAAGATATATTAGCCCCCCACTCCGATTGACGTGAGAGAATCTGAGAACTTTCACTGCTTTTCAAGCACTAATTGTTTTAGATCAATCTATCTAAGCCTGTCGCCAGTACAATAGTTGCTATAGCCGATGTAACTCCGAGTGAGGTTTGAACTTGCCATGACTATCAGAGACCGTATCGCAGATCTGAGATCACGTATGCATGACGGGCCCCAGTATCCCAGCCAGGGGGCAGTACTCTTTGTCGATCTGGAAAAAAGAAAGACCCAAAAGGCTTATCTGCCTGTCGACGTGCTGAAGAATTTTCTTGGTGGGCGCGGCGCCAACATGTATCTGCTCTACAACCTCATGGAAGATGGTCGGGATGCTCTGGATCCTGAAATACCCTTCATCTTCGGCTCCGGCGCGCTGACCGGATTCATGCCCTCTTCCACACGCGGCAATATCACCAGCCTGTCTCCCGATAGCCGCGCTATCATGGATTCCAATGCCGGGGATTATTTCCCGACCTATATGAAGGATCACGGTTATGACCATCTGGTGCTCTTTGGTCGTCACGAACGATGGACAGTCATCAAGATCGAAGGGGATGCGATTACTTTTGAGAATGCCGCACCCTATCTCGGCCTGAATAACGATGCCACCACAGCAGCCATCGAACGGGACTTCAACTGCAAGGAGCGCAAGGATATGGCGCTGGCGAGAATTGGGGTGGCCGGTGAGAACCAGGTGCTCAATTCGGGGGTGATGGGCGGGATCAAGGCCATCTGGGCCCGTGGCGGTGGCGGGGCCAAGCTGGGTTCACTGAAGGTCAAGGCGGTATTGCTGAAGGGCAAGCCGGGAAAACTGCATCTTCCCAGAGAAATCAAACCGATGAATCGTGTAATCGGTGACAAAATACTAAGCACCAGCGTCATTCGCAACGCCCTGAAGCAGACCGGGACCCCATTCCTCTACAAGGCCAGCCGCACGCTGGGGGCGATGGGCGCCATGAATCACCAGGAAACCACCTGGGTTGACAGCCTGGATGCGGACAATATCGACCCCTACCGACCAGGTATGGATGGTTGTATGCGTTGCCCGGTGAAATGCCGGCCATTGAATGATATGACCCCGGAAGGCAAGGGTGGCTGGGGTGCCGATGCCCTGAAAGGACTCACGGGTAACGCCAGTTATGATACGGCCCAGGTTGAGCTTACCCATGAAGACAGGCGTACCTATAACGGTATTAATAATGATGGGGTATTCGATAAATACGACAAGGGGGACGGCCCCGAGTACACCACACTCGGCAAACTGGGTCCCAATCTGGGCCTGAAGGACATCACCCATGTGTTGCGGCTCAACA
This sequence comes from Gammaproteobacteria bacterium RIFCSPLOWO2_02_FULL_56_15, assembly GCA_001801825.1. Lineage (GTDB taxonomy): Bacteria > Pseudomonadota > Gammaproteobacteria > Eutrophobiales > Eutrophobiaceae > 2-02-FULL-56-15. The sequence goes on along the minus strand of MGYR01000214.1, from coordinate 5,756 downwards.
ACATACTGAATGACCTGGGTATTGACACTGCCGGTTGGGGCGGCGCCATGGCCTGGGCGATGGAATTGTACCAGAGGGGTATTATCACCAAGGAAGATACCGGCGGACTGGACCTGAGTTGGGGCAATTACCCGGTATTAGAAAAACTGGCGTTTATGACCTCGCAGCGCGAAGGTTTTGGCGATGTGCTTGCCGATTCAAGCCGGGCGGTGGAGTTCGGAAAATATCCCGAAGAGGCCCTGAAATACAGGATCGCGGTGAAGGGCCTGTTTCCATCAGACCCCCATGATGCGCGCATCCTGAAAGCCTTTGCCCTCGGCCTTTCCGTTGCCACCAGGGGAATGGACCATCTGCGTAACCGGGCCACGCTGGAAATCAATGCGAGGGTCAATGATGATCCCGAATTCAAGAAGTCGCTGTACGGTGGTAGTGTATCCGGGGAACCGACCAGTTATGAAGGCAAGGAATACGCAGTCCGCAGGACCGAGGATACCTTCGCGGCCGGTGATGCGGTTGGCATGTGCAGATTCGACACCAAACTTTTCAATTCACCGAGCCTGCCCGATACCGATGACTTTGCCTCGGTACTTAGTATGATCACCGGCATGGGATTTACCGGTGAACAATTGCTGGATATCGGACATAACATCATGGGTATCGAAAGGATGATCAATTCCCGCCGCGGTCTCACCGCTGCCGATGATACCTTACCTCGTCGCTGGTTTGAGGAGGAAAACACCTTCGGTCCTTTCAAGGGGGAAAAGATAGACCGGGAGAAGTTTAACGAGCTGAAAAACCGCTTTTATCAACTTAGCCAGATCGACGCAGACGGCACACCCGTACCCGAATGGAAGGCAAAGCTGCTGGAAATGGTTACCGGTTATGCCCTCACCGTATCCCTGCCGGAGATCCCCGGGATCGATAAGCGGAAGATCATCATCGACAGGCCGGTCAGCAATGTCGCGGAACTGCGCAACCGGATCAAGACTATGCTGCCCGAAATATCACGCTACCTGGACGATGTCTCGCTCGGGGTCTCGGTGAATGATGAAATCCACATGAGCGGCGAAAATGAGATCCCGTTGCGGAGCGGCGATCAGGTGTTGTTCGTACCCCAGATCGCCGGCGGTTGATCGAATGCTTCAGGATTGATCCAGATCATTGGTACCCCTGTCCAATCCGCATATATTTCCTTTTTGAAAACAATCTGGTAGATTAATCTGCTAGTATTGTAGTATTACAATACCTTTTTTTATATTTATCATGAGCATCCAGGTTGACAGTCGTCATTTTCCGGGGTTTTTTAGCGTTGATATGCACCCATTGGGTCTCCTCCCATCCTGTCCTGATTCATCGAACCGGAGCGAACGATTCATGATAGATCCACCTAATCTTGCGACTGTGTCATCTCGTGCCCAGACGGCAGTAATTTCCGGTGTCCATGGAGCCGGGTACTTCAATCAACCTTCTATCAGGAGTGGCTACTGAAAATGAAAGAGCAGACTGTACGGGCAGAGGCCGATTCCAAACAGCTGATCCAGGCCGACGAACACATCATCGAGATCCTCTCGGATTCAGGTGAAGGCGCCCAGACCGCGGGACAGATGTTCGCAACGATGTCCGCCAAGGCCGGAAACAGCGTCTGGACGGTGGAGATCATCCCCGCCGAGATCGAACCTCCTGCACGCAGTGCCCCGGGCGCCAGCGGTAACCGTATCCGGATCGGCTCCTTCGATATCACCAACGCCGGAGATGAAGCCGATCTGGTCGTGGCCTTCAATGAGCAGGTCCTGATGGGTGGAATGTCCGCCGGAAAATTTGAATCCGGTTGCATCATTCTCCTGGAAAGCATGTGGGGCAAGCATCCCAATCCCGCGATTGCCCGTGAATATGCCGAGATGATGGAAAAGCTGCGCAAAACCGATTACCGGATCTATGAAGTCCCCATGGAAGCGGAATGCATGAAATACGTGCAGGATGCAAGACGCGGCAAGAACATGTTTGTCGTCGGTATGCTTTGTAACATCTACTCCAGGGATCTTAACTATGCTTACAAGGAGATCGAAAACAGGTTCAAGGCGAAAAAGCCCACGCTTATCAAACCCAATGTGGATCTGCTCGAGGCAGGATACCGCTGGGCGGAGGAAAACCTGGATTTCCGCTTCGAGATCCCGACCTGCCCGGTGACGGGTTCCCAGCTGGTGACCAATGGCAATACTTCACTGGCGCTGGGCATCATCGCCGCCGGCATGGAAGTTTGTTCCATGTATCCCATCACTCCGGCCACTTCCGCTTCCCACTACCTCAGCCAGGCGCTTTATGAAGCGGGTGGCATTGTGCACCAGGCGGAAGACGAGATAGCCGCCTGTGCCTTTGCCATCGGGGCCTCCTATGCGGGTAAGACCGCGGTCACCATCACTTCCGGTCCCGGTATGGCGCTGAAAACAGAATTGATGGCCCTCTCGGTCATGGCCGAGATCCCGCTCGTGCTGGTCAACGTCCAACGGGGCGGGCCCAGTACCGGATTGCCCACCAAGGTGGAACAGGGCGACCTTCTGGCAGCCATCTTCGGTACCCCCGGGGATGCACCCAAGGTGGTCATGGCCCCGGCGACGATCGAGGATTGTTTCTACTGCATGATCACTGCCCGCAAGATCGCCGAGACCTTCAGGACACTGGTAGTGGTCCTTTCCGATGCCAATCTGGCCACCGGTCAGCAGGCCTTTCCCAGACCGCAATTGAAAAAGGAATGGGATGCCCCGCCGATCGATCAGAGTCCGATACCGAAAGGCGCCAAAGCCTATGACTGGGACCCGAAAACAGGATTGTCGAGGCGTTTCATCCCCGGCCAGCCCGGCGGCATGCATACCCTGACCGGCCTTGCCCATACGCGGGCCTCAGGTGTGGCCTACGACCCCGAAGCCAATCAGGAAGGCTGCGATAATCGCAGTTTGAAACTGGCTGCATTCCAGAAAACGCTCAAGGCTCCGAAGGTTTTCGGCGATGCTGATGGCGATCTGCTGATCATCGGCTGGGGCAGCACCAAGGGAGCGATCGAGGAAGCCGTCACTCGCGTGCGCAAGGACGGCATGAAGGTTTCGGCCCTGCATCTGACCTACCTGCAACCCATGGCCTCCGGGATCAAGGAGATCATGCAACAGTTCAGGCGGGTTATGACTGTGGAGATCAATTATTCCGATGACCCCGCGCATGAAATGATCGATGAAAACAACAGAAGATATGCCAACCTGGCCTGGTTGCTCCGGGCCCGTTATCTGATTGATGTTGATTGCTGGTCAAACGTGCATGGTCAACCGATTAAACCAGGTTCGATCGAGCGGATGATCCGGGATCGTATGACCTCGAAACAAACCCATTAGGAGACAGCACTATGTTCGGATTGAATGACACTTGCATCCTCGAACAGGACCAGGAATATCTGTCTCTCGAAGATTACCAGGGGCGTGTATCCCGCTGGTGCGCAGGTTGTGGCGACAATGGCATCCTCGGCGCCACCCAGAGATTGTGCCGGGACGAGCAACTGCCTCGGGAAAAGACTGTGTTCGTATCGGGAATCGGCTGTGCCGCCAGGTTCCCTCACTACATGAATACCTATGGTTTTCACGGACTCCATGGCCGCGCTCTGCCGATCGCCCAGGGAGTGAAGATACGGCGCCCTGATCTGAATGTCTTCGTGAACATGGGCGATGGAGACTGTTGCAGTATCGGTACGGCGCACTGGATACACGCCATCCGTGCCAACATGGATCTGGTGGTCATGCTGCATGACAACGGTATTTACGGCCTGACCAAGAACCAGGCATCGCCGACCACGCCGAGCGGTCTGAAAACCAATACCACTCCTCGTGGAACCCTGTTACGGGCGCTGAACCCACTCACGGTGACATTGGGTGTCACCAATGCTTCCTTTGTCGCCCAGGTCGGTGAATGGATTCCGGACCTGCTCTACGAAGTCATCCGGCAGGCTTATCATCACAAGGGTCTCTCGTTCATCCGGATCTTGCAGAGATGTCCGCATTTTACGGCGGAGCTCTATGCCTCCCTGTTGACCAATCCGGATAATATCCTGCTGCTGACCCATGAAAACGGCATGCAGATCAGCGAGACGACGGCAAAGATCTACAAGCGGCAGGAAACGCATGACCCCACCGATCTCAATCGGGCGCGCGAGATCGCCGAGATGTCGGACAAGGTTCCCATGGGTATCCTCTACCGCAATGAGCAAATAGGTAGATATGATGAGCTCTCCAAATCCGGAATCATACCCAACTGGGAGCGACGCGCGGCCGTGCTTGAGTCTGCATTTGACCGAATCGGCATCCAGACCAATGTGCCTGAATAGCATGCCAGTCTGACGAAGAGAAACACTGAACCGCAGCAGGCGCAGAGCCATAACTACATGATGATATTACTTGTTGCAAGAAGGTACCCGCAGTGACCCTAAAACAAAAATACAATGAGACCATTCTTGGTGGTGGTCTGCCCTTCGAACCACCCTATGAGTCGAACAGGGCGGATGCGGATGCCTCGAGGATCCTGCGCCAACTGCGGAATTTCTATCATTATGGCCTGCTTGAACCGGGCACGATACGCGGACGGGCGGCTGTTCCGGCCCTGCTGCATCCCTACCTGAACCTCAGCAGCGTGCGCCATGACTACCCGGTTTGCCTGGATGATCAGTCCGGCATGGATTCCGTGCGTTCACTCACCGACGTCATTGATGAACTGATACAGCAGGTATCGGCAAGCGGGGATGAAGGGGAAAGGCTGAAACGCCATGTCTACCAGCTCGAGTCCGTCATCCGTACACTGGCGGAAACCGGTACCGGTACCGGCACCGCCACTGGTGCCGGTCTCCTGAGTCTCTGGGATCTCGCGGCAAAGAGCCTGCTCGGCACCTCACAACTCGACAAAGAAAAACAGGATCTACTGCGGGAGAACCTCGATAAGGCCCGCAGTGCAATCAAGCGCGATATGACGGTCCTCGGCTGCGAGGGGGATACAATGGAGCGGATCCTGCTTACCCTGGTATCCGGTTGCTGGCAAAAACGCTGCAAGGACTGGCGGAAGGAGCTCGGATCGCTTATCCAGCAACTCCAGGATATCCTCGACGCGGATTTCAATCTTTCACCGGAAGCGCGCAGTGCGACGCATCTGAGCGAATCCAGTGGAACCGCGGACGACGAGATCGATTTCGGCGAATTGTCCTTGATCCTCACCACGAGCAAGCAGGATTACCGGCTGCCGACGGAACGCAGGAAGCGTGTGGAGAAGGTACTGAATACCCTGCTGCGGATCCAGCCGCTTTATGCCGTTGACAGCAAACCGGGCTCCGCCGGCCAGGAACCTCCATTCAGCATCCCGGTCATCTGCAATGACAGTGCCGGGGCAGTGCAGTGCTACCAGGAAATCATGCAGGTGATGGCGGACTTCTTTCGTGCCGTCAATATCGCCCGCCTTGAGGCCGGCAATCATTATCGTGAGGGTGTGCATGACGTTTTCTTCAACAGCTACGGCATTAATCACCTGTCGGATAACGAACTGGGCCTTTGCCCGCCGATCATCTTCAGCCTGCGCAGCAGCGGCCTCGTCGGTGTGGACTGTTCCGAGTTGCTGGATATTCTCAACTCCGGGACGTCGATCAAGGTACTCCTGCAGATAGATGATCTCACTGCGGGCACGGCTGCACCGGGAGGATTACTCAGCTGGACTGCCCGGCTGGGCAACATGGCCAT
>MGYR01000213.1:10977-13117 GCA_001801825.1 Gammaproteobacteria bacterium RIFCSPLOWO2_02_FULL_56_15 | reverse complement strand
TAAGCAGCCGGTAGGAGTCGACAGGGCGCAGCCGCAGCCGTGTGGGTTGATAGGGCAGATACCTGCCCTGGGCATCCGGCGCTACCTGGGGACTCAAGAGGGAATAGCTGATCGGCCGCTGCTTGATATTGATTTCCCGCAGATAGGCGCCGAAGCGTATTTTATTACTCATCGATACTCATTGGCTGGATCTGGCTGTGCCTTTGTTGTTAATGTATTTTCATTGTGAATCTGCATAATATCTTACCCAACAGGGAATGTTTATGGTAGGTGTTTCGCCTGCATAGTCTGGTATGGTGGGTACGTGGTCTGTGCCCACGCGGTGGTCTATTGATCAGAATCCTAAGGGAGAGCACATGAACAAGACGAGATGCCTATGGGCCGGTTCCGACCCCCTGTATATCCGCTACCATGACCGGGAATGGGGTGTTCCGGTCCACCGTGATCGAAGGCTTTTCGAATTCCTGGTGCTGGAAGGCGCGCAGGCCGGGTTGAGCTGGATTACGGTACTGCGCAAGCGTGCAGCCTACCGGAAGGCATTTGAAGGTTTTGACTTCCGGCGGGTCGCTGTCTACGATGAACGCAGAATAATGGAATTGCTGGCCAATCCCGGCATCATCCGCAATCGGCTGAAGATCCGGTCCGCCATCAACAATGCCAGGGCATTTCTCGAAGTCCGCAGGGAATTCGCTACCTTCAGCAGTTATATCTGGCGCTTTACCGGAGGGCGGCCATTGCAGAATCGCTGGTCTGCTACGGGGGATATCCCGGCGCGGACGCCACTCTCGGATGAGATAGCGTCGGACCTGAAGAAAAGAGGTTTTTCCTTTGTGGGCTCCACCATTGTCTATGCCCATATGCAGGCCACCGGCATGGTGAATGATCATATGGTGGGGTGTTTTCGACACAGCGAAGTCCGCAGACTGGCTGAACAACGGAAATAATGACGACAAATAAACATCACCATCGAATTCCCTAAATCTGTTGTAGGGGCAGGCCTTGTGCCTGCCCTAGGCAACCACAAGGGTTGTCCCTACGGGCCTTCACCAGCCTGACGATAAAAACACATCCTCGGAAAATTTTTTGATTTTAAGATAGGTTCTGGAAGATCCGGGGGTTACGAATATGAACAGCGATCAGAACAGGCAAACGGATGGCATGAGTCATCCACTGGCGTATTGCATGATAACCATCACGGTATTTCTCTGGGCGGTCGGGGTAGTCATCGCCCGGGCGGTCCACGAGGAGATCCCTCTGATCGGTCTGTCTTTCTGGCGCTGGTTGCTGGCCGGATTCCTGCTCCTGCCTTTCGTCGGCGGAGAGCTGCTGCAGAAATTGGATTCCGTCCGGCGGCATCTGCGCCTGTTGACTATCCAGGGCATCCTGATCGTCGGCAGCGGCGCCCTGTTGTTCTATGCCCTGAACTATACCACCGTGATCAACGCAACCCTGGTCAATGCCACGCAACCGGTTATTACGGTGAGTCTTGCCTGGATCTTTTTGGGAGACCGGCTCCGTCCTGCACAACTGGCTGGAATCCTATCCGCCATACTGGGAGTCGGTATCATGGTTACACGGGCGGACTGGCAGGTGGTTATGACGATGGGACTGAATCCGGGAGACCTGCTCGTGATCCTGGCCATCATCGGTTATGCCTTCTATGCCGTGAATATCCGGCGCATGCCCCGAGACCTGAGTACCTTCGCCTCCCTGTCCGTGATCCTCATCGTAGGCAGTCTGTTCCTCCTGCCTTTTTATCTCGCGGAGACGGTCCTGATCAAGCCGATGTCCTTTGACCTGCTGACGGTCGGCATGGTGTTCGTGCTGGCCATCATCGTGTCCATACTGGCCATGGGCATGTGGAATTATGCCAATCATATCGTGGGTCCGACCCGGGCGGCGGTATTCGTCAACCTGTTGCCGGTGTACGGTTCGATCCTGGCTATTCTCTTCCTGGGAGAGCATCTGTATCTCTATCATCTTCTGGGTGCCCTGCTGGTCTGCTCCGGTATCTTCCTGGTGGTGCGAAAGTAGCCGGCCCTGCCTTTTCACACTGTCATGATAGCTACGGCCTTTTGCAGGGTGGTACGCTAACCCGATCATTCAGCCGAAATGGAAATATTCAGGCAGTTCATCCTCC
>MGYR01000213.1:5105-10967 GCA_001801825.1 Gammaproteobacteria bacterium RIFCSPLOWO2_02_FULL_56_15 | reverse complement strand
GCGCCCGAGGGCGCCCAGGACAAATCCAGTATGGTGTGCGCGGGGGCCTCCGTGTTGAATACGGGCGCCACGCGCATGCCGATCTCGGGTTCTCCCACGCACAGCGTGCTCATCAGGATCGTGCACACGCCGTCGAATTCCACATTGATGAAACGGATTGGCGTGGGCAGTGTATTGAAAGCCCCGGCCCGCTCCGTGATCATGAAGGTGTGGATCCGGGCGGATTCGCGGGCGGCGCCGGTCAGATCGATCACAGCGCACTTCGCCAGGCAATCCGGACAATGGATGCGGAAAGGCAGGTACACCGAACCCGCTGACTCGCATTCCGCGTTATCACAACGGGTGGCCAGCAGTTTCCCCTTGCCCAGGGATTCGAAGAATACCGCCTCCCCTCCGTAAGAATGGATATGAATGATTTCCCGCGGATTCGTGATCCCGGTCAGTTCCCCCTGTTCGTTCCGGATGGGTGTCGAGGCGGATGAAAAATGGAAGCGGCCGGCGGGTTTGTAGGCATTGCCGGCCACCCGGACCACTCCCCGTACAGAATCTGCTTTCATCGGAAAGAACCTCCCGGCAATAGATGATCCGGATGTTGCAGAATGGCGCAGGTGACGTGTGAACCGACACCGGCGTGGCTGACAGCCATGCCGCGTTTCGCGCCCGCGACTTGCAGGTCCTGCCAATCCTCCGGTTTGCGACGGCCAAAGCGGGCCCATTTGTACTCCGCGCCGTGCATTTCGGCCCAGCGGTTCCAGAGATGGTGGCCAAGCTCGATGACCTGCATGATACCGGTGGCGCCGACCGCGTGCATGCAGCCGATCAGGCCTCCGGAGAGGTTGGCGGGCAGCCTGCCGGGCTTCCCGGTATGGGGATTGGTGTGGTAGCAATCCCCCGATTCCACGTAGTCGCGCCCCTCGCCATAAGGACGGATGCCGAGGTCCTCGTAGGACTGGATGTCGCTGATGGTGAAGGCATCATGCAATTCCACGAGGTCGAGGTCCTCACAGGGATCCGTGATGCCCGTCAGGCCGTAGGCATAGTAGGCCGCCATCCGGGCCGCAAGAAAAGAGCTGAAGCCGGGATAGCGGCCGGCCCCTGGGAAGCGTTCGGCCAGATCGTCATACTGACCGGGGGTTTCATTGGGCAGGAGTGGTATTTCCATGGCGCGCCTGTCTGCGGTCCTGAGGGTGTGGCTGGCCGCGCAGACATCGATCCGCAGGGGATCGTCCGTCATCTCGAAGGCGGTCTTTTCATCGGCGAGAATGGCGGCTGCCGCGCCGACCGACATCAGGCAGCAGTCCAGCGCCCGCAGGGGATAGGCAACCACGGGAGAGTTCAGCACATCCTCCACGGTGATCCGCAGGGGACCCTGGGCATAGGGATTGTGTACGGCGTATCCCCTGTTCTTGACGGCAATCTCGGCCATGGTGCGCCGGAACGAAGCCTCTTCCCGGCCAAACACCTGCCAGTATTTCTGGGCCATGACCGCGTAGTACCCGGTATAGATATGACCCAGCGGCGTCTCCCAGTCCTTGTCGGCCGCGCAGGAGATGTAATGGTTCCCTTCATCGGTCGGCACTTCATCCATGCGCTCCCAGCCCATGGCCAGGACACAGTCCGAATATCCCGAGGCAACGGTCTTGTAGGCCTCCCAGAGGGTGGACCCGCCGGTGGCGCCGCCGGTCTTGATGCCGATATTGCCCAGGGGATCCAGGCCCAGGCGATCATGGATCACGGCCTCGCCGAGGAGCTGGTCGCCGAAATGATCCGCAAAATGGCCGTAATAGCAGGAGTGAATGTACCGCTTGAGCCGGGCCGGCGACAGGTTAATGAACTGCGCCGCCTCGGTCAGCGCGTCCACGCACAGTTCCTCCGTCTTGCGATCCGGAAAGGCCCGGTCGAACCGGGACATTCCCCCGGTGACCAGGTACACCGGCCTCGCGATAACCGGGATGCGCAACTGTCTTTCGCTGAATTTAATCAATGCTCAGATCCCCATGTTCGATTCCCGGAAGAGTTCCCGCCCGATCAACATTCTCCGGATTTCACTGGTGCCGGCGCCGATCTCGTAGAGTTTCGCATCCCGCAGGAGGCGCCCCGCCGGGTACTCGTTGGTATAGCCGTTGCCGCCCAGGATCTGGATCGCCTGGGAGGCCATCCAGGTGGCTCGCTCTGCCGCATGGAGGAGGACGCCGGCGGCGTCCTTGCGGGTGATCCGGCCTTGATCGCAGGCCCGCGCCGCCGCATAGGCATAGGCCCTGCAGGCGCTGTGCCCGGTATACATATCCGCCAGCTTGCCCTGCATCAGCTGGAAACTTCCGATCGGCTGACCGAACTGCCGGCGTTCATGGAGATAGGGCAGCACGATATCCATGCAGGACTGCATGATCCCCAACGGCCCGCCGGCAAGCACCAGGCGCTCGTAGTCGAGGCCGCTCATCAGGACCCTGACTCCCTGGTGCAGGCCGCCGAGCAGGTTTTCCTCCGGCGCCTCGCAATCCGTGAAGATCAGTTCACTGGTGTTCGAACCCCGCATGCCCAGTTTGTCGAGCTTGGTCCCGGTGGAAAATCCCGGGAATCCCTTCTCGATGATAAACGCGCTGATTCCCCGATCCCCGCGCTCCGGATCAGTCTTCGCGTAAACCACCAGGGTGTCCGCTTCCGGGCCGTTGGTGATCCACATCTTGCTGCCGTTCAGGATGAAGCGGTCGCCTCTGCGCTCGGCGCGGAGCCGCATGCTGACCACATCCGAGCCGGCCCCGCTTTCACTCATGGCGAGCGCACCGATATGTTCGCCGCGGATCAGCGGCGGCAGATATCTGCGCCGCTGGTCGTCATTGCCGTTGAGGCGGATCTGGTTCACGCACAGATTGGAATGGGCGGCATAGGAGAGGCCCACCGAGGCCGATGCGCGGCTGATCTCCTCCATCGCGATGACATGTTCCAGGTAGCCAAGTCCGCTGCCTCCCCAGGACTCCTCCACAGTGATGCCCAGCAATCCCAGCTCACCCAGCTTGCGCCAGAGCTGTGCTGGAAAATTATTCTCACGATCGATAGCCGCGGCCAGCGGGGCGATCTCGGCTGTCGCGAAGCGGGCCACGGATTCGCGCAGCATCTCCACTGTCTCCCCCAGATCGATAGGCAGCGCAAGGTACGGGGACACGGCCATTTCAGTCGGCATCCCGGGTAAATGGCGGCCGGGAGAATTTCTGCCTGGTGCAAGCTGTGGCAAGGTTCATATAAACAGTGTCGCCGGGTTCTCCAGCAAGCCTTTCAGGTGCTGGATCATTTGCGCCGCATCCTGGCCGTCAATGATACGGTGATCGAAGCAGGAGGAGAGGTTCATCATCCGGCGGATGACCACCGTGTTATCCCGGACCACGGGACGCTCCTCCGCACGGTTGATCCCGATAATGGCCACTTCCGGACTGTGGATGATCGGGATCACGGCCAGACCTCCGAGTTTGCCCAGGCTGGTGATGCTTATGGTGGATCCTGACATCTCTTCACCGCGGATGGTGTTGTCCCGGGCCGCGGCCGAGAGACGCCGCAGTTCCCTGGCGCAACCCCAGACATCGAGAGTTTCCGCGTTCCGCAGCACCGGAACTTTCAACCCGTCGCGGGTATGGGTGGCGATTCCGGCATGGATATCCCTGAACTGGCGGATCCGTCTATTCGCCACATCGTAATGCGCATTGAATGCCGGATACCGGCGCAGGGTCTTCACTAGGGCCAGAATGATCAGGGGCAGGTAACTCAGCTCCGGCTGGTCTTCGAGTCGTGAGGTGTTAAGATGCCGCCGCAGGGATTCCAGGGACGTGACGTCCACCTCTTCCACGTAGGCGAAGGCGGGAACGCTGTTACCCTGATCCATTTTGTCCGCGATCTGGCGGCGCACACCGATCAGCGGGATCTCGATCACTCCGCTGCCCGCTTCTCCCGGCGGAGCCCCGTCAGGGACGCCGGAACCGGTAGCGGGATAGGGCTGCAAATCCCGCAGCAGGATCCTGCCGCCGGGCCCGCTTCCCCGCACCTCCCCGAGGGGTATTCCCAACTCCCGGGCCCGCTTGCGAACGGCGGGTGAGCCGAGGGGTCGGTTGGCGGCAGCATCGCTGTCCGCTGGATCGGGTCTGGATTTCTCATAACCTGTTCCCGGCGGAGGCGGCCGCGCGCTCCCGGTATCGAAGACCAGCAGCGTGGCGCCGACCGGAAGGATTTCGCCTGGGTTTCCGCTCCGGTCGATCACCAGGCCTGCAACCGGCGCGGTGATCTCGATCGTGGCCTTGTTGGTCATCACATCCACGACCGGTTGATCCATCTCGACCTGATCGCCGATGTCGACATGCCAGGCCACGATCTCGGAATCGATAATGCCTTCGCCCAGATCCGGGAGTCTGAATTCGTACCGGCTCATGCAATCTCCATGATCCGGTGAATGGCCTCGATCACCCGTTTTTTTACGGGAAAATATTCCCACTCCTGGGCATGGGGGTAGGGCGTGTCCCATCCGGTGACCCGCTCGATGGGTGCTGCGAGATGCCAGAAACATTCCTCCTGGATCTGCGCGGAGAGCTCCGCGCCATAGCCGCAGGTCCGTGTGGCCTCGTGAACGATGAGGCAGCGGCCGGTCTTTTTCACTGATGCGGACAGGGTATCGATGTCGAGCGGCAGCATGGTCCGGACATCAATGACCTCCGCGCGCACCCCGGCGTCTTGGGCGGCAGCGGAGGCTACATGCACCAGCGTCCCGTAGCCGATCAGGGTAAGTTCATCGCCAGGCACGACGACTTCCGCCTTGCCCAGGGGTACGGTGTAGTAACCTTCCGGCACTTCCCCCTTGGGATGCGCATCCCAGCGCTCGGACTGCCGCTCGGGATCGCCGGAAAACGGCCCGTTATACAGACGCTTCGGCTCAAGGAAGATAACCGGATCGTCGTCTTCAATGGCGGCGATCAAAAGGCCCTTGGCGTCGTAGGGGTTGGACGGCATGACCGTCTTCAGACCGCAGATGTGAGCGTAGATGGCTTCCGGACTTTGCGAATGGGTTTGTCCGCCATGGATCCCGCCGCCACAGGGCGTCCGGACCGTGACCGGGGACCAGTACTGCCCGCCACTGCGGTAGCGAAGGCGCGACAGTTCGCTGACCAGTTGGTCGAAAGCCGGATGGATGTAGTCGCAGAACTGGATCTCCACCACCGGCCGCAGGCCGTTCACGCCCATGCCGATCGCCGTGGCCACGATCCCGCCTTCAGCGATGGGTGTGTCGAAGACACGGTTCTGGCCGTATTTTTTCTGGAGTCCTTCCGTACACCGGAACACACCCCCGAAGTAGCCAACATCCTCGCCGAAGATCAGGACATGCGGGTCCCTCGCCAGCATGACATCCATGGCTGAGTTCAATGCCTGCACCATGTTCATCCGGGGCATGACTAGACTCCCAATTGCCGCCGCTGCTTCAGCAGGTGGGGCGGCATCTCCTTATAGACATGTTCGAACATGGCCGCAACCGGCGGCCGGGGTCCTTCCGCCAGGTTGCCGTAACTGAGGGCCTCCTGCCAGGCGTCCTTGACCTCCTGATCCAGTTGTGCCTCGAGTCGCCGGTGTTGCTCTTCGCTCCATTCCCCCCTCCTGATCAGATGCTGTTTCAGGCGGAGAATGGGATCGCCCAGCGGCCAGTTTTGCCAATCATCCACCGGCCGGTAACGGGTGGGATCGTCGCTGCTGGAGTGACTCTCGGCCCGATAGGTGTAAAGTTCGATGAGGGTCGCCCCCTTGCCTGCCCGGGCGCGTTGGGCGGCCCACACGGTGGCTGCGTAGACCGCCAGGAAATCATTGCCGTCGACGCGGAGACCCGGCATGCCG
>MGYR01000213.1:2803-5095 GCA_001801825.1 Gammaproteobacteria bacterium RIFCSPLOWO2_02_FULL_56_15 | reverse complement strand
CCCGGGCGGCAAACGGGCAGTGTTCTCCGCCGGCAAAGTCCTGGAAGGTAGAGATCGCCCACTGGTTGTTCACGATGTTCAGGATGACGGGGGCCTCGTAAACGGAGGCGAAGGTCATCGCATAGTGAAAATCCGCCTCCGCGGTGGCGCCTTCGCCAAGCCAGGTTACGGCGATGTGATCTTCCCCCTTATAACTGGCGGCCATTGCCCAGCCCACCGCCTGGGGGAACTGGGTTCCCACGTTCCCTGAAATCGAGAAAAAATTGATCTCTTTCCAGCTATACAGAGTGGGCATCTGCCGCCCTTGCAGGTTATCCCTGGTATTGGACAGGCACTGGCACATCATGTCCACGAGGCGGATCCCACGGGTGATGGCGGCGGCCGGCTGCCGGTAGGTGGTGAACAGCATGTCTCCGGGACGCAGCGCCATGACTTGGGCGACGGATATCGCTTCTTCACCCGTGGATTTCAAATAAAAGGTCAATTTCCCCTGCCGCTGGGCGCGCATCAACCGATTATCGTACAGCCGTGTCAGCAGCATAAACCGCAACCCCTGCCGCAAGGTATCGGCATCGAGATCGGGATTCCACGAACCCACCGCGCGGTGGTCGGCGTCCAGAACCCGGATCATGCTGTAGGGCAGATGGCGGATCCGGCTTTCCTCCACCAGAAAATCCGGGCGTTCCAGTTCTCCGGCGGCGGGCAGCTTCACGTTGCTGTAATCCGCATGCTGGCCCGGTCGGAACGGGGCGTGCGGCATATGCAGTTTAGGCGCCATCAGGCAGATCCTCCAGCGTGCAGTGCCGGTTGCCTTCAGGGCCTACCCGGTGAACACCGCACTCTGGTTGATAAATATATTCTGTAAAATAGGGAAAAACCTGCCTAAATTTGGTTAAAATTTGCTATATATTGAAAAATATTGCCTCCCAACGAGATAAATACGAAATGCCATGCCTTTGAAAATTGACAGTTATGAGAGAAAGATACTGGAGCTTCTCCAAGTGAACACGGATCTCTCGATTGAAGAGATCTCCCGGCGTGTCGGACTCTCACAGTCACCTTGCTGGCGCCGGATCAAGCGCCTGGAAAAAGAAGGAGTAATCAAATCCCGTGTGGCGATCCTGGATCATTTCAAACTGGGAATGGAGGTGGTGGTCTTCGTGAACGTTAGTCTGATCCTGCACGGGAAAGGCAGCCTGGAGGAGTTTGAAAACCGGATCAGAAAGTTTCCGGAGGTTGTTGAGTGTTATACCGTTACCGGGGAGACTGATTATCTCCTGAAGGTGGTCACGCGGAATATTCAGCATTATGAGTCCTTTGTGCGCAATCATCTGGTCGCCATGCCGATGATACGGGAGATGCATTCCACCATTGCGGTTACTGAAATCAAGGACACCACAGAACTGCCTCTCGCGACCCAACTCTAAAAAGTTGAATACGTTTACGATTGAGTGCATCACACTGTCATTATAGCCACGGCCTTTTGCAGGGCAGCCAGGGGGTCCGGGCCGGTTGGGATCCATTCATGGCTGACGTAACCCTCGAAGCCGAGGTCCGCGATGGCCATGGCCACCGCACGCCAGTTGACCTCCTGGGTTTCGTCGATCTCGTGTCTACCCGGAACCCCGGCGATGTGTATGTGACAGAAATACTCAATGTTCTCGCGGATGGTGGCGATCAGGTTCCCCTCCATGATCTGCATGTGGTAGGCATCATAGACCAGCTTCACATGTTCTGATCCGGTCTGCCGGCAGACCGCTACACCGAAGGCGGTGTTATCGCCCTGGTAATCGGGATGATCGACCTTGCTGTTCAGCAGTTCGATACCGAGGGTGATCCGCTTCTCCTCCAGGTACGGCACGATCTGCCGCAACCCCCGTACGCAGTTCCTGATCCCTTCTGCATCCGTCATCCCCTGTCTATCCCCGAAGAGTCCGATAATATTCGGCAGGCCTGCATTCGCTGCCAGATCAATATTCTTCTTGGCGGTAACGAGGAGTTCCTCGTGATTTTCGATCCGGTTCCAGCCGAAGGAGGGACCAAACCGGGTAGTGCTGCCGGGTGCTGCGGGCAGGAAAGTTCCGGCGCCCTGCACCATGCTGGGAGTGATGCCGTACCGCTTGCAGGCGTCCCATTCCTCCAGTCCGACGAGGTCCATGCCGGTGACGCCCATGTCCTGCAAAGCCTCACAGAATTCCTCGATGGGGATGCTGTTGAAACACCAGCGGGCCACGGATTGGCGCAAGCGGCCGGGTCCCCCTCTGGGTTGCGGGAATGCCGGTATCATCGTGC
>MGYR01000213.1:1447-2713 GCA_001801825.1 Gammaproteobacteria bacterium RIFCSPLOWO2_02_FULL_56_15 | reverse complement strand
TTTATTATACCCGGTGAGCCACAACAAGGAATCGTCATCCTCACTTACTATACGAACGCGGCATCACGGAGTGTTTAGGACCGTTCGGATAAGCAACGGTTAGGCCTTCAATACATGCACCCTGTTGACTATTAATTGGTATCACATATAATACCAATGTGAACACATCAATTGTAATTGATACATGTGTTTTTATTTCAGCCTTACGCTCGAAGCGAGGCGCTTCGTTTAAATTGCTATCATTAATTGACAGTGGTAAATATGAATTTAATTTGTCTGTTCCCCTTGTACTGGAATACGAAGCTATAGCTAAACGAATGTCTCGTAGCATTGGTCTTACTCATGCAGACATAGAAGATATTATTGATTATATGTGTACAGTTGGGAGTCATCGGCAGGTACATTATTTATGGCGTCCTAATTTAAAAGATCCAGGTGACGATTTTATATTAGAGTTAGCTGTCGTATCTGAATGTAGTTTTATTGTGACCCACAATATCAGGGATTTTGCAGGGTCTGAGAAATTTAGAATCAGCACAATAACACCGCAAGAATTTCTTCGCGTTATAGGAGAATAATCATGAGTACAATCAGCTTGAGACTTCCAGATTCACTTCATGCGCGTGTGAGGGATCTGGCAAAGCAAGACAATATTTCAATTAATCAATTTGTTGCAACCGCATTAGCGGAAAAAATGTCAGCACTCATTACAGAAGAATATTTATCTGAACGAGCAAAACGAGGTAATAAGAAAAACTTTATTAGTGCTCTTTCAAAAGTTAAAAGCATTGAACCTAATGAGAATGATGCATTGTAAGAAATGGCATAATAAACCCATCAAACAAACGCCAAAAAGCGGCGCGGATTAGGGGGAGTCGATATACCGCGCGCAGTTGATAGCCATGGCCAATAAAGCAAAGAAGAGCGAGCACGTCGGACCCAAGAAAAGTCGTGGGGCTTATGCCGGGAGAAAACGGGATGCGAAGCACGAGAGCAATAAGCTCCGGCGCCGGCAAACAGTTGCAGCCGCTGTTCATTACGAACTCGTGTGCCAAGAGAAAGAGTTATCAGAGAAGGCTTCGAAGCGCGGTAGGATGGGTGAAGCATAGCGTAACCCATCGCCATGATGGGATCGGTATGGATGCACGCAAGGCGGTATTTTGTTCCTGGAGGCGCCTATTTATTCACGGTCAATCTGGCCGAAAACACACGCCAGCTGCTGCTTGAAGTGGCGGACTGGCCGTACTCGACGTTTCATCGTTATGT
>MGYR01000213.1:1033-1429 GCA_001801825.1 Gammaproteobacteria bacterium RIFCSPLOWO2_02_FULL_56_15 | reverse complement strand
AAAAGTTTGGGCGGAAGTTACCGGCGAGGATGAAGTTTATGGATACGAGGAATGATGGGTTACGCTGCGCTTCACCCATCTACCGCACTCAAACAAGGCAATGTCTGCACTGGTTATTTTTGAAATTTTCCCGGTTTTCGGACATTGGTCTGACCATGATGTTCCTGAATCACCAGAATCCAGATAGTCAGGGAGAAGAAATTATGAATACTGTAGTAAGCAAGATTGTCCAGGCGAAAGAATCCCTGCGGTTTACCAATAGGGAACGCAAGGTAAACATTTCCCGGGTTGTTTCCCTTGAAGGAAATACCGGCAAGGGGATTTACCGTATCAATCATCCGATCGAGGGGGCTATACCTGGAGTATCCTTTTCGTTCAACCAATATCTGCTCCTGG
>MGYR01000213.1:0-864 GCA_001801825.1 Gammaproteobacteria bacterium RIFCSPLOWO2_02_FULL_56_15 | reverse complement strand
GGAGATTCTTACTTCAGGAGTCAACAACATGATCAATGGCGGCGCCTATCTTCGGCCTCCCCGGGTGATGGGGGATGGGGAAGAGCTGGAACTGGGGAGCATGCGGATAAGATTTCTTGCCACCCCTCACTTCCCTCATGGCTGGGAAGCCGGACTGATGTTCGAAACGACAACCCGGGCTTTGCTGGCCAGCGATCTATTTACTCAGACAGGCACAGGCGAAGTCCCGTTAAGAGAGGCATGCCCAATCAAGGACATCGGTTATCCACTCTTTGATGAACTCGATCCAGGATCCTGGGGCTGGACCCGAAATCATGAAAGTTATTTCTCAAGGCTCATCCAGTTGAATCCGCAAACCCTGTGCTGCATGCACGGCTCTGCCTTTACCGGGGAATACTGTCCTGGGATGCTGAAAGAACTCTGCGCGTCATTAAAAGAAAAATGCGCATAAACATCGGTTATGTGGGGTCAGAGTAAACTTTTGCAGAAAACAGGCTGGAAATGATGGGAAAATCGCTGAGACGAGGAGAGGAAAGTTTATTCTGACACCACGGATGTTCAATACTTCCAGCACACGCAATCCACCCCCATACATTAATCTGAACAGCAGCATATGTCTGGTTGGCATAGGTGCAAATAATAACGAGAGCTCCTTCTTGCTGAGCACCGTGGGCAGGCGTTTCGGGTAGAACGTAGCGCCCGTATCTGTGCTTCCACCGGGGACTTTAAAACATCCCGATATAGGAATAGGATGGCATTAAGGGCCTGATTCTGGGTCGAAACTGCAACATCCCTATGATAAAACTGCAGGACCTCACGTACCTGATCCATCAGCCTGCCTGGTTGGGGGACGAATTCCTTCAT
>MGYR01000212.1:11058-13787 GCA_001801825.1 Gammaproteobacteria bacterium RIFCSPLOWO2_02_FULL_56_15 | reverse complement strand
ATGCCATGAACCCCGTGCTGCTATATCCGCAGAGCCGGGGCGCAGTCACCCTTGCCAGTCCCGATCCCCATATCGCCCCCCGGATTGACCCGCAACTGCTGTCGGCGCCGGAGGATATCGAGCCCCTGTATCGCAGCATCCGGATCTCGCGCCGCATCTTCCAGAGCCCTGCCTTCGCCCGCTATCAGGCGGAAGAGCTATTGCCCGGGGCCGCAGTACAGGAGGAAGCGGCCATCAAGGAGTATATCCGCCAGTATGCGGTCACCGTCCACCACCCGGTCAGCACCTGCCGCATGGGGACCGGCGCCGACAGCGTGGTGGATCCGGAGCTGCGTGTGCATGGCATCGAGGCACTGCGCGTGGCCGATGCCTCGGTATTCCCCGGGCTCATCGGCGGCAACACCAATGCCGCGGTGGTCATGGTGGCGGAGAAGGCCGCGGATATGATACTGGGAAATCCACCCTTGCCGGCCGCGGAGTTGGATTAAAGGGGCCGTGGCTTCAGCCCCGGCCCCTTTAATCCACTCGGTCCGCCGGCTTCCCTGCGGTAATGCACTGTAGGAAATTCGCTCAGCTACTTAGAATCAAATTACGTTAATCAGGAGGGATTTATGGCAGCAGAACACATGCGGAGTTGGACCATAGGCAATGTGGAGGTGACTCGGATCGTGGAACTCAACAACCATGTCGATCCTCTGGCCTTCCTGCTGGAAGGCGGGTCCCGGGAATTGATGAAACAGTACGACTGGCTGTTCCCCCACTTTGCCACGCCGGAAGGGGACATGTTGATCACCTTCCAGTGTTTTGTGGTGAAAACCCCCGATCGCCGGATCATGATCGATACCTGTATCGGCAATGATCGCTGGAGGGAACACGAGATATTCAACAATATGCAAACCTCGTTCCTCGCAGACCTGGAGCGCGCCGGCTGCCCGGTCGAGACGATCGACACCGTGCTCTGCACGCACCTGCATTTCGACCATGTGGGTTGGAATACCCGGAAGGTGAACGGGAAATGGGTGCCTACCTTTCCCAACGCCCGTTACCTCTTCGGCCGCCTGGAGTGGGACCACTGGAAGCAGGTCCCCCATGACGGAACCGTACATGCTCAGCACCTGGTGGATTCCATTCAGCCGATCCTGGATGCGAAGCTCGCCGATTTCATTGAGCCCGGACACCAAGTAAGTGATGAGCTCCGGTTGTTTCCGACACCCGGGCACACCCCGGGCCACGTGAGCATCCACATCGCCTCGGCCGGCGAGGAAGCCATCATCACCGGGGATATGATGCATCACCCGATCCAGATCGCCGAGCCCCTCCTGCCAGGAAATTTTTGCATGGACAAGGCCCGCTCCTGCCAGACCAGAAAAAACTTCATCGAACAGTACGGAGACAGCAAGGTTTTGATTATCGGCAGTCATTTCTGCGATCCGACTGTAGGCTGGATCGAGAGGGATAAAGACAACTGGCGGTTCCGGATCAAGGAGGATTGATCCAATCCCTGGCCAATGACAAATGACCAAGGATGTTTATATATTTACTCTGATCCTTTGCCCGTTCCTGACACGCCAGGTCCGGTGGCCGCTGGCCTTCCTGGTGACCCTCCTCATGGGGTTGCTCGGGGCGCCTGGGGACGTGCCAGCGGCCGGCGGGGAAGTCGGAGAGTGGCGCAACTACAACCGGGAACTGGATGGGAAGAGGTTTTCCCCACTCACGCAGGTGAACCGGGAAAACGTCCAACAGTTACAGACTGTGTGGAGCCATCCCGCGGGTTCACAATCGACTCCAATCGTGATCGCCGAGGTGATGTACCTGAGCACTGCGAAGGGCGCAGCGGCCGTGGAGGCGCATACGGGGAAGACCCTCTGGTCGTTTGAGTTGTCGGATGGCAGGCCCTCGGTCCGGGGGGTGAGTTACTGGCCGGGTGAGGAAGGACTGTCACCCCGCATCCTCTTCATGGCGGAAGACCGCATGATCGCCCTGGATGCCGTCACTGGCGAGAGGGTGCAGGATTTCGGAAAAAACGGGGAGATTGGAATAGGCGTCCCATTCCGCTCCGTACCTACTATCTACCGGAATGTGGTCATCCTGGGCGCCCATCCCGGGGAGCAGTCCATCGGACCTGCGGGGAACACGCGGGCCTTTGATGTCCGGACGGGCAGCAAGTTATGGGAATTCAATACGGTGCCGCAGCTGGGAGAAGTAGGGCACGAGACTTGGCTGGACGAGGGCTGGAAGGGACGCTCAGGGGTCAATGTGTGGGCCTTCAGCATGACGGTGGATGAAGAACGGGGGATCCTGTATATGCCCGTGGCGGGGGCAGCCGGAAATTATTATGGCGGGGATCGGCCCGGCAACAACCTGTTCGCCGATTCGGTGGTCGCAGTCAAGGCGGAGACCGGCGAGTATCTGTGGCATTTCCAGACGGTGCATCATGGCCTGTGGGATTACGATCAGCCCGCACCACCGGCCCTTTTCGAACTGGAAAAAGACGGTGTGAGGATCCCAGCCCTGGCCCTGATCGGCAAGACTGGATATCTGTTCCTCCTCAACCGGGTCACGGGGGAACCGGTATATGCAGTGGAGGAGAGGCCGGTAACGGCAGGCGAAGTTCCGGGGGAATGGTACTCCCCCACGCAGCCGTTTCCGGTGAAGCCACCACCCCTGGCCCGGGTGAGTTTCAGCCGGACCGACCTGGTCACGGCGGAGGACACCACGGAGGAACATGC
>MGYR01000212.1:0-11029 GCA_001801825.1 Gammaproteobacteria bacterium RIFCSPLOWO2_02_FULL_56_15 | reverse complement strand
CTACCACAAGGCCGGCGACTCCCCCCGCAGCGCAGTGCAATTTCCCGGTGGCGGCGGTGGAGTCAACTGGGGTGGTCCCGCCGTCGATCCCGGTACCGCTTATATCTATATCAATTCTCGTGATCTTGGCAGGACTGGCTGGATGGAAACGAAAAAGCCGGGCGGCAACTATGGAGTGGGCACGGAAGGATCAGTATTAACCATCGATCGCGGGGGTGTGGATGGACCGGGTCCCTATCACTCCCTCAGCGTACTGGTCAGGAATAGTGAAGGCAGGGTCATCGATGACTGGCCCTGCCAGAAGCCGCCCTGGGCGAGGTTGATTGCGGTCGATGCCAAAACCGGTGAGATCGCATGGGAGACCGTGCTCGGACTCAATGAGAACCTGCCTGAGGGGAAACAGCGTGTCGG
This sequence comes from Gammaproteobacteria bacterium RIFCSPLOWO2_02_FULL_56_15, assembly GCA_001801825.1. Lineage (GTDB taxonomy): Bacteria > Pseudomonadota > Gammaproteobacteria > Eutrophobiales > Eutrophobiaceae > 2-02-FULL-56-15. The sequence continues at coordinate 10,618 of MGYR01000212.1, read as the reverse complement.
CGGTGCCGGCAGTGCCGGTCCCACGGTGACAGCAGGCGGCCTGGTGTTCTTTGCGGCTACCACGGATGAGCGTTTTCGGGCTTTCGATGCCGCCACCGGGGCAGAGCTTTGGGCGGCGAAACTCCCGCAGATGGCCAATGCCAATCCCATGACCTATCTGGGGAGGGACGGCAGGCAATACGTGGCCGTGGTGGCACGGGACGAGGTTATAGTATTTGCGCTGCGCTGACTGGAACGCGGAAATCTTAATAGTTGAGGACAAACACACAAATACTGAAAAGAGGTGTGATTGTGAAATGCAGACGCCCTGCATTCAATAAGCTGCTGCTGGTTTTTATTCTCCATCTTACGGCCCATCCGTTACTGGCGGTGGAGAAAATTACTCTCTCGCCTGCCTTCACTGCGCCAAGCCTGACCGAGTTGCCCCGGAACGGTTGGTTGACCAACGGGGGAAATCTTTACAATCAGAGGTATTCCCCCTTGCGTGAGATCAACCGGGAGAATGTTGCCGGCCTCAAGGCGCTCTGGCGCACCCACCTGAAGGGATCGGGAATGAAACCCAACCAGTCGGGGCAAGCGCAGGGCCTGGTCTATGCAGGCGTACTGTATATGGTTACCGGTGATAACGATGTCTTTGCCCTGGATGTGGAGAGTGGAGCGATCCTCTGGAATTACGAGGCCAAACTGAACCCGGAGGATGTGCTGGTCTGCTGCGGCTGGCTCAGCCGTGGTGTGGGCATGGGGGATGGCCGCATCTACCTGGGTCGCCTGGATGCAAAACTCATCGCCCTGGATCAGGCCACCGGGGAAGTGATCTGGTCCATCCAGGCCGAAGACCCGCACCAAGGCTACAGTATCACCGCGGCGCCCCTCTATTACGAGGGCATGGTGATCACCGGTTTTGCCGGGGGTGAGCGGGGGATGCGGGGCCGAGTCAAGGCCTACAATGCGAAAGATGGCCGCTTGCTGTGGACCTTTTATACCATCCCCGCGCCGGGGGAATGGGGCGGCAATACCTGGCCCGATTTCAATGATTCCTGGAAATACGGGGGTGCGCCGGTGTGGCAGACCCCCGCCGTGGATCCGGAACTCGGGATGATCTATTTCTCCACCGGCAACGCCGCCCCGGACCTGAACGGCGCCGTGCGTCCCGGTGACAATCTCTACAGCGCATCCATCATCGCCCTGGACGTGGCCACGGGTGAATACCGTTGGCATTACCAACAGGTGCATCATGATATCTGGGATTATGATTCTCCCAACCCGGTGGTGCTTTTCGATGCCCCCTTCGCTGGTGTCATACGCAAGGGACTGGCCGAGTTTTCCAAGACCGGCTGGGTCTATCTTCTGGATCGGGAGACCGGTGAGCCCCTGATCGGGATTGAGGAGAGGGCGGTGCCCCAGGAGCCACGGCAGGCGACTGGCGCCACCCAACCCTATCCTATCGGCGATGCCCTGGTGCCTCAATCCGTGGATATCGCCCCGGAAGGCGTGCGCCTGGTCAACGGGGGCCGGATCTTCACGCCCTTCTGGAAGGAGATGGTGGTCTACAAACCCATGATGGGGGGAAACTGGCCGCCCAGTTCCTATGACCCGGAGACCCACCTGTTCTACGCCTGCGCCAGCGACAACATGGGCTCATCGAAGATCGGGGAGGAGGCGTTTGTACCGCCGGCCTTCGATAACACCTCTTTCCTCGGTGGCAGCTTCGGGGACTTCGCAGTTCCGCGTCGGGGCATCTTTGCCGCCGTGGATCTGCGCAGCAACCGCATCGCCTGGAGCCAGCAGTGGCCGGAGCAGTGCATGAGCGGCTCCGTGGTGACCGCCGGTGGCCTGGTATTCACGGGACGTAGCGATGGCCGCCTGACAGCGCTCGACAAGGCCAACGGGGATCGCCTGTGGGAGTTCCAGACCGATGCCGGGGTCAATACCACGGTCACGGTCTTTGAGCATGAAGGCAGGCAGCATGTGGCGGTCCTGGCTGGCGGCACCATGTACGCCAGGAATAGGCACGGAGACAGTCTGTGGATGTTCAGCCTGGATGGCAGCCTCGATCCGGAACCACGAGCGGCAGAGCAGGTCAATGAAAGCGAGCCAGGACTGGAGGTGCTGGTCATTGAAGGCGCGCCCGACAGGGCCACCGGCAGGAGACTCTATCAGCAGAACTGCGTGGCCTGTCATGGAGACGAAGGCAGGGGCGGCCAGGATGGCGGAGGTCCGTCCCTGGATCAGGCGGTGGCGGATTACACCGGGATCATCCGTACCCTCTGGACCGGCAGGAATGAAATGCCGACCTACCGCTACAGCCTGAGCAAGGAGCAGATCCGTGACATCAGCCGTTACATCACCGAGGACCTCTTCTCGATCCCCACGCGGGAGTGATTGAATGGGCAATACTATCCAATCCGCTTGGGGGATGAATAATGGAAGAACTGAGGAATTTACCCACTGGGTGGCATAACGCCAAAGCTCAGGAGCAGCGATCTGCTACAATGACGCCGATGTATGCGGGATAGACCGACATCAATAAAGCAGAATCTTTCAGTACTGGAAATCATCGGCTATAAATTCTGATCCGCAAGTACTCTGCGGGATCCTGCTGCCGGATCCCCCGCAACGAAAGGAGGAAACTATGCCTGCTACAGGTCCGCTGGCTACACTGACTGATATCGTTACCTCGCCCACCGAGGCTTTCCGCTCCCTCCGGGAAAAACCGTCCATCCTGTTTCCTCTGCTGCTAATCCTTACGGCCAATGTGATCATCGTGCTGTGCTACTACAACACGGTCGATTTCCCCTGGTTGGTGGATACCCTGGTACAGACAGCGATCGACCGAACCGGGGGAGATATGTCCCAGGAGGCACAGGAACAGATACGTAAAGCCATGGGAAGTATGTCCCCTTCCGTCATGGCAGCCATCAATGCCCTCAGCATTGCCATTATCCTGACGCTGGTCTTGTGTCTGTCCGCTTTATATTTCCTGATCATTTCCGCGGTCACCAGCGATGGTTTCAAATTCAAAAACTGGTTGTCCCTGGTCAGTTGGTGCAGCGTGCCCACGGTATTTGCCTCACTGGCCGCGCTGGTTAACATCCTGATCAGCAGTAACGGCCAGCTCAGCCCGTATCGAATGAACCCCCTTTCGTTCACCAGCCTGCTGTCCCTGGATGCCGGAGGCCAGAATACCCTGGCGAGTACACTGAGTAATGTGGATATCACCACACTCTGGGCGCTCGTGTTACTGGTGATGGGTTATCGGCAATGGACAGGACGCGACCTTGCCGGATCGGCTGCGATTGTCCTCGCGCCGTCGGTGATCATCATCACTTGCATTCTGCTTATTGCCTGATACTGGTTGAAATTGCCATGACCCGGAAGATCCTGATCATCGTTGTAATCCTTGCGATAGTGGTTGCCGCGCCGCTGCTGAAAAACCGGTATGGCAAGGGTAACTTCAAGGAAGTCGAGACCGAGACCCTGCAGGTGCGCAGCATCCAGTCCTCCGTGCTTGCCTCCGGAACGCTGGCGCATGAGGAGGAGGTATTGTTGAGTACCGAGGAGATCGGCAAGGTCACCGCGATCCATGTCAAAGAGGGGGATCGCGTCAGCAAAGGCCAGTTGCTCTTGCAGATCGACGATGAGGTCTATAAGGCCGCCGTGGAACAGAACCGGGCCGCCGTCCGGATGCAGGAGATCGCGATCGAGCGTCAGCAATTGCGGGTGGAGAACCTGCAAAAGCAATGGGAACGCAAGAAGGCAATCTTCGAGCGCAAACTGCTCGATGAGGACGCCTTCGAGATCGCCACCAACGAACTGGACATCGCCAGGTCGGACCTGGAATCCAGTCGGGAATCGTTGCAGCAGGCGCAAGCGCAAATGGAGCAGGCGGAAAACCGCTTGAGCAAGACCCGGGCCTTTTCCCCGATCAATGGCGTTGTGACCTCGCTGGACATCAAGGTCGGCGAGACGGCGATCTCCAGCACGACGAATATACCCGGCTCCAGCCTGATGACGATCGCCAACCCCGAGAGCATCCACACGGAGGTCAATATCGATGAAGCGGACATCGCGAACATCCAGTTGGGACAGGAGGCCAAGGTGTATGCCATCGCCCATCAGGATATCCCTATCAGCGGCAAAGTGAATTCCATCGCCATCTCGGCCAAGAAGGCAGAAGGCGCTCAGGGCTTGAGTTTCCTCGTCAAGATCGGATTCACGGACACTCCGCCGATCAAGCTGCGTCCGGGGATGTCCTGCCGCGCGGAGATCTTCACGGCCACCACGGAAGAGGCGCCTGCCGTGCCGGTGCAGGCGATCCTGGTGGATGAGGACCGTACCAAAAACAACACTTCGTATTATGTGTTCGTGGACAAGGCGGGGAAGGCGACGAAGACCGAAGTGAAGGTGGGCATTTCGGACGATGCCTATCAGCAGATCAAATCCGGTGTCGCCACCGGAGACATCATCATCACCGGGCCGGATAACGTGCTGCAACATCTCAAGGACGGGGACAAGGTGAAGGCAAAAGCAGGTTGAGCAGCCGGCCATGGAACTGATTAAGCTCAATTCCGTGAGCAAGCATTTTGTCATGGGCCAGGAACTCATCAAGGCGGTGGACGAGATCGATCTGCAGATATCCAAGAATGAGTATGTGGCCTTTATCGGACCTTCCGGCTCGGGCAAGTCGAGCATCATGAATATCCTGGGTTGCCTGGATACACCCTCCTCGGGGCAGTATTTTTTGAACACTCAGGATGTCAGCGGCATGACGCAGAACCAGCTCGCGGAGATCCGCAACAAGGAAATCGGATTCATCTTCCAGAATTTCAATCTCCTGCCCCGCGCCACGGCCCTGCAGAACGTGATCCAGCCGCTGATCTATCGCGGTCTCGGACTCAAGGCGCGCAAGGAGGCGGCGATAGCCGTCCTGGAACGCGTCGGGCTCGGTGATCGTATGCAGCATCTGCCAAGTGAGTTATCCGGCGGACAACGCCAGCGTGTGGCCATTGCACGCGCTCTGGTCACCCGGCCTTCCATCCTCCTTGCGGATGAACCAACGGGAAACCTCGATTCCCAGACCACCCGGGATATCATGCGTCTATTCGATGAATTGTACGACGAAGGACAGACCATCATCGTGGTGACCCATGAAAACGATATTGCCGCGCACTGCCGGCGCATCATCCGGCTCCTGGACGGACGGATCGCCGAGGACCAGCCCAGCGGCAGGGCAGCGGTCACCCATTAGCGCGGTACGACCCCAATGTGGTTCATCATCGTAGAAAGCATCCGCGCGGCGTTTACCTCGATCAGTGCCCATGCCTTCCGAAGTTTCCTGACCACGCTCGGCATCATCATCGGGGTCGCCTCGGTCATCGCGACCGTGTCCATCATCCAGGGACTGAGCTACACCATCGGCCAGCAATTCCAGGGCCTTGGGAGCAACAGCATCACCATCCGCTCCTACACCCCTATGAAGGATCGGATGCAGGGCCGAATCGCGAGACTGACTCCGGCGGATCTCGACCTCGTCAGTTACCGGGTCTCCGGCATCGAGTCAATCACCCCGGTGCTCTACTCGCAATCGAATACCTCCGGGCAGATCCGTTACGGCACGGAAACGGCCTTCGCCTCGATCCAGGGCACCACTTACACCTACCAGCAGGTGGCCAGCCTGTATGCAAAATATGGCCGCTTTCTCTCCGACAGCGACAACAAAACCCGGCGCAGGGTCTGCATCATCGGCGAGGAACTGCGCAAGACTCTCTCGCTCCCGGAGGACCCCACGGGGGAGTTCATCGCAATCAATGGGGAGTGGATCAAAATCATCGGCCTGATGGAGCCGCGCGGCGAGATCTTCGGCCAGAGCCAGGACAATTTCGTGCTGCTGCCTTACAACTCCATGCAGAGCCTGATGGGCAACATCGTGGAACCCGACATTTTCATCCAGTTGACCATCGCCTCGCTGGAAGAGCTTGAAGCCATCAAGAGCAGGATCAAGCGCCTGCTGCGGGATTCCCATGAACTCAAACCGGACGTGGATGATGATTTCAACATCCAGACGGCGGAGCAACTGACGGATTCATTCAACAACATCCTCAACAGCGTCACCGTGGTCATGGGAGGCATCGTCAGTATCTCGTTGCTGGTCGGCGGAATCGGGATCATGAACATCATGCTGGTCTCGGTGACCGAGCGGACCCGTGAGATCGGGATCTGTAAGGCCATTGGCGCCAAGCGGCAGCATATCCTGTTGCAGTTTCTGCTTGAGGCCCTGATCCTCTGCCTGCTTGGCGGGATCATCGGCCTGATTCTCGGTTACGGTATCGGCATCCTGGCCGCCTCTTACATTCCGAACTTTCCGCCGGCCCATACACCGCTCTGGGCCGTCATGCTGGCGCTGGGATTCTCCGTGATGGTGGGAATGGTATTCGGGATTCTGCCGGCCGCCAAGGCCGCAAACCTGGATCCGATCGAGGCCCTGCGTTACGAATAAAGTTATTGGGGCCGGAGAGTTATTGGGGCCGGAGTGATTTATTTTTAGCCACACTGACCCCGGTTGAGTGATGATCATCTATAATTTAGCCAAGGAAACCAGTATGTAGTATTTCATTAACCGGACGTACTACAGCATGAAAGGGAGGCAGTTATGAAGAATCATCTTTCCTCTTTGCTTGCTTTGCTCATACCCTTGCTTCTATCTGCTTGCAGTGACCAGGTAAGTTTCTCTGGCGATGTCATGCCTATCCTGAAGAACAACTGTAGCAAATGTCACACGAGGGATGGCGAAGGGGTGGCGAAATCCGGTTTCAGTGTTGCCGACTATGATCATGTTATGAAAGGGACAAATCTGGGGCCGATGGTGGTCGCTGGTCACAGTGAAATCAGCTCCCTGTTCCAGTTGATTTCCCATCAGGCCGATCCGCAGATTCAGATGCCGCCCCACCATCCGGAAGCCTTGCCTGAGGGGCGGGCATTAGCATTGGAATTCGAGCAGATTGAAACCATCAAGGACTGGATAGACCAGGGCGCGAAAAACAACTGATCCTATAGAAATACGCTCCTCAAGAATGATGCCGACGCCCGCCGCCGTAAATTCGAGGATGGTCATGCATGCAATGCTCAATCGATCAATCGCCCGCCGTGCAATCGCTGCTGACCGTTGCCCGCGCCGCACCGCGCATACCCATCTACGACGACTATCTGATGGGGCTGGGAGGCGATCCGGGATAACAATTCAGGATCGATGAGGATTGATTTTCCTATCCCTATCCCTCAGTTTTCCTGTGGCAATAGTGAGCGGTTCAGTCAAAGGATTAATTGAGAAGCAAATCAAGAAGGTCTGTGAGAAAGCTTTAATCAGTAAGCCTTTTACCCGTTTGGAACTTGCTCATACGCTGTTTTCAGTCTTTAATCCACAATGATCGTCCAGGTTTCAATATCGTATCTTCAGTTTTGACAATTAGGACCTGTATCAAACGCGAAATATTTCGTTCAGGCGTGTACAAGAGTATCGAAAAGCGGAGTTTATATGATAATAAATGAGCATTTGACGAAAACCGTTCCCTAAGATGAGCCAGATTGGGATGTTGCGAATACCAGAGCACGCTGAAGCAAGTTTCAGTTGATACTCAAAATGGTTGCTGCTGGTTTGTCTATTATCAAGAATCTTCTGAATACTTTCAGACCCAGTTCAATTCTGCAACTCACTATAACCGGCTATCTTGCAATGACCTGTTTGCTTGTAGTAACCGTCATAATCCTGGCAAATCAACTCGACAAGCTCAGTAAACGCAGTGAAGAGATGATAACCAAGACCGCGCAAGCCATGCGAGCAGCCAGCGATTTAATCGAGCAGACTACCGCAATGGAACGGAATGCACGTCAATACTTTGTTTTAGAAGACAGCCAATTACTGGCGATTTATTCAGGCAGAAGGGAAAAATTCAAGGATACTTCGGATAGTTTAATTGAAATGAATATCAATCCGAAAATTAAAGCTGAGATAGGCATGCTGCGCAGCGAAGAAAATAATGTATTTGAATTGCTAAGCAGGAACCAGAAAGATGAAAACCTGATCTCTGCCTACACAGCACTTCTGGACCATGCCTACTTAATTCTGTATGAGATTGATGAGTGGATCAATAACCAGGTGAAGGAGCAACGCCTGAATACAAACCAAACCCGCCGTCTGTTAACGTATGAGGTATTGTTGTTATTTTTTGTCGCATTATTGATGGCGGGACTGTTTACCATACTGATCACCAGGCCACTGCGCCAGATTGATCGCACGATTAATCGTCTTGGAAGCGGCCGCTATGACATACCTGTTCAAATAAACGGTCCTCGCGACTTGAGGGATCTGGGACAGCGGCTTAATTGGTTACGGAACAGACTCAAAGACCTGGAACAACAACGCACATTTTTCATGCATCATGTTTCCCATGAACTTAAAACTCCCTTGGCGGCCCTTCTGGAAGGGACCGCACTCTTAGGCGAAGGGGTTGTGGGCAGCTTTACAGACGATCAAAAAGATATTATCAATATTCTTCATAAGAATTGTCTACGTTTGCAGGAACTGATAGAAAATCTGTTACGGTATAATGTTGAAAGTCCGGCACTAGTGAAGCCAATGCCTCATCCGGTCAGGTTCGAGGAAGTTATTAATCGAGTATTATCCGATCACAGGCTGGCAATCAAGACAGGACAGATCCGGATAGTGCGTCATATTGAAAAAGTTACCATCTATAGTGATCTGGAACAGGTGCGAGTGGTTCTGGATAACCTGATCTCCAACGCCATTAAGTACACGCCACAGAACGGAAAGATTGAAATCAGTCTGAAGCGGGAAACGGAAACGGCCGTGTTGGAAATACGCGATAATGGGCCTGGAATCCCTCCTGAAGAACGGAGTGATGTGTTCGAACCTTATTACCAGGGACAACAACCGGCGGATAAGCCGTTCTTAAAGGGAACCGGCCTGGGACTGGCTATAACCCGTGAATATGTCGAACTTAATGGCGGAAAAATAGAAGTGCTTGATGGCTGGCAGGGCGCCCGCATCCGCGTTCAACTGCCGCTCTCCCAAGGGGTTGGCTTGTGAAAAATTCACATTTTCAGTTACATCGTGTGATGGAGGTAATCCTGTTGTGTACTGTGTTGATTCTCAATGGATGCATGAATTTATCGACAGCCCTGAAACGTACAATAGCATCCCCGCAGGTACCCGTGCTGGATTATTACCGATGGGTCAGGATGTTACCGGACACAGGTATCAGTCAGGAAAGCGAGAAATTGTTACGGCAACAAAACAGTGATCCTGTTATTCAGCAAGTTCAACTGGCCGTTTTATTAAGTACACCTAAAAATGCATCTGACGAACAATATTCTAACGCGATCACCGCCCTGGACCGGGCAGTAGAATCATTCGAAGTATCACCCTACCGGATAAAACAGGATTATCAGCAATTTGCCCTGATTTGGAGGGATATATTGGAACAACGCCGGCAGAGTGGGCGGAATATAGAGGAAATGTCAGCAAGAATTGAGGAAATTATTTCCAATCTGAATGAAATGCGCAACAAGGCACAAATCCTGCAAGAACAGAACAAGATGTTACTTAATCAAATTGAAGCATTAAAGTCTATTGAACGGCAGATCAATGAGCGGGGAATACCGCAAAAGAGACAATGATACAAACAAGAGAAAATAAACCCAGGATTCTTCTGGTTGATGATGACAGGGATCTCTTGCATCTGATAAGCGTCCGTCTGAAGGCCAATGGTTACGATGTAAATGCAGTCGGCAGCGCGGAAGAAGCCCTGACCAAGCTCGCAACCTACCGCCCTCATGCTGTGGTAACCGATCTCAAGATGTCGGGCATGGATGGTATGGCATTGTTTGAGATTATTCAGCAGAGATATTTGAACCTGCCGGTGATCATTCTTACCGCCCATGGCACTATCCCCGATGCAGTGGCCGCCACCCAACAGGGTGTTTATGAATATCTAACCAAGCCATTTGAGGGAAACGTACTGCTTAACAAACTGGAGAAAGCCCTTAAGCAATATGTTAAGGCAGGGCCCTATGAGACCACTTCTTCTGATCAGGATTGGTGCTCGGAAATCATACATCGTAGCGCAGTAATGCAAGCGTTGTTAGATCAGGCCAAGGCATCTGCGGTCACCGATGTCAGTATTATCATCCAGAGTGAGACAGGCACAGGCAAGGAACTGCTTGCCAGGGCTATCCACAAAGCCAGTGGCAGGTGTAATCAAACCTTTATGGCCTTCAATTGCGCCGCTATACCGGAATCGTTACTGGAATCGGAATTATTTGGACACAGCAAGGGAGCGTTTACAGGCGCAACACGCGAATATGCCGGACTGTTTCAGGCGGCTAATGGCGGGACTGTTTTCCTGGATGAAATCGGGGACATGCCACTGGCTGCCCAGGCAAAATTACTGCGTGTTCTGGAACAAAACGAGGTGCGGCCGGTAGGGTCCACAAAGAGTGTCCCGGTCAATGTGCGTATCGTTTCCGCCACGCACCATAATCTGTCAGATGACGTGGAACAAGGGACCTTTCGGGAAGATTTACTTTATCGACTTAACGTCAT
>MGYR01000211.1:28714-28897 GCA_001801825.1 Gammaproteobacteria bacterium RIFCSPLOWO2_02_FULL_56_15 | reverse complement strand
CTACCGGCTTGATTCTGGAACTGAACTGATTGCCAGTTCTCTGGGGAATATTGGTTGTGGTGATCTCGGTCTCTTTCTGCGTGGAATTATCCAGCAGCATGGGTATAAATATGACCGCGATCATCACCAGAACCGCGGCACCGATCAGACGTTCTTTCAACCTGCGTTGCATGGGATTTTAAA
>MGYR01000211.1:17598-28613 GCA_001801825.1 Gammaproteobacteria bacterium RIFCSPLOWO2_02_FULL_56_15 | reverse complement strand
GCAGTATGTAGATCATCAAAAGTCTTGACCCAGGCAGCATCGACATACCGGTTCAGTTTTTCAGCAAGATCGCCGGCCTGCATACCTCGCTCGCCACCGGTTGGGACAACATACCAGAAATCGGCGGAATTTGAGAGCGCCGTAAGTACTAGGTCATGGTTTTTATCCATCAACATGCCGATAACCATGTAGGTGTGTCCTGCATTGGGCAAGGCCGCCAGATTAGCCGCCAGTTGTGCAGCGGCCTGCCGGTTATGCGCCACATCGAGAACATACTCGATATCACCAGGTACAATCTGGAACCTGCCAGGCATGCGGAACTTATTGATAACCCTGGCCATTGCATCCTTGGGCAAATGGTATCGCTTCTCCAGCAGGCGGGTGACCATGAGGACACCAGCGGCATTCCAGATCAAGCACGAATTATCCGGATGAAAGCAGGGCAAATCGGATTGGGAGCCGGTAATCCCGGACTCCCAGGACCAAAGATCGCCGTGCCGGTGACAACTGAAGTCTCTCCCGGCCAGATAAAGCCGGGCGCCTATACGGTCCGCACTCTCGAGTATGCTCTGCGGCGCCTGCGGATCGGAACATACTGCCGGCCGGCCTTTTCTAAAAATACCTGCCTTTTCGTAGCCGATCGAGTTTCGATCCGCTCCCAGCCACTTCTCATGATCGATATCAATTGTGCAGACCAGCGCGACATCGGCATCCATGATGTTCACTGCATCCAGCCGGCCTCCAAGACCCACCTCAAGAATAGCCAGTTCCACCTGGTTCCGGTGGAAGATATCCAGTGCCGCCAGGGTACCAAATTCAAAGTACGTCAGCGAGATGTCGCCACGGGCTCTGTTGATCTTTTGAAAGGACTCACAAAGCATATCATCGCTTACTTCAGTCCCATTGATCCGAATACGTTCGTTGTATCGCAGCAGATGGGGCGAAGTATAGCAGCCTGTTCTGTAGCCGGCTCCCGAGTAGAGCTGCTCCAGCATGACTGCGCTGGAGCCCTTGCCGTTGGTACCGCTGATACTTATGACACTGAAGGGAGCAGATTCCGGAAGCAGCCGCCCCGCGACGAGTGCCACGCGATCCAGGCCCAGATCGATGGCGCTAAAGTGAAGTGACTCCTGCCACTGCAGCCATTCTCCGAGCGAATTCTTTCCGGCAGGCTTACCGTGTTCCACAGCAGGATGCATCACGCCGACTTATACACCTAATCTTAGCTTTATCCATCTAATCAAGAGGCAGGAGCCGGCAGATGCAAGAGTATCGCAAGCATGGATGCGATGCGATCACGCATTTCTCGCCTGTCGAGGATCATGTCGATTGCGCCATGTTCCAGCAGAAATTCGCTGCGCTGGAAGCCTTCGGGAAGTGTCTGCCTGACGGTCTGCTCGATCACCCGCGGACCGGCAAATCCTATAAGCGCGTCAGGTTCGGCCACATTGATATCACCGAGGGTTGCCAGACTTGCAGATACTCCTCCGGTAGTTGGATCCGTGAGTACCGAGATATAGGGGATACCCAGCTTGCGCATATTGCCCAAGGCGGCGCTGGTTTTGGCCATCTGCATAAGTGAGATAATCGCCTCCTGCATACGGGCTCCGCCACTGGCGGAAAAACATATGAGCGGACAACTGGCTTCTATCGCAGCTTCCACGGACAGTACAAACCGCTCTCCAACCACGGACCCCATGGATCCACCCATAAATTCGAATTCAAAAGCGCAGACAATTACCGGCATCGATTTAAGCTGACCACGGATCGCAACCAAGGCATCGCCTTCGCCGGTTTGTTTTTGTGCCTGCGCCAGCCTGTCACGATACTTTTTGGTATCACGGAATTTCAGTTTGTCCACAGGTCTTATACCAGCGCCTATTTCTTCCCGTGGTTCCCGATCCAGAAAAAAATCCAGACGGTCACGGGCACGGATCCGCATGTGATGAGAGCACTTTGGACAAACTTCCATATTCCTGTTGAGTTCCGCGCGGTAAAGTACAGCACTGCAACGGTTGCACTTTTTCCATATGCCTTCGGGTACGGATCGCCTGCCGACGCCATTGGTCTTTATTCTGGAGGGTAGTAATTTTTTAAACCAGTTCATAACTATGGAATCAGGTTATCCGGTCTCTCATTTTGATCCTCAACAATTCTATCGCCATGTCGGGTACTTCCTCGTGATGCGATGCCTCATTCGGGAGTAACCAATGATCCACTGTCTCCCGTTTCACTATCAACAGCTCTGCAACTTCACGTCTGTCAAGTTGCTTCTCACTCATCATTTCAATTAGATAGTCCCGATTATTCATATTCAGTTACCATTGTGTTGGTTGAGATTTTAAAGCCCATCATAAGCGCCTGATCTGATCCATGAACTTGGCTATTTTCGCCCGATCCTTGACTCCCTTGGAAGATTCTACACCTCCGCTCACATCCACCGCATAGGGCCGGACCTGACGCACTGCTTCCGTGACATTTTCCGCAGTCAGGCCACCGGCAAGCACCAAGGGTTTTTCGAACTGGTCGGAAACCCGGCTCCAGGCGAAAGTTTTCCCGGTACCGCCGGCTACACCCTCCACGTAACTGTCGATCAAGATACCGGCTGCATCAGCATATCGTTTGGAAATCTCCGCCAAATTTACCCCGGGATGCATCCTGACGGCCTTGATATAGGGCAGTCTGAAACTACCGCATTCTGCTGCGGATTCCTCACCATGGAATTGCAACAGGTCCAGTGAAACCTGATCTGTAATAAACTGAACATATCCACGGTCTGCATTGACAAACAGTCCCACCTTGCACACAAATGGCGGCAGTCTTGAAATGATCTCCCTGGCCAGATCTGCGTCAACCGACCTGGGGCTATTGCCATAGAATACCAGTCCGATTGCATCCACTCCCTCCCTTGCTGCCTCAACAGCATCCACCGAACGAGTGATGCCGCAGATCTTGACTCGTACCCTGTTCATTCGATTAGACTTTCTTCACTGATTTTCAGAATCAGACGGTTAACAGTATTCTGCCCTCATACGCCGGATTCGGAATACCAAATTTCTCCGGGTATTCAACATCAAGCAGATAAAGCCCACCCGGTGGAGCGGTTACCCCGCCCTTATTCCGATCCCTGGCATGCAATATTTCTGATGCCCAGTTCAGGTCCCGGTCCATTTTACCTATGGCGATCAATACCCCGGCGATATTCCTCACCATATGATGCAAAAAACCATCTGCCTCGATTTCAATGAATACATATTGATCTTCACGTGTAACATCCAGCCTGCGAATCTCGCGAACCGGGTTATTTGCCTGGCATGCAACTGCACGGTAAGAGGTAAAATCATGGGCGCCGATTAAATCAGCAGCCGCCCTGGCCATCAAACCAGCATCGAGCGGTCTGTGTTCCCAGGCAACCAGACCGTGTGTTATCCCAGAACGGTATTTCCGGTTCAATATCACGTAACGGTAGGTTCGACTCAAGGCTGAGAATCTGGCGTGGAAACTGCCATCCACGGGCATTGCCCAGCGTAGACAGACATCCGACTGCATATTGGCATTGCACCCGAGTACCCAGGAATGATCGGGCCTGTTTGCGCTCGTTTCAAAATGGATCACCTGTTGGACCGCATGTACACCGGTATCCGTACGACCCGCGCAGACTGTTATGACTTTGTGATCCGCAACTATGGAGAGAGCCTGTTCCACATGCTCCTGGACACTGGGGGCATGATGCTGCCTCTGCCATCCAGCGAAATATGTACCCCGGTATTCAACTCCGGCAGCAATCTTCATATCCAGGAAATGGTTGGAAGACAGTACCGCGGATGATCACTATCTAACACGCAGAGGAATTGCTTTCACTACGGATTGGTCGTCACCGACCGAGCGTTAACCACATTGTCGCAACAGTTCCCTGGCCTGTCGCTGCTGATCCGCATTCCCGCCGGTAATTACTTCTTGCAGGATTGTTTTTGCGCTATCGCTATCGCCAAGCTCTACATATGCCTTCGCCAGATCAAGCTTGGTGGCGATTTCATCTGCTTCGCTCTGCTCCTCTGTATCGCTGGTGCGTGGAACAAAAACAGTATGCTCCGCTTCATCCTCCTCATCATCCATCTCGAGCTCGAGTTCGGATAACTGCATGGTGCTGTCATTCTCATTCCGATCCTGTTCATCCTCGATCTGCAAGTCGAATTCATTTCCACTTCCTGTGGATGACAGTTTGTGCTTTGGATCTAAAGCCCGCCTCGGTAATTCCATGGTATTCGAAAAGTCTATATCATCATCGGTACTGTCATTACCCATGAGATCAAGATCGATACCACCCTGGGAGATTTCAAGGTCTCCAACTTCAAAAGTATCACCCTCCCCTGTGGTACTGGAATCACCGATGTCCAGTGAAAATTCCTGCTCACTGCTATCATCCAGCGTCAGTTCCAACCCGGTTTCCGCCGTTTGAGCGGTCTCTGAAGAACCCAGGGCCTCCAGTTCCAATCCTTCGCTTTGGCCACCTGAACCTGAACCATCCAGTTCCAGTGATAATTCATTAGCGGATCCAATATCGAAATCAATTACATTATCTGCTGCTCCTGAACCACCCTTGGGGAAATCGAGCGAATTATCCTTATAACCCGATACATCACCAGTCGCATCATCAGTGACCTCAAACAAGGCTCTTGCGTCAAGACCGGCAGCAGTAGCCGAGGTGACATCAAGCAAATCCTCCTCGAAATCATCATGCTGCAAATCCGGATGTGCATGCGTCACGTCGAGCAAATCCTCGCCACCGCCTTGCGAAACATCAAGTAAATCTCCGCGGTCAGCCGGACCGGTGTCTCCCAAGCTGAAATCAAGTCCGGCATCCTCTATATCTGCCGCTTTATTGCCATCATCATTGGTTCCAGCCGCAGCCGTGATATCCAGTACCTCATCATCCTGCCTGTAGGCAAGATTGAAGACATCATTCTCTGCCGCACCTGCGGTTGTTGTTTCCAGAGATTCCGGCTCCAGTCGGACAGCCGCAGTGACATCCAGCAGATCCTCTTTCTCCTCACTGGTGACTGCAGCAGTAATATCGAGCAAATCATTCCGATTCGAGGTGATATCAAGCATTGCGGATTTCGCAACCGGTGCTTTGGCAGGCTCATCCAGGCCAAAGTTAAAATCAAGCATGGAGCCAGTATCAGGCTTCTCCGAGCCTTCGGCGGTCAGATCCACGATACCACCACCTGTCGTTGGTGCAGCCGAGGTTTCTTCATCATCAGAGGGTGCAGCGAAGAGGGCGCGGCTGGGTGACAATTCCTGCCACATGGCAAGAGCCATCTCCCAATGGGAACCTTGAGAATTGACGAGACCCTGCAATACCTTGGCCTCAGCCTCATATGCCTTCTTGTTGCCTGAGGCATAGAAAACTTCCAGTAATTTGGTGTGGTAATCGAGGTTTTCCGGATCGCCGGCTATAGCCTCCCTGACAAATTCCTCGGCTTGATCGAAATGTTCATAGGCAAGGAAGACATTGACCTCGGCCAGGGCATCTTCTTCCTCCTCAAATGCAAACTCTGTCTTTTCCACATCAGCGGATATATCCGGTTGTGGAGCAGGCGCAATCTCATCTGAATCAATTTTTTCCGCGTATTTGCCGACATCCGTGATAGCCTCTGAATCATCGAATTCAGCGGCGGACTCCTCTCCCGGTATTATGGTTTCATCCTCACTGCTGTCGACACCGGGGAAGTCGGTCGTGTCCGCCACTGGCATGGCATCTGCCTGGGCACGCTTGCGGCTCGATACAAACAGAAGGAGTCCGATTACACTCGCAACACCTGCCAGTCCAACAATGATTACCAGGAGATTTTCCAGAATAACCGTTTTGATGGCGCCCATTATGCCCGCCGGTGCCTGGACAGTCTCAGGGGCTGCAGGCACTGAAGCGGGTGGAGTGGATACGGGAACTTCGCTGACCTGTCCGGTTTCAGCTGTGCTGGCTACGGGTTCTTCTTGAGGTGTAGTATCGGTGACGGCAGTTTCTTCAGTAATTGCGGGAATACTGTCTTCTGCTGCGCTCTCACCCTGGGCAGTACCAGCCAATTGCTGCTGGATCGTCGCCAGCTCTTCGTCCTTGAGGGAGATCAGCCGTTGCAAGTCCTCGATGATACTCTCGGACTCCGTCATTTTGTCCCGTAAATCAATGTGTTCAACGGAAATGGCTTCAATCTGCTCATTTGCCAGTGAGATTTGCTCATCTACCCCGGCTTCCTCAACTGCAAGAGCGGAATCACCACTCCCTGTACCAGCAGCCTGACCACCTGGGGCTACCAACCGTAACTCTGCATCGCTGACTTCCTCCTCCGGCTCAGGAGTGGAAGCGACTCCTTCAGTCTCGGTTTCGATCTCAGCACCTGCGGGCCGGATGGGGGTGGCCGTTGCAATGGACCCACGGGTGGAT
This sequence comes from Gammaproteobacteria bacterium RIFCSPLOWO2_02_FULL_56_15, assembly GCA_001801825.1. Classification (GTDB taxonomy): domain Bacteria; phylum Pseudomonadota; class Gammaproteobacteria; order Eutrophobiales; family Eutrophobiaceae; genus 2-02-FULL-56-15. Next base: position 22,168 of record MGYR01000211.1, on the reverse strand, counting down.
TCCCATACAGTATTTTGTGATATGACCTCAGCCAGCGCTTCATTGGAAGAGATTGCGGATATCTCGTCGTTGTCAGGTATTCGCAATACCTGTCCACGCTTCAGGCCGTTAATATTATTGTTGATAAAGACATCTGGATTGGCGCGTTGCAGGGCCAGCATCATCTGTTGGATACTGACTGATGCATCTGGACGGGATCGGGAGGCAATGGACCACAGGGTATCACCTGAGGCAATTGGACCGTATTCACTGCCATCGATACCCTGTTGAGACAGGGCTGAAACCCGGCCGGATCCAGTGGGCTCCCCCGTTGTTGTCGTGGTTACGCTTCCCGTGTCGGACACCGGTTCGACAGCAGGTATAGTGCTCTTGAGGGCCGAACCGTAACCTGGATCATACAGCGGCGGATCAAGCAGTACGGTATATTCCCGCAATAACCTGCCTCGCGACCAGTTTGCCTCCACCAGAAAGTTCAGAAATGGTTCACGTACCGAGTCCAGAGTGGTAATCAGGATGTAATCTGGGCCGCTTTCCGTTTCCTCCACAGTGAATCTGAGTTCACTGAGTACGAAAGGCCGGTCGACACCCGCTCGCTGGAATGCAGAGAGATCGGCAAGACCGACGCGCAGCGTCGAAAGCTCCTCAGCAGTCACTGATAACAACTCGATACGCGCCTCAAAGGGCTGATTTAGCTCGGAACGAAGGTCGATATTACCCAGCCCAAGGGCGCTGACAATGTCAGGCAAGATAGCCAGAACAACCAGTAAGATGCTTTTCCGTTTCATTATCGGTACCGATTCGAATTTCTATTGGGGATCTATAATCAAGGCATATTCGCGTAGCAGACGGCCGGTGGACCAACTCAATTCGATCTGCAGATTCAGGACCGGTTCACGAACCGCATCCTTACTTGTGATTTTGATATAGGGACGCTCTCCATCTTCCACCACCTCATGCTCCAGTTTCATATTTCCCTGCGTTCCTGATTCTGCCTGTTGGACACTCACTTTCAGGCTGTGCAATTCACTCTCAGTAGCGGACAGCAGAAAGATTCTGGCATCCAGTTGCTGATTCAGGGACGAACTCAATTCTATGTCGGATACGGCCAGAGCCTCCGCGGACTGCATTCCCAAGAGGCTGGTAAGGGCTGTAATCACCACCGCTAGATATTTTTTCATAGACGAATCTCTGCTGTTACAATGCGTTTCCCTTACTCAAAAAACCTGTTGTAAAAATCAACCACAACTCCCAAAGATATCTGTTCGCAGCATGGCATCCAGCGATTTTCCGAGCAGGTATGGGCAGTCTTTCGGTAGCATGCCACATGAAAACTGCCAGAAACCTGCGAACATGCTTTAGATTTACCCCTTAACTATAGTTTATAGGTAGTCTTTTACCAAAATTTCGGCTATTTGAACACTATTTAATGCAGCTCCCTTTCGGACATTATCGGAGACCACCCACAGGTTAATGCCGCGTGGATGGGAGATATCTTCCCGTATTCTTCCGACAAATACAGGATCCTGGCCCTCCGCCTCAGTCACTGGAGTGGGGTAACCACCGTCTTCGCGCCGGTCAAGCACCACAACACCCGGGGCGGAAGCTAGAAGTCTGCGGACCTCCTCAACGGTTATCTTCTCCCGGGTCTCAATATGCACCGCCTCGGAGTGCCCATAGAATACCGGTACCCTGACGGTGGTCGGATTTACCTGTATCGATTGATCACCCATAATCTTCCTGGTTTCCCAGACCATTTTCATCTCTTCCTTGGTATAACCATTCTCCATGAAAATGTCGATCTGCGGCAACACATTGAAGGCTATCTGTTTCGGGTATACCGTCCGAGGCAGTGGCTGCTTCCCCAGCAGGCAAGAGACCTGCTGCTGTAATTCCTCAATCGCCTCTTTGCCGGTGCCGGAGACAGCCTGATAGGTACAGACATTGATCCGCTCAATACCAACTGCATCTTGGATGGGTTTAAGTGCGACAACCATCTGAATGGTGGAACAATTGGGATTGGCGATAATACCCCGGTTCTTGTACATGCCGATATCCCGTGGATTTACCTCGGGCACAACCAGCGGGATATCATCATCATAGCGAAACTGCGAGGTGTTATCGATTACCACACAACCCGCAGCCGCCGCTTTCGGTGCATACACTTTTGAGACGGATGCCCCCGGGGAAAACAGCCCGATATCGATTCCGCTGAAGTCGAATTCCTGCAGATCCTCGATGATAAGCTCCCGGTTTCCGAATCGGACCTTGCCGCCTGCAGATCGACTGCTCGCAACTGCCCGCACCCCTGCCAGGGGGAAGTTCCGCTGTGCCAGTATCGAGAGCATGACTTCCCCGACTGCGCCTGTCGCACCAACAACAACCACATTAAACATCTCACGCATTCTTATTTTCCAGATCGATCCTTTAGTTAGCCTGATAAGGGATAGCAAGCTGTATAACCATCACCGCACGATAGCCTTCACACCTTCACCCTGCCCCGACAATCCTGACTCTCCACAAGGGATTGCGATTATGGCAAATGATAACATATCGGCAGTTGTTGTACCCGCACCATAAGCTTGCCAGAAGGCCCCTGAAGGCAACTGAATTCGCACCGTAAAAGGCAGAGTGCACCGAAGATTTACAATCTCTCCGGTTCCCGGGATACTGATAACGAAAATGGGGATAACAGGATATGAACACCAACGAAAAAATCATTGACGAATATTTTGATAAACGCGCCGGTCTGAACTCGGATAATGCCGGTCGAGACCTCCTGGATGCAATAGCGGAGACTCTGACCGGTCTGAACGAGGGCAGATTACGGGTTGCTGAAAAAACAGCTGGCAACTGGATTGTGAACCAGTGGATCAAAAAAGCGGTTTTACTGTCCTTCGCATTGAATCGTAACCGGGTGATGGCAGGGGGATTCACTTCTTACTACGATAAGGTCAATATGAAATTCAGCGGGCTTGATGCGGATGAATTTGCCCGCTCGGGAGTGCGGGTGGTTCCTCCTGCAGTGGCACGCTACGGCAGCTATATCGCCCCTAACGTCGTCCTGATGCCAAGTTACGTCAATATCGGCGCCTACGTGGATACAGGCACCATGGTCGACACCTGGGCCACCGTCGGTTCCTGTGCCCAGATAGGAAAGAATGTACATTTGTCAGGCGGCGCGGGGATCGGAGGGGTGCTGGAACCCCTCCAGGCCAACCCCACGATTATTGAAGACAACTGTTTCATCGGCGCAAGGTCCGAGGTTGTGGAAGGCGTGATTGTCGGAGCAGGCTCGGTCATTTCCATGGGCGTCTATCTCGGGCAAAGCACCAGGATCTACAACCGTGAAACCGGAGCTATCAGTTATGGATATATCCCTCCAGGATCGGTTGTCGTGTCTGGTAACCTGCCCTCCAAAGACGGTAAATACAGTCTCTACTGTGCCGTGATCGTCAAGCAGGTGGACGAGAAGACCCGTAGCAAGGTCAGTCTGAATGACCTGCTCCGGGACCTCTGATATTTTTGTCCGCCGGCCCAAGCTTCCGGCAATGTACTACCCCATGACGAGACCACGGGGTAGTACGTGTTCAAATAAATAATTGCAGCAGATTATTGAGGAAGCGTTGCCCTCGGGAGGTCGGCCGGATATGCTCCCCCCATCTCTCGATCAATCCCAGGCCTTCCGCATGGTCCAGGCGATCCCGGATATCCGCCAATGACTGGCCGGTACGCTCTGCAAACAATGCAGTTGGAAATCCATCGCGGAGACGCATTGCGTTCATCATGAATTCCAAATGAAGTTCTCCTCGCTGAGGGAAAGTGTTTCCACTCAACACCTGCTTGCTGCCGGAGAGGCGCATGTATTTCCGGGGCGAGGGTTGCCGCACCAAGCGGTTGATCCTGCCGCTGCCCGGATCGCTCAATTTGCTATGCGCGCCGGCGCCAATCCCCAGGTAGTCTCCAAAATGCCAGTAGTTGAGGTTATGAACACAACGCAGGTTCTCAGCCGCTGCCCAGGCAGATATTTCGTAGTTTTGGTACCCTGCCGCAGACAGTAACTCCTGGCCCGCCTGTTGGATCTCCCAGGAGCTATCATCATCCGGCAAGATTGGCGGCCGCTTGTAAAATAAAGTTCCCGGTTCGATTCCAAGCTGGTACCAGGAGATATGTTCCGGCCGGAAGTCTGTCGCCACTCGCAGATCCTCCACGGCATCGATCACGGTCTGCCCGGGCAAGGCATAGATGATATCCAGATTGATATTGGTGAAACCGGCCTGCCTGGCATACCGAATCGCCGTACTGGCGTCGTTTCCGTCATGCACCCGGCCGAGAGAGCGCAAGGCAGCATCTGAAAAACTCTGCACGCCGATGGATATCCGGTTAATGCCGGCAGCACGGTACTCTGCAAAACGGCTGGCGTCCGAGGCACCAGGGTTCGCTTCCAGGCTGATTTCACAATCAGGGGCAAGGGTCACCGCACCCCCGAGCATCCGCATCAGGTGCCTGACTCCATCGCCGGTCATCAGACTCGGGGTCCCGCCACCAATGAAAACACTCTGCACCGGTCGCA
>MGYR01000211.1:12426-17562 GCA_001801825.1 Gammaproteobacteria bacterium RIFCSPLOWO2_02_FULL_56_15 | reverse complement strand
CATCCAGCCCGTCCCCTTTCATCTCATAGGAATTGAAATCACAATAGGGACACTTCCGGATGCACCACGGGAAATGGATGTAGATCGATAAAGGAGGCAGCACCATCCCTTGCTTCAAAGCCATTGATTGGCCTGACGTAACTGGTATGAGCCTAAGGTCGCCAAGTAAAAAGAACCATACTGGTCATCTTGTCGACAACCAGTATGGCTTGCTCTGGGGGGAACAAAAATCATGGGTTCATCATATAACAGGAGAATCTCTGCATCACCCCGCTAGCGTGGACGGGTAAGACCGTACACTTGATAACCCTTGAACCAAGCCTGAACCGCGCATATCGTACCGAACAGTTCGGTACCAATTATACGCAAGGCAGAGAGCATGTCAAGCCTGTTTCAAATAGTTCCTCCTATGGAGATCAACGCTCAAACCAGAGTGCGGCTACCGTACATACGCCCGTGAATACAGGGTATACTTGCCGCCTGCAAGCGGTCTATGCGCCACCGGGCAAACACAGATTTGGCCTGCTGCAGCACCTGACTTGGAATTATCTGATACTGCATTCATGACCGCACCTGCCTACAAATTCCTGGTGATCATGCTGGGTATGATCGTCGCCATAGGACCCTTGTCCATCGATATGTACCTGCCGGGAATGCCCGCCATACAGGAAAGCCTCAACAGCAGTGCCGGACAGGTGCAGTTGACACTGAGTTCCTTCCTGATCGGCTACGCGATCGGTCAGTTGATTTATGGTCCGATCTCGGATCGTTACGGGCGTAAACCGGTACTACTATCAGGAATCACCATCTTCGCCCTGACCAGTATGCTGTGCGCAGTGGCATCCAATATCGAAACCCTGATCTTCCTGCGATTCTTGCAGGCCGCGGGCGGGGGCGCCGGGGTTGTGCTCGCGAGGGCCATCGTCAGGGATTATTTCCCCGCGGATCAAACAGCCCGCCTACTGTCACTGATCAGTATAGTGACGCTGGGCGCACCGATAATCGCGCCAATCCTGGGTGGATATCTTGTGGTATGGGCGGGTTGGCGCAGCATCTTCTGGACCCTGACCGGTATTGGGATACTTTACCTCCTGATGGTGAGCTTTGGCATCCGGGAATCCCACCCGCCTGAAAAACGAAAACAGTTAGATCTGGTGACCACACTCCATGTGTATCTGGAGATCGTGCGGCATCGTCGTTCCCTGGGCTATATCCTGAGTTCAAGCCTGAGTGCGACAGCCATATTCGCCTATATCGCGAGCGCGCCCTTTGTCTTTATCGAGATTTACGGTGTGAGACCCGACAATTTCGGGTACCTCTATGGGTTCATTACCACAGGGCTGATACTTTGCGCCATCGCCAACAGCAGACTCGTCATCCAGGTCGGTCTGGACCGGATGATTCTTTACGGCCACCTGATGAGGATGAGCGGCGTGCTGATCCTGATCGTATTGAGTCTGTCCCCGGCAGGCGGTTTGACAGGTATCGTGATCGCCCTGCTGCTATGTGTAAGCCCCACAATTATAATCAATATCAATTCGGCAGCGGGCCTCCTGCATGCTTTCCCACAATATTCCGGGACTTCATCCTCGATCTCCGGTGCTACCATGTTCGCGGGAGGGGCACTTTCAGCGCCGGTCCTGGGCCTTCTGCATGACAATACCATCATGCCGTTAATCATAACCATGGCGCTCTTTTCGCTAAGCAGCATCGCCTGCTACTGGTGGCTTGTCACCCTGGACAAGAGTACGGGGCCAGGATTACCTGATTGATCCTTGTTGCTGGTATCAGAGCCTGGTCATTCGTAGCGAAGCTGTTCGGCCTGGTTTACTGGATTTTTTTTAACAGCTCGATCAGGAGTTGTTTTTCCCGGGCGTCCAGCCTCCCGGTTATTCCGGCCTCATGTCGCATCATCCCGGCACGTAATTTACGCAGCATAATCCTGCCCCTGGGAGAAACTTGCAGTGCATGTTTTCTGCGATCTTCCAAAGATTTATTCCGGCTGAGCCAGTTACGTTTCTCCAGTTTGTCGATAATCGACATCGTTGAAGCCCTATCCATGGTCATTGCCTCTCCCAGATGAGTCTGGGAAATCCCGGGATTGGCCTCCACCAGCAGCAGCATAGCCAGCTGTGCCGGCGTAGTCCCGGTAGGTTTGCCGACACGCGTGCTAAAATCCCTATAGGATGACAACTGCGCCATCCGCAAATGATAGCCCACGAGTTTCGGCAGGATATCCATATTCAAATCATTCTTTTCAGTCTTCTTCATGGGCTGCCTTTCCCGGATTATCTACCTGTGGTCCACGAATGCCTGTTCGATGTCATCGGCCGGCTCCCCGGTTCACTGACTGGGAATTCTGCTCACTTATATAGATTACATATACAAAACAATTAATTGTAACACATGCGCCAGATCAGCCGAATACCGGCCTTCGTAGTGGAACATAAAATTCCTGTACAATAGGATGCGGCTCACGGCCTGGTCGGGAAAGGGGGATGTCTCAATTTGATCCCATCAGAATAGATTCCCCGACCAACAAGGCGCAGGCCGGATCAGAGCTTACATAACGAGGTGCGGATCCAATGATGCTGAATGCTGATGAACAATCGATGCTGGAGGGCAAGCACGGCAAGGCTTGTCAGAAAGCGATGGAGCTCCTGCTCCGCTACGGCGAGGCCTTAGGCGCGGAGCGATTTGTCGATACCACCAATATTGCGGGCGTTCCCGCCTCCGCGAACAAATTCCTCAAGGATTATTATAGTGAGTACTACACCGCCGGCAGGGATGAGTATGACGTGATCTTTTCATTCTTCGATCTGGACAGCGATGAACTGGTGGAAGTCCCGAAGATCACTACCAATGGCTGTCATCTGCAAGGCGGCATCGACCCGGAAAACTGGGAGATACTGGGGGCGACCCCGGAGACGCTGAGACTCAGCCAGGCCAGTGAGGCCTATGCCCGCGAGCATGGGGTCAAGATCCTCAAGACCTGTACACCCTACCTGGCGGGGAACGTGCCTAAGCACGGCGAACACTGCGCCTGGATGGAATCCTCCGCGGTGGTCTACTGTAATTCTGTGCTGGGCGCCCGCACCAATACCGAAGGCAGGGAAAGCACCAGCGCCGCAATGCTGACCGGAAAGATCCCTGACTTCGGCTTCCATCGTGACGAAAACCGTTTTGGGACGCACCTGATCAAAGTCGAGGTGGAAGTCAGCAGCATCATGGACTGGGGCATGCTGGGATACTTCACAGGGGAACGGGTGCTGGAGCATATCCCGGTCCTGACCGGCAACTACCACAACGCGGATCTACTGCGCCATAAGCATTTTGGCGCGGCCGCCGCTTCCTCCGGCGGTGTGGAGATGTATCACATGGTCGGCGTCACGCCGGAGGCGGGAACCCTGGAAGCGGCATTTGGTCCGCGCCGTCCGGCCGAGGTGTTTAGCTATGGCGCCGTCGAACGCCGGCAGACCTGGGATAACCTGAATGCCAATGCGCGTACCACCGAGGTCGATTTTGTCATGCTCGGATGTCCCCACTATTCACTGGAACAGATTGAGGAAGTGGTTTCCCTGCTCGATGGGAAAAAAGTCAGTGAGAACTGCCGTCTCTGGATCTTCACTTCAAGACTTGTACGTACAATGGCTGACCAGAAAGGTTATACCCAGGCTATACGGGATGCAGGTGGGGTATTGCTGACGGATACCTGCTCGGCGATCGGCCAGACCATACCCAAGGGTACCCGAGTTGCAGCACTGGATTCTGCCAAACAAACCCATTACCTGCCCGCGTTCATGGGGATCGAGGCCTGGTTCGGCTCCACCCGGGATTGTGTCAATGCCGCACTCAGCGGCCGCTGGAACGGAGCACGGCCATGAATGACAAGAACAAAGCAAAAACGATAACCCTCCATGGCCGCAAGGTTGTTGGAGGTTGCGCAGAGGGAGAGGCCCTGGTCACGCGGGAAACCATATCCGGCTGGGGCGGCGTCAATGCCATGGACGGCAAGATCATCGAGACCCGGCATGAACTCCGCGGGGTCAGCTTCAAGGACAAGGTGCTGGTATTCCGTGGCGCCAAGGGTTCATCCGGATGGTCCTCGGTTTTCCATTTCACACGGCTCGCCGGAACTGCGCCACGGGCCATGATCTTCAATGAAATGACCACCAAGGTCGCACTCGGTGCTGTGGTAGCCAGGGTACCCAGCGTAACCGACCTGGATCGGGACCCGCTGGAGGTCATCGAAAACGGCGACTGGGTCAAGGTGGATGGTGACCACGGGATTGTTGAAATCACCAAGACCCGTACATCGGCTGCCTGAGCTGGAAATTGCCGTCTGCAGGTGATAGGGAACCTCTGAATAAGTATCTTCACCGTCATGCTGGTGAATACAATCCAACTATATTTTAGACTTATTCAGATCTTCCTTAGCCGGTATCCTGCAGTATGAATTCCGCGCCCTTCTCCGCGATCATGACCGTCGGTGCATTGGTGTTGCCCGAGGTGATCCGCGGCATGATCGATGCATCCACCACTCGTAAACCGGAGATGCCGTGTACTGCGAGCCGATCATCGACCACCGCCATGGCGTCATTGCCCATCCTGCACGTACTGACCGGATGGAAAATCGTAGTGCCCAGATCCCCAGCCGCTTTAATCAAATCTCTATCGGACTGGATTACCGTGCCTGGTTTCCATTCCTCGGGTTGATATTTCTGCAATGCCTGGGCTTGCATGATTCGCCGGGTGAAGCGCATACCGGCAACAGCAACCCGGTGGTCCTCCTCTGTGGAGAGGTAGTTCAAGGTGATCGCCGGGTGCATGTCAGGGTCAACACTCCTGATGCGCACATGGCCCCGGCTCGTGGGACGGAGATTGCACACCGAAGGGGTGATGGCCGGAAATTTATGGGGTGGATCGCCGAATTTATCCAGGGACAGGGGCTGCACGTGCCATTCGATATTGGCGCTGGCCTGTTCCGGATCGCTCCGGGCAAAGGCGCCCAGTTGAGAGGGCGGCATGGTCAGCGGCCCGGTTCTGAACAGGAAGTATTCCAGCCCCATCGCCAGCCTGCCCAGCAAGGAATTCGCGCGCTCGTTCAGCGTAACCGTATTCTGCACCTTGTAAACC
>MGYR01000211.1:10245-12381 GCA_001801825.1 Gammaproteobacteria bacterium RIFCSPLOWO2_02_FULL_56_15 | reverse complement strand
AATGCATGCACCAGTGCTATGCCATGTTTCTGCAACAGGGCTCCCTGGCCTATACCGGAGAGTTGCAGGATCTGGGGTGAACCGATGGACCCTGCCGCCAGGATTACCTGGCGGCGCGCGCTGATCTTCTGCAAACCGGATTGTCCGACCAATGCCTCGACCCCGGTTGCCACCGGACCACCGTCCTTTGCTTCGATGCATATCCTGTGTACCTGGGCCCCGGTAAGTACTCGCAGATTGGGTCTGTGCATTACCGGGCGCAGATAAGCCCGTGTTGCACTCCAACGGACCCCACGACGCTGATTCATCTGGAAGTAGGCCGTGCCGAAATTATCGCCACGGTTGAATTCACTGATCATGGGAATGCCACATTGCGCCGCCGCCTCGCGCCAGGCATCCAGTATCTCCCAGTTGACCCGGCGCTCCTCAACCCGCATCTCCCCGCCTGCGCCGTGAAATTCATCGGCACCGTGCTGGTAATCCTCCATGCGCTTGAAAACCGGCAGCACATCACCCCATGACCAGCCCCGGTTACCCAACTCCGCCCAGTGGTCATAATCGCTCTGCTGTCCCCGCATATGGATCATGGCATTGATGGAGGAACAACCGCCCAGCACCTTGCCTCTGGCATAGCCGATACTCCTCCCGTTCAGCCCCGGATCGGGTTCGATGCTATAGCACCAGTCCGTACGCGGGTTGTTGATGGTGTAGAGATAGCCTATCGGTATATTGATCCAGAAATAATCATCCTTACCGCCTGCTTCCAGCAACACGACTTCATGTGCAGGGTTCGCAGACAACCGGTTTGCCAGTACGCAGCCGGCGGTTCCTGCACCGATGATCAGGTAGTCACATGTTATGCTATCCTCGGTCATGCTGTTTCCTCTTTTCTGATTGCTGCTTTCCATTCAATGTCTACCGGTTGCCTCAGAATTCCCATGTCGAAGAACCCAGGAAGCAAAGTCGATCGAAACCACTGGGTCACAACACCGGGAAATGCATATCATGGCCGGTACGGATTCCGGCGGGCCATCGGCTGGTCACCGTCTTCAGCCGTGTATAGAACCGGATCCCCTCCATGCCATAGATGTGGTGATCGCCAAATAAGGACGCCTTCCAGCCGCCGAAACTGTGACTGGCCACCGGAACGGGGATGGGCACATTGATGCCCACCATGCCGGCCTGGACCGCATGCGCAAAGGTCCGGGCGGTATCGCCATCGCGGCTGAAGATTGAGGTTCCATTACCGTATTCATGCTGATTGACCAGGTGCAGGGCACTGTCGAAATCCCTGGTCCGGACCAGGCACAGGACCGGTCCGAAGATTTCCTCACGGTAGATCCGCATGTCCGGTGTAACCCGGTCGAACAGGGTCGGTCCAACAAAAAAGCCCTGTTCATACCCGGGCACCAACAGTTGCCTGCCATCGGCAAGAAGTTCTGCGCCTTCGCTCACCCCATATTCGATGTAGGCAAGCACCCGGTCCCGGTGCGCGGCCGTTATCAATGGCCCCATCTCTACGCCTGGCTGATCTCCCGGGCCGATCTTCAGTGCGCGCATCCGTGTCAGCAGCCGATCACGCAGGGCATCTGCAATTGTTTCTCCCACGGCCACCGCCACCGAGATCGCCATACAGCGCTCCCCGGCTGAGCCAAATGCCGCACCGATCAAGGCATCTGCCGCCTGGTCCAGATCGGCATCCGGCATGATTACCATATGATTCTTGGCGCCGCCCAGGGCTTGTACGCGCTTGCCGGCAGCGGTCCCGGTCTGGTACACCATTCTGGCGACGGTGGTGGAACCCACGAAGCTGACAGCCTGTACCGCCCCCTCCTGCAGCAGGCTGTTCACCGCCACATGATCACCCTGCACTACATTGAACACCCCTTCGGGTAATCCGGCTTCCTGCAGCAGTTCCGCCAGGATCAATGACGCAGACGGAACCCGCTCTGAAGGTTTTAACACGAAGGTATTGCCGCAGGCGATGGCGTTGGCACACATCCAGAGCGGCACCATCGCAGGAAAATTAAAAGGGGTGATACCCACCACGACTCCGAGCGGCTGCCGGATACAGTAACTGTCTACGGACCCTCCCACGTTTTCACTGAATTCACCTTTCAGTAGCTGTGGAACAGC
>MGYR01000211.1:0-10210 GCA_001801825.1 Gammaproteobacteria bacterium RIFCSPLOWO2_02_FULL_56_15 | reverse complement strand
CGGTACGGATTCCGGCGGGCCATCGGCTGGTCACCGTCTTCAGCCGTGTATAGAACCGGATCCCCTCCATGCCATAGATGTGGTGATCGCCGAATAAGGACGCCTTCCAGCCGCCGAAACTGTGACTGGCCACCGGAGCTGTTGCAACCGCCTGTGCAACCTCATGACTGTCCGCGAGCGGGACCCTGGCTGTCACTTTTCCTGTGGCCGGATTACATACCTCGGCATCGCGCCCGCTGTTACCGGGCACTCGTTTTCCGCCGATAAAATGCTGGATTTGTTCCATCATGTTCTTCTCCGGCAGGTTGCCCCTTCACACTGATTCACTTCAATAGTGACATGTGACAAGAGCTTGAAATCACTGAGCAGGGATTTGTAATAGTCCGGAACCCGTGGTTGGCAGGTAACCAGGGAAATCATCGCGGCAAAATGATCGGCGCCCACCCTCCAGACATGCAGATCCGATACCAGATTATCCGCATCGTCTTCGAGGGTTGCCTGTATCGCTTCAGCATAACTCCTGTCGATGCTGGCATCCAGCAGGATGGGCCCCGTCTCCCTCAACAACCCGTAAGACCAGCGCGTGATGATCGCGGCGCCGACAACTCCCATGCACGGATCCATCCACGTCCAGCCGTAATACTTGCCCGTAACCAGGGCAAGTATGGCCAACACGGAAGTGAGGGCATCAGCAAGCACATGAACATAGGCGGCCCGCAGATTGTAGTCATGGTCATGGTCATGGTGATGGTCATGGTCATGGTGGTGATCCTGCAATAACCACGCACTGCAAAGGTTTACACAAAGACCCAGCGTCGCAACGCCGATCGCCTCATTGAAATGGATCGTATGGGGTTCAAAGAAGCGTTGCACTGACTCCAGCAGCATGACCAAGGCAACCACGGCCAGGGCAATCGCACTGGCAAATCCACCCAGTAAGTTTACCTTGCCGGCCCCGAAGGCATAGCTCGGATTGTCGGCATGCTTGCGCGCATACCGGTAGGCAAATATGGCAATCATGAACGCCGCCACATGCGTTCCCATATGCCATCCGTCGGCCAGCAATGCCATGGATCCATACATTGATCCAGCCATGATTTCGATAACCATAGTGGCAAAGGTCAGCCACAGCACCATTCTGGTCCTTGATTCACCTCGGCGGTTACTGAAAGCGAATTCATGATTCTGCTGCCAGTTTTCCGCCTGGTGTATATGCGTATCGTTCATCTCCTGCTCCGTACCCCGGAATAAGTCAGTATCCAGGGTTAAAAAACATGTTCCTACGGGAAATTCTCCTGCATACGGACGATGCTCCCAATTTTCGCACCGAATCGCAATCGAAAAATTAGGTATAATCTAAGCAAGTGTCACAAACAGGTGTGGAGCAACCATTCCTTTATCATGCCGGATAGTGGAAATGGAATCATCCAGGAGAACAACAATTCCATGAAACCCAAAGGCCCGTTCCGAGCCGATCATGTCGGCAGCCTGTTGCGTCCTGCAGTACTCAAACAGGCGCGTAAAGATCATGCCGGGGGCGCCATCGATGATGCTGAGCTGCGGGCGATAGAAGACTCCTGTATCCGCGAGTTGGTAAAACAACAGGAGGCCGCCGGGCTCCATTCGGTCACCGATGGGGAAATCCGGCGAGCCTACTGGCATTTTGACTTTCTTGCGGAACTTGACGGTGTGGAACTCATCCGGGGTGAGAAGAGTATCCAGTTCCATGGCGTTAAAACCAAATCGGACAGTATCGCAGTGACCGGTAAGGTCGGTTTCCCCGAGCATCACCCCATGCTGGAGGATTTTCGTTTCCTGCGTTCTCTGACCGGCGTTACGCCGAAGTTTACGATTCCATCCCCCGCCGTGCTGCACTTTCGAGGCGGTCGTAAGTACATCAGCAAGGAGGTCTATCCCGACCTGGAAACTTTTTTCAATGATACGGCCGAGGCCTACGCCGATGCTATACGGGCCTTTTATGCGGCCGGCTGCCGCTACCTGCAACTGGATGACACAGTTTGGGCCTACCTCTGCTCGGAAACGGAAAAACAGGCCGCCAGGGAGCGTGGAGATGACCCCGATGGACTGGTGGAGATCTATTCACACATGATCAATACCGCATTGCGGGCCAAACCCAGTGACATGGTAATCACCACCCATGTCTGCCGTGGCAATTTCATGTCTTCCTGGATCTCGGAGGGCGGTTATGATCCGGTCGCAAAAACCCTGCTGCGAGGAACCGGTTTTGACGCCTATTTTCTCGAATACGATTCCGATCGCGCTGGTGGTTTTGAACCCCTCCGGTTCCTACCCGAAGGCGACAAGAAGGTGGTTCTGGGACTGATAACCTCAAAGACCGGTGAACTGGAAAATCCCGATCTCATCAAACGCCGGATCGAGGAGGCCTGCAAGTATGCGAATCTCGATCAGTTCTGTCTCAGCCCGCAATGCGGTTTTGCCTCCACGGAGGAAGGCAATCTAATCAGTGAGGAACAGCAGTGGGAAAAACTGCGCCTCGTTGTGGAGATCGCCGGGGAAATCTGGAAAAACTGAAAGCTCACTTTCGGGCAGCGCTCACTTAGCTCTAATCTTTGGGTCCCAACTGGGCGGCAATCTCGTCCAGCATGCTGGTATTCGCATTTATCGAGGCCTGTTTCGCAACCTCCGCCTTGTTCTTGATACGGCGCATATGATCCATCTGTGAAGCCAGGGTCGTGAACTTTTGTTCCTTCTCGTGCAGTTCTTCACGAAAATCCTGTAGATCCTCTGCGAGTTGTTTACTGAGTTCTTCCTCGAGCATAGCCTGCTTGAGCAGGTCTTTCTCATTGATTCGGCTGGCGGCGACAGTTTCCTCCTGCGCCATTTCAACCTGTTTTATCTCCTGGTTGGCCTGATTGAGCCTCGCTTCCGCCGCCTCGATCTCGGCCTGCAGTCTGAGCCTTGAATCCCTGTCCCTATCCACGTCCAAGGCAGCATGCTTCACATGGAGCTTCCCGGCTTCTTGCTGTGCCTCCAGACGGGCGGCTTCCGCGTCGGTACGAGCCTTCTCAATCGCCAACTTCGTTTCCTGCAACTTGCGCTGTTCCTGCTCCAGTTTCAGCCGCTCCATACGCAAATGCTCCTCATCGGCCTTGCGGTCGGAAGCATGCTTCAACTTGAATTCCGCGATGATCTTTGCCGCCTCTTCCTTGGCTGCCTTGCGGGCGGCATCGGCTGCGGCACGTTCCCTCCTGGCCTTTTCCATCTCTTCCTGTGCCCTGCTGAATTCCTCCGCCAGTTTGCGTCGCTCCACTTCCAACTTTTCCCTGGCCTTGGTCTGGATCTGTTTTTCCATCTGCTGTTGCTCCTGCTGCTTCCTGGCTGCCTCCGCTTCAAGCCTGCGCCCGGCCTCCTCCACTTCCGCCTTGAACCTATGCGCTTCCGCCATTTTTTCCTTGATCTCTGCCTGGATCTTTTTCTGCATGGCATCCTGCTCTTGCTGCTTTTCCAGGGCTGCGGCTTTGATACTTTCCCGTGACTGTTCCAGTTCCTGCCTGATTCGCTCAACCTCCTCCATGTTTTTTCTCGCCTGCTCCGCGTCCTGCGCCAGTTGGGCTTTCTGTTTTTGCAGTTGTTCGGCCGCTTCCTGCTTCATCCTTTCCAGTTTCTCCATCTCTTCCGCGTTCCGGGAATAGACCTGTTCCAGCTTTACCTTCTCCTCACGCAAGCGTTTCTCGGTTTCCTCCCTCATATGACGGATCTTGTCCTCTTCAAGTTTTCGCAGACGTTTCGACTCTTCTTCCGCCTGCTTCTTGGCAGCCTCGATCTTCGCCCGCTCTGCCTGCAGTCTCCGTTCAACCTCGGCCTCCATCTCCTGTTCGGAAATGCCTGCGGCTTCCTTCCTGGTCTTTTCTATACCCTCCAGTTGCATGTTTGTCCGCGCGAGTTCCATCTCGAGTACGGATGCGCGGATATCCGGGTCATCGTCATCCTCCTCAGGCTTGGTAGACTCCGGCAGCGGGGGAGGCGGTACCGAAGTTACCTCCGACTGACGGGCGGCCTGCGTATTATTCAGCAGACCTCCATCCAGGTAACTGGCCTCGAAACCCTGTTCCAGCAACAGGAAGACCCCTGTCGAACTCCTGCCTCCGGTATCGCAGTAAACGATATAGTGTTTATCGTGTTTCAGTTTGTCCATCTGCATACGCAACATATTCAGGGGTATGTTGAGGCTGCCCTCGATACCGGATTCCTCATGTTCATTCTTGTAGCGGACATCGAGCCAGACTCCTGTACCTGATTCGATCTTCGCCACCGCATCCTTATATTTTATGGACTGCAAGGAGGGTGTCTTGATCAATTTAACAAAATCGTCCTTGCTCAGCTTCATGACTGTGCCGTCGGTCAGCATCGTAATGGTGGCATTGCGGACGGTTTCACTGATCAAGGCTTCCTCGCCGAATGAATCTCCGGACTTGAGTACGGCCAGATTGATGTCCTTATCTCCGGAAGGTGGTTTACGGGAGACCTGGCAGGCGCCCCCGGCAATGATGTAGTAGTGTTCGCCTGGCGCCCCCTGCCGGATGACGATATCGCCTGCCTTGAATTCCACCGCTTCCAGCAACGCAAAGAGACCTTGAATGCTGGTCATGGGCATCCTGGAAAACAGCTCCGACTGCAACATCCTGGTCATCCAGTCGATATCGTCTTCCTCTCCGATATCGCTGACCTCGATCTCGCCGGTGGAAATTTCCTCCTGCACATCGTTTTGTGGTTTTTTCTGGTCCTGCATGACCAGCAGTTTGTCCAGGGTGTTCCTGATGACCTGCAATACCACCGAGTTGGTGTTGGCTCGGGCGGAGAATTGCCTGGGCTGCAACTGGGCCATGGCATACCTGGCCCGGTCGGAACCGGCGACGATCAGGTTGTGTTGCGATTCGTTGGCGATGAGGGCAATCTCGCCCTCCAGCAGATAATAGGAATACTCATCCCGGTCTCCCTGCTTGAAGACGAATTTGCCTTTTTTTATCTTGATCAGACCAGCCTTAATGATGAATTCATTCTGAGCCTGAGTCGATAATTCGTTAACCGGTATCAGCTGGCGGATCTGCTCCGCGTATGCTTGTTTCTCATCTGTCATCGCTAGGTATCTTTATAGGGAAACTCTGAATAATTGTTTTTCTGTCATGCTGGTGAAAACCAGCATCCAGTAAACAATTGTTTGAACTGGATTCTGGCTTTCGCCAGAATGACGACTCGGAGCATGAATTACATTAATCAGACTTTCCTTAGGTGAATATCAGGCTCCGGGCAACCCCGGGTCCATTCAGGACTTTCCTAGTATATTGCCGTTGGCGGGCTTATGCCATGAGCAGATTCTCGATCTGCCTGCCCAGAGGAGCCGGGTCAATAGTCTTCTTCCTACCCAAAAGAATGTATTAGTTTTCTACTACTTTCAGGGGAGATACATGATCCTTATGAAAATTTATAATCCTGGGGGGTTGCCGGATGGTATTCCGGCAGAAGGAATCAAGATCATTGAAGGAATAATAACAACAAGGAGCGCGACCATGCTGCAGGAAAATATCGATACGGAAACAATTCTGGAAAGGCTCAACTCCCAGTGTGAATCCTATAACCTATGTCTGCCGTGCGAGCTGGATAGCTGGCACGGTTTTAATTCCACGAATACCAGCGCCCTGATCAAACTCGGAACCTATCTGGAAACTCTGGGTTGGCGCTTCATCGGCATGTGGCCCAACCCGACCGGCACGCGGAATTTCCAATTACGGGTGGCGCGCACGGGATGGTACGATGAAGATACGCTGGCAGCCGAGATCGGGATGATGCGGCAGATCGTCGTGGATTTTTCACTTGTTCACTACAGCGATTGCACTCCCCAGCCGATCATCTGAGGCCGCAACTGTGTTCCGCTGCTCATGTCGATGATGGATAGAACGGGGACGGAGATACTTCTCAGGGCAATTCCATCAGTTTTTCCGCCAGTGGCTTGCGGGCAGTTACCGATATTTCCGCAGCGTACCCGTACCAAAACAGGCCGGTGACCCTCTCTTGCAGGGGATCAAGCTTCAGAATCCGGTACAGTTCCTCGTGCCGGCTAAGCTCTCCCGTGGTCCACTTGCAACCCACGCCCTGTGACCACAGGTATAACAACAGGTTCTGGGCGGCGCAACAACAGGCCGCGTAATCCTCGTCCATGCGAACAGCATTCGCTGACACCATGCAGGTCTGGATCAACCAGCCGGGGATTTCCAGCCAGCGTTGCAGTTTCAGATCCGCCGCCTTGTCACCCCGCACCGCGCGCAGGAGATCCGCGTTCAACCGGCATAGCTTTTCCTTCGTCTCGGGGCCCAGAAGATAATACCGCCAGGGCTCGGTGAGATGGTGATTGGGCGCCCAGTTGGCAAGCTCCAGGGCCTCCAGGATCAGCTCGCGCGGTGGGACCCGATCGGGTATGAAGTTGTGTATGGTGCGTCGGCTACGGATATTTTCAGCAATGGTCTGGCTCACTATGATCCTCCACTGGATTCAAGGCCGGTTCGTTTAATCATTCGGAGTGGCGGCAGCCTGCCGTCTTGCCTTTCTGATCAGCTCAACGGCCCGGGTCAGGTTGCGGTTTTCCGGGTCCAAGGGGCGTATTTCTTCCACCCAGGACTCAGCCTGGACCAGATCACCCTGCCGGACCGCTCCCTGAATCTGCTTGAGGTACCCACGGAGTTTTTCCCGCAATTCACCGGCAGCCTGCTCATCCCTCGGGTTGCGCTTGAGCCGGCTTTGCAGGGCGGCGATGTTTTGGCGGTCCTCCTTGCTCAGCAGGGAGGTCCGTGCCGGTGCTTCCACCTCGGCGGATTCATTCCTCGCGGGGCTTTCGGCTACCTGAGGTGGGTTCTCTGCATCCCTCAGCACAGGTTTTTGACCGGGTTGCCCTGGGGAATCTACATGGGGAGAAGTGGCCGGCTGCGGATCTCTGGTCTGAACGGCAGTGATCTCCCTTTCCTCCTGCCTGCCCACGGCTATATCCTGCTCCTGTGTTACGGCAACGGGAGCGGGGACGTGCAGGGCAGACTCAATCCAGTTTCTAATAACTGCGGCCAGCAGCAGCATCGCCACCACGGAGGCCACCAGTGCCAGAGCCGGCTTGCGCCAGCCGGAGCCGGACGGGGTTGGTACCTGCTCAATCCTGGCAGTATCTTTGCCGATATCGATGAAGGTGCTTGCCTCTGTTTCCCGCGGAGCAATGACCGTTGTTTTCTCAACCGGCGCCATATCGATTCTCTGGGTTGTGGCTTCACCTGCGGAAGGCGCTTCTGCCGCCTGGTCCACCCAACCCAGTTCAGCGCGCCAGGCATGGATGGACTGCGGCCGTTCTTCCGCGCGGAATGTCAGGCCATGATCAATGGCGGATAAGAATGCTGTGCCGTAACCTTCCGTTCTCAGTTCCCCGGCAGGGAGCAGCAGATCCTTGCCGGTGTTCAGGATTGACTCGCTGCGGTCCATGGCATTGGCTGGAGAGACCCCTGTTACCGATCGATAGAGGGTCGCGGCCAGTCCGTAGATGTCGGTCCAGGGGCCCTGCCTCTCCCCCTTACTGGTATATTGTTCAAACGGCGCATAGCCCGGCGAAACCATAGTGGTCAGCGTTCGGGTTTCCAGACCGAAGGATTGCCTCGCCGAGCCGAAATCCAGCAATACCGGGTTGCCGTTGTCGCGAATATAGATATTGGGCGGTTTGATGTCCCGGTGTATGAATCCGGCGGCATGCACCTGCTCCAGACCGTCCAGCAGGGGCAGCAACAGCTCATGCAGTTCACTCACCGGCAGCGTCCGGCGCCGGCGCAGGATCTCGTGCAGCGGCTCACCCTGCTCAAACTCCATGATCATGTAGGCAGTATGGTTGGCCGGAAATACCGCCAGCACACGAACGATATTCGGATGGCTGAAGCGCGCCAGGGTCTGCGCCTCGCTGATGAAGCGGTCCAGCCCCCACTGATACTGGCTGCCGTGGTCACCGGATACCGGGGACACCGTGGAATCCGATTCCCGCACCGCTATTTCCACCGGCAGGTATTCCTTGATGGCCACCTTGCGGTTCAGGTTCGTATCTTCCGCCAGGTAGGTGATGCCGAAGCCCCCCTGTCCCAGCACTTTTTGTATGACGTACCAGTGCAACTGGTAACCTGGGCTCAGCGCATTTCTGGACTCAGTCATAGACGCCTAACATAACAGGTTCAGTTCATGGTTAATACCGCCGCACCCTTCAGTCTGCCCCGGCGCAAAGCCTCTAGGGCTTCGTTGGCCTGGTGTAGGGGATAGCTTGTCGTTTCGGTTCTGACCGGTATGCGCGCCGCCAGCGGCAAAAACTCCTCACCGTCACGCCGCGTCAGGTTGGCCACCGAGCGCAGCACCCGCTCTCCCCAGAGAATCTGATAAGGGAAGGCCGGGATCTCGCTCATGTGGATCCCGCCACAGACCACCGTCCCCCCCTTGCACACCTGTTCCAGGGCGACCGGGACAAGCGCACCGACCGGCGCAAAGATGATCGAGGAATCCAGCAGCGTGGGGGTAGATTCATCCGAACCCCCGGCCCATGCAGCGCCCAGTCCGAGGGCAAACTCCTGGGACTCCGCATCCCCGGGCCGGGTAAAGGCATAGACCTCCTGTCCCGCATATCGGGCCAGTTGAATGACGATATGGGCTGCCGCACCGAATCCATAAAGACCGAGATGTTTGCCGGAGCCTGCCATCCGCCAGGATCGGTAGCCAATCAACCCGGCACAAAGCAGCGGAGCCAGGTCTACCGCGGGGCGGTTTCCAGGCAACCGGTAGGCAAAATCCTGCTTCACTATCGTGTATTCCGCATAGCCACCCGGTATATGGAATCCAGTGAAGCGCGCCTGGTCACAGAGATTCTCATGATCGGCATGACAATACTGGCAAGATCCGCAGGTGGAACCCAGCCAGGGTACGCCCAACCGATCACCCGGATGGAAACGCCTGGACGGACTTCCCGAGGCCTCGACTATACCGACAATCTCATGACCGGGGATCAGCGGCAGGGTGGCCCCCTCGAGTTCCCCGTCCTGGATATGCAGATCGGTCCGGCACACGGCACAGGCTTCAACCCGGAGCAGGATTTCGCCTACCGCGGGCTGCGGAACGGGGATTTCGCGCAGCACCAGCGGCTTACCGGGCGCTTCCAGGATCATAGCTTTCATCATCATCTTCAGCGCTTGTCCAGACGAATCGCAGAACGAAGGGAAATGCCCTGACTAGCATAGTGTCTAGGAGGGCTGATGCAAATGCGTTGAGTCTCAGGGCAAAAAATTGTATCCCGCGCCGGGATTCGGTCTCAGACGGCCACGCCAGAGCGATAGATCAATATGGTCACTATGAAGCGGAAAGAATCGCCCAAGGTTTGCGTACCAATGGATATTGCCAGCACCCGGTCGTTTGCAGTGGACTATTTAGCGGAGCCGCTTGACCTGGATGAAGCTGCCATTGCCTTTGGCGGACAAGCGATAGGACTTTCCCCAGTGTGAGGGGTAGATATGCACTTGCTGCCCTTCTTGCAGATTATAACGCTTGGAGATCACCTGCTTCCAGATCTGACCGTTCTCGAGCGTGATGGTCCATCCACTGGGATCATTTTCCAGTGCCGCCACCTGACTGGTCAACTCGGTAGGGACTGTTGAGGAATCCGCATCCCTGGACTGATTTCGCAAGCGGGCAAGCTCTTCCCGCTGGCGCCAGTTTTCCTCTTGCAGGCGGCGCGCCTCTGCCTCCGGATCGCTTGGTTGCTCCAACCTGCCGGCTGCTTCCGCAGCGACTTTATCATAGCAGGCGACCCGTTCCAGGGTATCTGTGATATGCCGGCAGGCATTGAGTGCGTTGTTATTCAGTAATTGCTGTGACCATGCCACTGGCGCCATACAGAGTAGAATCACGAGCTTAATATGTTTAGTTGTAGTATCCATCTTGTAGCCCACGTATGAATGATCCTCATCAATGTCTGTAATTGCTTTGTCTCCAGTCTATTTAATTCCAGGGCGACAAACCATAGCTTTATATGGTTCAGAATAATATACCAGGTGACAAATCATACGCAAAAAAAACGGCGGGCCGTGAGGCCCGCCGTCCGATTGCTTCGATCAAATGACTTCTTCTAGAACGGCCGTCCGATTGCTTCGATCAAATGACTTCTTCTAGAACG
>MGYR01000210.1:4506-4812 GCA_001801825.1 Gammaproteobacteria bacterium RIFCSPLOWO2_02_FULL_56_15 | reverse complement strand
CGGCTGAAATGCTGAATCTGTTTCTCCCAGCTCCACAGATCGCCAGAGAACTCGTGGGCAAACACGATCGGTAATCCCGTGCCGGCTTCTTCATAATACAGCCGCGCACCGTCAGACTGGACATACGGCATGTTGCGCTCCTCCACGGTTCCCCGTCCTGGCCTGAACCAAGAACTTCAATCAACAGGAACGGCGGCTCAGATCGATTCCATCCGTCCGTGCCAGCGGTGATTTTTGCCCCGCAGATGTCTGGTCGTACTGAACGACTGCTATCTGGGGACACGAACGGCACGTATCGAGATACCG
>MGYR01000210.1:4082-4449 GCA_001801825.1 Gammaproteobacteria bacterium RIFCSPLOWO2_02_FULL_56_15 | reverse complement strand
AGGTATCGAGATACCGTGATCGGACGGTTTCGGCCCCAAGCGGTCATAGCCTGTTCCTGATGCTGGTTCTACATCCCGAGGTTTCGCGGCGCGAAGATGTGCGGGCCGATTTCGGAAACCCGGCGAACGCTGATATAGCCGAAGGTCCGTTCCATCTCGCCGGCAAGAATTTCGATCGCCTTGGCCGCGCCGGCCTGCCCAGCGCAGGCCGTGCCGTAAAGTGTCGCCCGGCCGATCAGCACCAGATCGGCGCCGCGGGCCAGCGCCTTGACGATATCGCTGCCGCGGCGGATGCCGCTGTCGAGGATAACCGCGCAGCGACCACTGACGGCCTCGACGATTTCGGGAAGGATATCGATGGGCGCCA
>MGYR01000210.1:3292-4038 GCA_001801825.1 Gammaproteobacteria bacterium RIFCSPLOWO2_02_FULL_56_15 | reverse complement strand
GCGTCAGCACCGTGGTCGACGGCGATCCTCGCGTCCTCACCGCTCAGGACGCTCTTGATGATCAGCTTGCGCGGCCAGAAGTCACGGAATTTCTTGATATGTTCCCAGGTCATGGCCTCGAACCGCTTCGGAGCCACGCGCTTTTTACCGTCGATGATCGAAAAGCGGTAGCGCTCCGGATAGTTGGCGTTGGTGGGCATGCTGCCGTTCATGACGTACTTGCGCATCACGCGCCACAGCCAGGCGGGGTGCATCATCATGTCCACGGCCGCCCGAACGTTGGGCTTGAACGGAAAGGCGTAGCCGTTGCGTTCGTTATACTCACGAGTACGGCCCAGGCCACTGTCGATGGTGATGACCAGCGCTTCCCAGCCCAGGTCGCGGGCGCGGGTGATCATTTCGTAGGAACCGTCCTGATCCTCCCAGGGGTAAAGCTGAAACCACTTGCGGGCGTCAGGCAGTGCCTTGGTGATGGTCTCCATCGAGGTCAGTGCGCCCATGGCCAGGATGAAGGGTATGCCGGCGGTGGCGGCAGCCTTCGCCAGTTCCAGCTCGCCCTGGTACCACATAAGGCCGGCGCTGCCGGTCGGCGCGATGGCGAACGGCAAATTGGTGCGCTTACCGAATATTTCGGTGCCGAGATCACGCTTCGACAGATCGGTAAGGAAGCGGGTGCGCAGCTTGATGCGCTTGAAGGCTTCGCGGTTTTCGGCGAGCGCAATCTCGTCCTCGGTGCCGCGGTCGAT
>MGYR01000210.1:2910-2990 GCA_001801825.1 Gammaproteobacteria bacterium RIFCSPLOWO2_02_FULL_56_15 | reverse complement strand
TCATCTGCGTTGCTTTCTGCCACCTTCGCAAGAGGCACCACACGAACACGCTCGGCCAGCGCATATTCTCTCGGGCCGGG
>MGYR01000210.1:1215-2740 GCA_001801825.1 Gammaproteobacteria bacterium RIFCSPLOWO2_02_FULL_56_15 | reverse complement strand
TTGCCGAGGTTCTCGTGCCAAGGAGCGAGCTGACGGGCCATGTAGACGCCGGTAAGAAGGTCGACATAGCGTCTTGCCGTGGTTTCCGCCACTCCGAGGGAGCGCGCCGGCTCGGCCGCATTCCAGATCTGCGCATGATAGTGCGCGAGCATGGTCCAGAACCGCCTCAGTGCCCGGGCCGGAATGGTGATACCGAGCTGCGGCAAATCGCGTTCGAGAAACGACCGCACGAACTGGGTGCGCCATGCCGCGCTGGCTGTCAGAGAGCGCGCCGTGTAGCTTAACGGGAAGCCCCCGCGCAGCCAGTGGCGCGCCAGATGTTGCGCGCCGATCTCGGGAAGCGAAAAACCACCCATCTCGATGATCTCGATCCTGCCGGCGAGCGACTCGGTGGACTGCCGCAACAACGCCGGCGATGCGCTGCCCAGGATGAGAAAGCGCGCGGGCAGTGGCCGCCGGTCGGCCAGCACTCTCAGGACCGGGAATAGATCGGGGCGAAGCTGCACCTCGTCGATCACGATCAGCCCCCTCAAGGCTTCGAGCGCCGTGATGGGCTCGGTGAGCTGCGTCAGGCTTCGGGGGTCCTCCAGATCGAAGTAAGTCGTCCGCCCCGCGCGCTCCAACGCGTGCGCGAGTGTCGTCTTGCCGCACTGGCGGGGCCCGACCAGGGCCACTACCCGGCTGCGGGCAAGGGCCGCGCGGATGCGGGAAATCAGAGCAGGGCGTGGGACCATGGCGTGCCATACTACCATGAATATCGATCGATAGACGCTCGATATTCATGGCCTTAAGCATGCGGACATCGCGCCGCTCTCGCCGCTCCTGTTCGTTGCGGGCGTTCTTTCTGTACGCGGGTCTTGTCTGCTAGGATCGCCGATATGGGTATGATCGGATTGTCCCGTCAATTCAACCCAGTTTTTCATTCCCATCAGACGAGAGAGAAACCGCCCATGTCCTTAGCTGCAATGTCCGTATCCGAGGCGCTGAAAAAACGCTTTTCCGTTCGCGCGTTCAGGAACACGCCGGTTCCGCAAGCGGTGCTGGAAGAAATCTTCACCCTGGCGCGGCAAGCTCCTTCCAATTGCAACGTTCAGCCCTGCCGGGTTTACATCGTATCCGGCGCCAAAAAGGACCAACTGAAAGACGAACTGGTAAGTGCCGCCTTGAGCGGCAAGCCCGCCAACCCGGACTTCGAGTGGGACTTCAAATACCATGCGGAGCATCGTGAACGCCAGTTCGGTTCGGCCAACGCGCTCTACAGCGCAATGGGCATAGAGCGGACAGACAAACCACGCCGGCAAATCGCGATGCTGCGCAACTGGAGCTTTTTCGACGCTCCGCACGCGGCATTTTTCACTATGGCCAAGTATCTCAACCTGAAGGGTGCTGTCGATCTCGGCATTTACGCGCAGACACTGGCGCTGCTGATGACCGAGCGCGGCATTTCGAATTGCATGCAAGGCGCGCTCGGACTGTTTCCGGATCCGGCACGCAAGATGTTCGGTCTGCCGGAGGACGCAGGCAT
>MGYR01000210.1:572-1171 GCA_001801825.1 Gammaproteobacteria bacterium RIFCSPLOWO2_02_FULL_56_15 | reverse complement strand
CCAACAAAACCCGTACCGACAGGGTTTCCCTGGACACCATGGTTCGATTTTTGAGCTAACGAACCGAGACTCGACGATCGTGTTAAACGAGTCTGAACATCAGCACGCCGGCCACGGTGACCGCTATTCCAATCAGTTCAAGCGCGGTGATCTTCTCGCGGAAATAGAGCCACGAGATCGCCAACGTGAACACTGCCTCGATCTGGCCGACGGCGCGGACATAGGACGCATTCTGCAGCGCGAAGGCCGAATACCAGCCAATCGAGCCCAGTGCACTGGTGAGGCCAATGAAGCTGGCGATCCCTCGCAATGGCCACATCTGCTTGAATACCACCGGCTCCTTCACCGCGAGCCAGATGCCCAAACAAACGGTTTGCAGTCCCGTCGCCAGCACCACCGTCCAGCCGGCGCGCCAGAGGAAATGATGCTGCTCGCCGAGATCGCGCGTGCCTTCGCGCAGGAACAAATACGACAGCGAGAACAACAGCGCGCACATCAAGGCGACCTGGGTCGGGCGTCCGGCGAGCAGGCCCGACAAGGTCTCGCCGCTTTCGCGGAACGCGGCGGTTCCCATCTTGCCGGCCAGCATCAGGATCGTT
>MGYR01000210.1:0-520 GCA_001801825.1 Gammaproteobacteria bacterium RIFCSPLOWO2_02_FULL_56_15 | reverse complement strand
AGAACAACGCTGTGCCGATGAGCGCCGTCATGATGATGTCGGTCTTGGTCAGCATCGTGCCGACGACGAAATTTTTCAGCCGGAACATGTGTATCAGCAGCGCGGTTGCCAGCACCTGCGTCAGCGCGGCTATCGAGGTGTGCAGCAGAAACACCGGGTTGTATTCAGGAATCCCGTGTCCGGTATAAAGAATGGCCGCCGCCAGGAAAACGATAAGCGTCGGCATGCCGAACAGCGAGCGCACATAGGTCGTGCCCATCGTTGACATGCGTTGGTTGAGCGTTTTCTGTGCCGCCGTGCGCACGGCCTGCATCAGCGCCGCGAAAACCGAGATTGGTATCCAAATCCAGGTGAGTTCCATGAAATCCTTCAACGCGCGAACAGGGGCATCGTAGGCGGATTATAAAGTCTATAACGACTCGCAAACTGGATTAGCCTTGACCCCTGGCGTTGCATTATCAATCGGCGTTGCGTAGTATTCAGTGAGATAAATACCGAGGTGAACGATGGTGCTTACACG
>MGYR01000209.1:8347-12173 GCA_001801825.1 Gammaproteobacteria bacterium RIFCSPLOWO2_02_FULL_56_15 | reverse complement strand
GGTAATGAGTTGCTGCGGCAAATCCGGTCGGATTATTCCGCGCTGGACCTGCCGGTGCTGATGCTAACCAGCAGTGACGGGACCGATGACATGATCAAGGCCTTCGGACTCGGAGCCAATGACTACCTCATCAAATCGTGTGACATAGAAATCCTGGCGGCACGGATCGAGACACAGCTCTCGCTCAAGTCGATGAATATGACCTTGACGGTGAGGCAGTCCGATCTGCGCCAGGAATACGTACAGGCCAAGTCCAGGATGGAACTGGATCGGATCGCCATGAAGAAGGAGATCGACCACCGGGTCATGGCGGAGATGGCGCTGATCGAGAGCGAGAAGCGCTACAAGGTGCTCTATGACAATACCCCCGCCATGTATTTCAGCCTTAATACCATGGGCCAGATCCTCTCGGTCAACCGGTATGGCGCCCATGTTCTGGGCTATCAGCGTGAGGAACTCGTCGGACGGGATATCCAGGACCTGTATGAACCCGGAGATCGGCCACGGTTCTGGGAGAATCTCGAGGAGGTGATCTGCAATCCTGGCGTCCCCTGCCGCTGGCAGTTGAGCAAGTTGGGCAAGGACGGCATGCCGATCCTGATCCGCGAGACCGCCCGGCTGGTGCAGGGGGTCACCGGAGAGAAGAACATTCTGCTCGTAGGCGTGGATATCTCGGATGAACACATTAACCTGGGCCTCTAGCCGGGAACGAAGCAGGACGCGGATGTAGCGCCGGCCGAGGTTGTGTCCGTGGAGGGAAAGGATTACCCTCGCAGTACACTGAAATATAAGGTGATTACTATGTTGCGACGCATTGTGATGGGCATGATACTGGGTCTGTTGCTGATAACAGCCGGCGGATGCAGTGATGGAGGCAATGACAACTCCCAGGCGCCGGCGGGAGCAGGGACAGCACCGGATACCGTAACGCAGGAGGCGCCGCCACCGGCGATCGAAGCGGCGCCGGCCGGAGCCGCGATAGAAACCGACTGCTCGCCGTCCGGGGATCTACAATATATCTGTGGACCGGAAAACGCGGAAGACATCCTGCAGGTGGACGATTCCGAGTGGCTGATCACCTCCGGGATGAATGGCGCACGCTGGGGCACGGATACTCCGGGGCACCTGTACCTGGTGAATCACCAGAGCCGCGCATGGGAGGTTCTATTCCCGGGGGACCAGCCCGTACTCGAACAGGATCAGACCCTCTTCCCGAACTGCCCGGCGCCGCTCAACGTCAATAACTTCTCCGGTCACGGTCTGGCCTTGCGCGAGCAGTCGCCTGGGCAGTATCTGCTGTATGTGACTTCTCACGGGGATCGGGAGGCGATTGAGGCCTTCCGCCTGGATGCCGGCGGCGGCAAACCGGTAGTAAAGTGGATCGGCTGCGTGGCTCTGCCGAACACGGTCTGGCCCAACAGCGTAGCGATCCTTGCGGACGGCGGGTTCGTGACCAGCAAGTTCATGGACCCCACGGATCCGGAGGGTTTCAACAAGGTCAGACAGCAGGTCATCACCGGTGGCGTCTATGAGTGGCATCCGGGCGGGGGAGCGCCGACGGAGATAGAAGGCACGCAACTGTCCGGCGCCAACGGCATCCTGGTCTCACCCGATGAACGTTATCTGTACGTGGCTGCTTTCGGCAGCAACGAAGTGGTGCGTTTTGATCGGAGCGGCACTCCCCTGCAGCGCACTGCCGCCGCCATGGCGGTGACACCTGACAATCTGCGCTGGACGGCTGCCGGCATGATCTACACCACCGGAGGGGATCACATGCCTCCTGCGGACTGTCCCCAGCAGCCCTGCGGCAGCGGCTGGTCCGTCTTCGAGATCGACCCGGGGACCATGACAGCGAACCGGGTGACCGGTGTCGATGCCGGGGTGACCATGCAGGGTGCGAGCTCGGCCTTGCGAGTGGGGGAGCAGATCTGGATCGGGACCTACGCGGGGGATCGGATCGGCATTCTGCCTCTGCCCGAGACCCCCAGCGAAGTTTCTACAGAACCCTAAGCACAGGATCTTGATATGACCGGTGGTTCAAGACCGGTCGGCGGCACTTCGCCCTGGTGGGCGCTGGTGATGCTGACCAGCATCTACATCTGCGGATTCATCGATCGCATCATCATGCAGGTGCTGGTGGAGCCGGTGAAGAGCGAATTCAGCCTGACCGATTTTGAGATCGGGATCGTGGCCGGGCTCGCCTTCGCCGTACTGAACGTGGTGCTGGGCCTCTGGGTGGCTCGATTCGCAGAACGTTGCCGGCGCATGAGCCTGGTCGCCGTGGGCACCGTGCTGTGGTCCATCGCCACGGCCGCCTGTGGGATGGCGGGAAGCTATGTCCAACTGGTTCTGGCGCGGATCAGCGTAGGGGTGGGGGAGGCCGTGGGCCTGCCTTCGTCCTCGTCCATCATTTCTGATTATTTTCCCAGGGAACAGCGGTCCACAGCACTGTCTGTGTTGATGCTGGCGCCACCGCTGGGTGCCTTCATCGGTTTTGTGGGCGGTGGTTACCTGGCCCAGAACTACGGCTGGCGGGCGGCCTTCTGGATCGCCGCGATCCCCGGTTTCCTCCTGGCCCTGCTGGCGGCGCTTACGGTGCAGGAGCCACTGCGCGGACGCTATGACAACCTGGGGGATAAGACCGATATGGTGCCGCCTTTCCGTGCCGTGTTGGCACGGGTCTGGCAGCGCCGCTCACTGCGGCATCTGCTGCTGGGGTCCACCATCGCTTCGTTGGTCGGTTTTGGACTCAATGTTTTCCTGGCTGCCTTTCTGATCCGGCGCTTCGGGTTTTCCGTGGGGGAGACCGGGCTGATCGCCGGCATCATCGCCAGCCTGCCCGCGGCCTTCAGCCTGGTCGCCGCCGGCTGGCTGACGGATCGCATCGGCAAACGCGACAGCCGTTGCTATGCCTATGTGCCCGGGATCTCCCTGCTCATCGCCGCGCCGGTGTATATCCTTGCGGTCACCCGCACGGATGCGACGCTGGCTATTGTGCTGCTCGGCATCGCGACTTTATTCCAGTACACCTACCTAGGACCCACCTTTGCGGTGTTTCAGAACATGATGCATCCGCGCATGCGCGCCACCAGTTCGGCCTTCAACAGCATGCTCTATACCCTGATCGGCAACGGATTGGGTCCAGTGTTGGTGGGGGTGCTGAGTGACGGTTTTACCGCGGACCCCGCTCAATCAGAGCCCGGCGCCGGGCTGATGCTGGCGCTCGCTTTCACCGGCACCGGCTATCTGTGGGCCGCGGGACACTACCTGTGGGCGACGCGGAGCCTGCGGCAGGAGTTCGATTTACCTATCGAACCCTAGGATCCTTCAATTGCGAGTGGAACCCCTGGTTACGACAAGCGCGCCAGCAAGGTTTCCGCGCCGGGCGCCGTCGCTGCGCGGATCACGGCGGTGAGACGATCACGGGGATCCGTATTGAGGCGCTCGATGCGATGGTCCTCGTTCGGGAACAGACGGGCGCCGAGCGACTTTACTGCGGGCAAAAATTCCGCCCAACCCTCGTCGGTATTGGGCGCGAGTAGCCGATCGTTGGCGAACACCTCCAGCCGATCGCCGGGGAAGGACACGTGCTTGCCGATGCCGGGTTCGCGCTCGAACAGCACACAGGCTTTGAGGCCCTTGCGGGCGACATGCGCCAACCGGGACGCCAAGTCACTCTCCGGCAGCGGCTGTTTACTGTAATACAGCAGCCCGCGCTCGCCGCCGGTCTCGTCATAGCCGTAGTTGCCTTCGTGCGCGATGATCAATACCCCGGGTCCGTGATGCATGTGGGTGTACTCGGCGACGTCGATCAGCAGATCCCCGA
>MGYR01000209.1:2979-8207 GCA_001801825.1 Gammaproteobacteria bacterium RIFCSPLOWO2_02_FULL_56_15 | reverse complement strand
GCTGACTGTGACTGACCATCGGCAGGGCCATCCGGGAGTTGGTTGGTCACTCGCACATAGCAGGCGTAGGCGGCCTCGACGAACAGTTGTGTCTCTTCGAGCACGCGCCGGGCGGCCTCCACGCTGTAGCTGCGCGCGTGATCCTCATGGCGCCGGAACAGGTACTCGGCGAATCGGGTCGGGGAATTTTTTGCATTAAAGCGCCCAGTGTCGTGAAAGCGCAGGCGAAACTCCGCGACGATGGCATCCGGCCGATCCGGAACGTCCTGGTTTTCGTGGTAGACCAGGCCCTTCGCCGCCAGCACCATCGCCGCGTATGCCGTGTCGTCAGCCTTGCGGTAGTCGCCCTCATCGAGATGCACCTGCGCCTCGAAATGCAGCTGCTCGGCTGCCTGTAGATCGAACTCGGTGGTGCTCACCACCGCGCCCGCGCATTCGCCGGTGCCGATGTCACTGAGCGAGAACTCGCGTGGGTCGCGCCAATCGCTGTAGAGCGTGCGGTCGACCGCGCGCGGCGGCACCTGGCCGAACTCGTCGAGCAGCGGTTTGATGCCTTTCTTGCCCAGGCGCTGAATGAAGTCCGGAAACCGCTCATCGGGCTTCCGCTCAGCCAGGTAAAATCCGGTCAGGCGATCGATGAACTCGGGGATGCGTTTGGACGGCACCGGGCCGAAGGTCTGGCCGAATTCGCGTGCGTTATTCTCGCGGTGTGCGCCCAGCACCACGCGAAAGTGCGGCACCAAGGCATTGTCGATCTTGCGGCTCACGCCGTAAAAGCCAATGTCGGCGATCTGGTGCTGACTGCAGGAGTTGAAGCAGCCGCTGACATTTATGCGCAGATCGCGTACGTCCGGATCCATGGTGTGCGCTTTCTCTTTCAGGCGTTCGCTCAAGGTGGCCGCCAGACCCCGGGAACTCGCGATGCCGAGCTTGCAGGTATCGGTGCCGGGGCAGGAGACGACGTCCTGAATGGTATTGGCCCCGGCCTCGGCCAGGCCGATGCGTTGCAGTTCACGGTACAAATCCGGCAGGTCGGCCTCGGCCACCCAGCGCAGCAGGATGTTCTGTTCCACGGTGGTGCGGGCGTGGCCGCCGTTGATGCGTCGGCTGATATCGGCCAGTTGCCGCAGTTGCCAGGAAGTGATATCCCCGAGCGGCAGTTTGATCGTGGCAATGACATAGCCCGCCTGCTTCTGCGGCTGGACATTGGTCTCCCGCCAGGCCTGAAATCCGGCGTTGCCCTCCGTGTTTTGAGACAGCGCCCCGCCAGGTTTCAACGCCGGCTCACGCCAGGCTGGCACCTGGTCGAGCCAGGAGATCCAGGCATCCTCATGCGGCATCTTCTGGCGCTCGGCCTCGACCTCGGCGCGAAACTTCTCGATGCCCCAGTTGGCTACCAGAAACTTGATGCGCGCCCGGCCGCGGTTTTTCTTCTCACCGTGGCGGGCGTAGACCCGGCTGACCGCCTGGGCTATCGGCAGCATCTCTGCCTCCGGCGTGAATTCAGAGAGCAGACTGGCCTGATACGGCACCGGCCCCAGACCGCCGCCGACGTAGACCGAAAAACCCCGTTGCTGCTTGCCGTCCGCGCCCGGGCGTACGGCCGCGATATAACCGAGATCATGAAAGCCGGTATAGGCGCAGCCCTGATCGCGGCAGCCGGAGAAGGCAACCTTGAATTTGCGGCCGAAATCCTGAGTATCCCGATGCCCGAGCAGGAACCGCGCACAGGCCAGTGCATAGGGCGTGACGTCGAAGGCCTCGGTACCGCAGCAGCCCGATTTCGGGCAGGCGGTGACATTGCGCACGGCGTTGCCGCAGGCCTCGCGGGTGGTGATACCGACCGCGGCGAGGCGGCGCATCAGGTCCGGCGTGTCTTCGATATGCACGTAATGCAGTTGGATATCCTGGCGGGTGGTGATGTGGCAGACAGCGTCCGAGTACTCCTCGGCGATGTCGGCATGTGCTTCCATCTGCTCCGGGGTCAAGCCCCCAAAGGTCAGCTTGATGCGCTGCATGCCCGGGGCGTCCCACAGGGTTTCGGGTCCCTTGCGTAACTCCTTGCGGGTAAAGGCCAGCTCGCGCTGGGCGACGCCATCGTGCCGCTGGCCGTTGTCGTAGCGCTGGCCATAGACGCCGCGACGCAGGCGCGATTCCTGGAACAGCTTGTCTTCCACCTTGCCCTGTTTTTTCAGTTCGATCTGTTGCTGGTACTGGTCGATCTCGCGCGCCACCGCATCCGGTATATGCCCCGCCAGTCTGTCATTCCAACTCATCATCACGACCCCACTATCCACAAAAACGGTATTATCGCCCAACTGGGCGGAGGAAAACTACTGCATCACCATGGTATCGTAACTCTGCGTCCTGAGACACTCATACAGGTGCCGGCAAAGAGGCTTATTTGCCCGGTGCACAGGTTCCATGCGAAGATCATGAAGGTCACCGGACCTGATCAATGTATCACCCAGCCTTGCCGTGTTGATAGTATCCCAGGCAACAAGCTGAATACCCCTTAATTTAAGCAGGTTAATATATCACCCAGTGACTATTTGTCTTAAATTGAACATCTGATTTATTGGAGAGATGGCCGAGCGGCTGAAGGCGCACGCCTGGAAAGTGTGTATACGTTAAAAGCGTATCGAGGGTTCGAATCCCTCTCTCTCCGCCAATCAATAGGTCAGGTCAGTCGAAGACTGGTCTGACCTATTGAAGTGTGAAAGTGTATTCGAACCCTCGATACTAAAATGACGGGTTCGACAATTTTGCCGGGAGCAAAATTGGTCGCACGAAGTGCGCCCGCAGGGCGAGCAACATGGATGTTGCGTGACCATCCCTCTCTCTCCGCCAGTCAATAGAAAAGCCGGTCTTGTACCGGCTTTTCTATTGTATTACTTATTCCCAACCAGTCGGTGCGTTGTAGGTAGTGGTGAATCCCATCGCTTCGATCTCGTGCACCAGACCGTCGGCGCCGATCTTGTAGATGTGCCCAGCCGGCAGGTCGAACGGTGCAAAGGGCATGTTGTCCTTGGTGCGTTCGGAGGTTGAACCGTCGAGGTTAGTCACCGTGTAAGGCAGGTTGTCCATCGGGTGACGGAAGTGCGACAGGCCTATCACTAGTCCGGTCTGCGGGTCGGCTGCGAACACCCGGCGATTCTCGATGCGGGCAATGTACTGGAACGAGCCGCTGTTCAATTGGCCACGACAGTCGCGCGCCACGTTCGGCGCGGGATTGGCGCCCGGGATGGCGGGAGCTGCAGGTGCCGGGTTGCCGCTGGCGGTAATCATGCCGTTCTCGTGCCGTTCGCAGTCGGGGGCGAAGGGCATCAGCTCGCCGTTGTTGTCGTCGAGCGCATCGTAATAGCTGGCGCCGATGGCAATCAGCTCGTCATGCGGCTTGCGGTATTCAGGCGGGATGTCGGTCAGGATGCCCGGCCGCGGCGCTTGCAGGTTGACCATTTGCGCTTCGCGTATGCCTGACAACAGATGCTCGGCCTCAAGGATCTTGCCACTGTCATCGAACTGGAGACGGAAGGCGACCACGACCGGCTGTTCGATCGGCGGATTGCTGGCTGCAAACGCGGCCCTCTCCTCGGGTGACGTGCCCTGCGGTGCCGGCGGCGGTGCCATGTAGGTCATCATGGCCAGATAGCCGACGGTGTGGTTGATTTCATCCGGTACATGGATTGCGAAGGTGCTCGGGGCCTTGACTGCGGTCTTCCACAGGCCTTCGCCCGGCTGCATCTTTGTCACGTTTTCGACGAAGACGACATTAGCTGCGAGCGGCGCCATGGAAGGATTATGCGCCACGATCGCAGCGACATAGGCATCGGTGGCGTTGATCAGGCACTGCCGGTCACAAGCGGCTGCGACTGCGGCCGGGGCCGGGGCTAGTACGGCGGCTTCCTGGCTAGCGGTGTCGGCAGCCTTGTTGCAGGCTCCGAGCGCCAGCATAAGGCCTGCCAGCGTGGTGGTGGTGAGTGTGCTTACAGTTGATCTGAACATGTTGGCTCCTCTGTTGCTGATTTTCTCTTGCTACCATAAAAACGGTGTATTTGCTGGCACTTCTTCCATAAAAGCTTCAACAGCATGGATGCGACCATCGTAAACTTTGAACATTTCCCACACCGACAGTTCACCCTCACCACGCATCAACGAGCCTTTGCCAAAGTTCATGCGCAGCCACACGATGCCCTGCTCTTCATCCACTGCGGCCACTTTGGCCTGAATGTTGGCAAGAGTCGGCAGCTTCTGTTCGCGGATGTTGTCACAGCCGGGGAAAAAAGTGCACTCAGGGCCGGCCATCAACTGGCCGTTTTCAAAGCGGTAAGCGTTGGCTGCAAACTGGGCATCGGCTTTCACGAAGCTGCCGAGGCTCAGACCTTTTGGGTACAGCAGTGCCAGGCGTTCCATGTCTTCACGCGTGTTGCGCTGCGCTGCCGTGGGGATAACATTCATCGCAGCGCTGGCCTCCTTGATGGCATCGGTATTGAAGATCATGCCTTCCTCCTTGCTGCGCACCACAGTGCTTTCCACTTCGCTGATCTTGTTGTCAGCCACTTGCAAACGAATGGCCACCAGAACTGGCTTGCCGCTTTCGATTACTTTCACATGCACACCCGCCACGCCCTTGCGCACATCAAGAATGTCCTGACGAAAACCGCTCAGGCTTTCGATGTGCTGCCATAGGCCTTCCCCCAGTTTCAGCTCCCGGGTGTCTTCGGTGAATCGCACATTTGCTGCCAGTGGCAATTGGTTGGGGTCGTGCTTCTGCATTGCATCGAGATAGCGGGTAAGCATCCCGCGCAAGCATTCACGATCGCAGTTCTGGGCGGAAGCTGACTGAGCCATCAATAACGCAGCAATCACAATGAAGATTTTTTTCATGACTTGCAGGTACTCCTCTTTTGGGTATTGACAAGTTAATGTAAATCTTGTCCAGTTCGAGGGGAAATTAGTCTACCCTATAACTAATAATCAATAACTTAGAACTACTTACCTGTTCTGACTATGTCCTCAAATCGGTTAAGTTATCAGCACCACCGCCAGTAAATAGAAAAGCCCAAACGATGAGGCTTAGGCTTTAGTAAATTGGTGGAGCGGAGGAGGATCGAACTCCCGACCTTCGCATTGCGAACGCGACGCTCTCCCAGCTGAGCTACCGCCCCAATCGTGACAGGTTGATGAGGGCGCGCCCCCGGTTGGGTGCGCCCTGGCGTTATTGTAGC
>MGYR01000209.1:725-2951 GCA_001801825.1 Gammaproteobacteria bacterium RIFCSPLOWO2_02_FULL_56_15 | reverse complement strand
ACTGGCGCTTGTTGAGGATTCTTCGGCCGGGACCGGCTATCCTATCCCGCCTATGCAGATCTCCATCATCATCCCGGTGCTGAATGAAGGATCCATTATCAGTGAATCCCTGCAGGCGCTGCAGTCGTTCCGGCAGCAGGGGCATGAAGTGATCGTCGTGGATGGGGGCAGCGGGGATGATACCGTGGCCCGGTCCAGGCCTCTGGCGGACCGGGTGGTGGAGAGTGTGAGGGGCAGGGCGCGGCAGATGAATGCCGGCGCCGCAGTGGCGCGGGGTGAGGTCATGATCTTTCTCCATAGTGATACCCGGATACCGTTTGACCTGGCGGCGGTGTTCACCGAAGCCATTGGCCGCTCCGTTTCCTGGGGCCGCTTTGATGTGCGCCTGTCGGGTAACCGGTCACTGCTGCGGGTGGTCGAATATTTTATGAACCTGCGCTCCCGGCTGACCGGCATCGCCACCGGCGATCAGGCGATCTTTTGCACCAGGGATCTGTTTCATCGTGTGGGAGGTTTTCCGGAGATCGCCCTGATGGAGGATATCGCACTCTCGACCGTTCTCAGGAAACAGGTCTCTCCTCTCTGTCTGAAACACCGGGTGATCACTTCAAGCCGCCGCTGGGAGGAGCACGGCATTTTCCGAATGGTGCTGAAGATGTGGTGCTTGCGGCTGGCGTATTTTCTCGGGGCGGATCCCGGTGTGCTGGCCCGGATTTACCGGTGATGCAAGGTGCTTGTTGCTGGTTCCGCGCTGTGTCTCCTACCTATCAAGATCCCGGAAGAGTTTACTGACCTGTTCGATCGGCAGGTAGAGGCGTCCGGGTTGACCGGCGACGGGAATGAACCCGTAATGCAGATAAAAGGTACGTGCTCCCGTGGTTGCCGCCTGCACCATGACCAGCCGGATCCCGGTTTGTGTGCTGGCATCCTCAATGCGTTGTAAGGCATCGATCAGCAGGTTGGCTCCCACACCCTTACGAAAACAGGATTTATCAACTGCCAGATGGGAGATGAGCGCGGCGGGGATAGGATATTCGCTGAGACTATGAGGCAGGGCTTTGGGTCGGTTCGAAAATTCTATATTGATCGCACTGACGGCGTAATATCCGAGCACCTTCTCACCTGCGTCCACGGCGACGATGATACGACTGGAGTAATCACTTTCCTGGTGCTGCTGCAAGCCGCCGTTGATCTGCGGATCCCCGCAGTCAAACCCGGATATGGATTGGCCGGGTGCAAGCGGCATTATCCTCAGGTTTGAGGGCAGGTCCTGCACGGCCAGTCAGTTTAACGGATGGCGAATCGACTGGCCGCGCGGCGCAGTGCCTTACCGGGTGCGGAGCGGTTGGAGATGGCATTGATCAGCATGTCTCTCGCCTGGTTGTTCAGGACGATGCGCTCGTGCTGATCAATGATGTTCATCGCCCGTTCCCGTACGGATTCCAGGACGAAGGCATTGAGGCTC
Organism: Gammaproteobacteria bacterium RIFCSPLOWO2_02_FULL_56_15; assembly: GCA_001801825.1. Classification (GTDB taxonomy): domain Bacteria; phylum Pseudomonadota; class Gammaproteobacteria; order Eutrophobiales; family Eutrophobiaceae; genus 2-02-FULL-56-15. The sequence goes on along the minus strand of MGYR01000209.1, from coordinate 1,486 downwards.
ACGCCGGAAATCTCTGCCGCCCTGGAAAACAGTGTCTTGAATTCACTGCTGACGCGAAGCTCGATACGCTCTTCTTTTGCGGAGCTTATGTTTTTCATATTGTTATAAGAATTATTGTTTTGCGCTTGATCCTTGAAGCAGTTTGAGTATAGCAAAAGGATGGTAAATATAATGTAAATCAGGATTCATTAAAAGGCCGACTTGCAGGCATGGGGGTAACTAGGTTTTCAGCACAATCCAGGGTCAGGTCTTGCAATGCAATACAACATGTCAGATTTATATTCCACGGAGGATCCATATTTCTCCGATATGTGCTACATTGTGTTACATAGTTAACATTTGTGGGTTGTTTTTATGGCTCGTACCAGTTCCATTACGCTGGGGTCAATGCAGAAATTTGTCGATAATCTGGTTCGTTCCGGCCGTTATGCGTCCACCAGTGAGGTGATACGAGACTCGCTGAGACTCCTGCAGGAAAAAGAAGCTGCCTCCCGGCTGGAAGCCCTGCGCAAGGCGATTGAAGAAGGTGATAACAGCCAATTGCTGGAAGATTGGAATCTGGATGATTTCCTGACACGTATGAAGCAAGGAAGCCAGGGTAGTGAGGAAGTATAAAGTCCGCCAAAAAGCCGATGCAGATTTGGCAAATATCTACCGGCATTCAATCAGGGCATTTGGCGAGCAGCAAACCGACCAATATATCCAAACACTTTCTAATTCCTTTCAATTACTGGCCGACTTTCCAAAGTTGGGGCAGGGAT
>MGYR01000209.1:0-624 GCA_001801825.1 Gammaproteobacteria bacterium RIFCSPLOWO2_02_FULL_56_15 | reverse complement strand
ATGGCATCGACATCGTTCGTGTATTGCACCAAATGATGGATCCTGACAGGCAGAAAATTTAAGGCTCATCGCGTAAGCGTGTGGGTGGAAAATAGGGTACGGCATCGCAATAACCCTTTCTTGCTGGTACTATTTCAGCCACCGTCCTGAGTCTGTATGTAATATGGCATTGCATGATCTGATCCCTACCATCGATCATTGAGGAACCATAGGTATGTCCTCTGAAATCACCCGGGAATTTCGCAGTAACTGGTTGATGCTGGTCATCGCCCTGGTACTCATCTTTTTTACCTTTGGCATACCCACCTATTCCATGCCTTTTATCTACTCTGGCGCCTCCGAGGAATTCGGCTGGAGCCGTGGTCAAGTGACTTTGCTGGCTTCGTTCAAATACCTGACCGGCGCTATCACCGGACTGGTCATGGGTCGTCTGATCGATCTCTTCAATCCCCGCGCCATGGTGACCTGGGCTGCCGTGCTGGGGGGATTCGCCATGCTGGGATTCCTGTTTGCCACCAGCCTGGGAGTCTATTACTTGGCCGGGATCGTGCTGGGGGTTTCCGCATCGGGGGTCACCGTCTGCATGAAGGTCATCGTCTCCACACTGTTCGAGCGGGGGCAGGG
>MGYR01000208.1:3274-11531 GCA_001801825.1 Gammaproteobacteria bacterium RIFCSPLOWO2_02_FULL_56_15 | reverse complement strand
TCCAGACATCGGTCTCTCCGGCTATGGCGGCAGTGAGCGCGAGCAAGTCTTCGAAGCGCTGCAAGGGCTCGCCCCCGCTGAACAGGAGTTGCGCGACGCCGCGCTGGCGCACGCGGCGCACGATTTCCTGGAGATCGCCGAGGGTAAGCGCTTCATGCCGATTGATTACCTCACCTTCAAAGCAGTGCTCGCATTTCAGAGGACAACGCCGGGTCATGGCGATGACGGCGGTCTGGAGGGCCGGCGGACGGCCGAGCATGGGATCGATGCGATCCAGCTCCCTAATGATAAAGCGGTCGAACGCGACCGACGGCCAACCCGGGATATGGAGGCCCAGGAAGTAGCGGCCCGATGAAAATGCGTATTTCCCCGGGATCGATTTCCGTGTGCGTGCCCGCACCTCAGGCAGGCGGCAGACCACCTTCGCGGCGCGTAGCGGGTTCCCATAGGCGCGCAACGCCACGCCCAGCACGTGCATCCAGATCCGCGCACTCACCACGGTTCGGCGCATCCCCCAGACCATCGGGGATGACGGCGTTTCATTCGCTGCGTCCGATTCCCTGGCGGGACGCGTCGGGCTGGAAGTTCCCCTGACTTCGATCACAGATTGATTGACGCCTGCTTCCATGGAGGATTTCTCTCTATTGCATTCATAGCATAGAGATTCGTCCATGGAGCCCCCAATTGCAACTTACAACTCCATTACAGGATCAAGGCCACCGTTGACCGGGTCGGTAGTGCAGGGTGCTGAAGACATCGACTGATGCTTCAGGCTTGTCTCCTTAGCGCCCCTCGTCTATATTGAACTGGAATCCATCGACTTTCAGATCGCCATACTTATCGCACCTGGCATTATCCGGCATGACGACAACGACACTTTTCCGGAAGTCTACTAAGGGATATTTTGCTTATGGATAACTATCTGGTCTGGGTATTGATTGGTTTTGGTCTGGTGATCGTGGAATTGCTCACCGGCACCTTCTATTTGCTGGTGCTGGGGATTGCCTCCTTTGGCGCGGCCGCAGTGGCATTCTTCGAGCTGTCATTTCCACTGCAGGCCAGCACGGCCGCCATACTGGCAGCGGCAGGTTCCTGGTTGGTGCATCTCTATCGCGTCAAAAATAGGCAACAACAGATGCGTTCCATGGATTACGCCCAGCCGGTGACATTCGAAGAGTGGGTGGACCAAAGCGAACGTATGGCGAGGGTCCGTTATCGTGGCGCTCAATGGGAGGCGCGGATTGAGAGCGGTGCAGATAACACGGGCGGCACCACGATCTATGCAGATGTCAAAGCCGGCACTCAGCTCTATATCCTCATCACCAGCGGCAATACACTTACGGTTTCAAAAACCCGTCCGGACAAATAAGCAAAATAAAGTCAGGGGAGGTTCAAAATGTTCTTCAAACTCTTACTTGCACTGATAGTTTCGAGTATTGCGTGGTCTATTCCACAGACTCAGGCTTATGCCGTATGGATTTTTCTCCTCGGTGTCATGGTTGTCTTCGTCGTGGAAGGTGTGCGCATCGTGCCGCAGCAGAGCGTCTGGGTGGTGGAAAGGTTTGGCCGTTTCCACACTGTCCTGGAACCGGGCCTGAACCTGATCATTCCTTTCCTTGATCGCGTCGCCTATGAACATTCATTAAAAGAGGTCCCGCTGGATGTCCCGGAGCAGGTATGTATTACCAGGGACAACACCCAGTTGGCGGTGGACGGTATCATCTACTATCAGGTGACAGATCCGCAGTTGGCCTCCTATGGCAGTCAGGATTACATCATGGCTATCACACAGCTGGCGCAAACCACACTGCGCAGCGTGATCGGCAAGATGGAACTCGACAAGACCTTCGAGTCGCGCGACGAGATCAACCGGCATATCGTCGCGTCGCTCGACGAGGCAGGTCGCAACTGGGGCATCAAGGTGCTGCGCTACGAGATCAAAAGCCTCACGCCGCCAGACGCCATCCTGAAGTCCATGCAGGCGCAGATCACGGCCGAACGTGAAAAACGCGCCTTGATCGCCAAATCCGAAGGCCAGCGCCAGGAAGAGATCAATCTGGCGGATGGTCAGAAGCAGGCCGCAGTGCTGTCTTCCGAAGGCGAAAAACAGGCTGCGATCAACAAGGCCCAGGGCGATGCCACGGCCATCAAGCTGATTGCGGAAGCAACCGCGGCCGGTGTCCGTGCCGTGGCCGAGGCGATCGGCGACAAGGGCGGTATGGAGGCGGCGAACCTGAAAGTCGCACAACAATATATTGAAGCTTTTGCGCAGCTCGCCAAGACCAGTAATACACTGATCATTCCGGCCAACGCCGGCGATGTTGCGGGCTTTATCGCAACAGCCATGAGTGTGCTGGAAAAGACCAAGCAGAATGGGAATAATCCTGCTTCCAAATAATGGCTCCTCTTTGTTCTCGCCAAGCCGCCAAGCACGCCAAGAAAACAATAGATGAGACGCAAGCCCTCTATGGCAATGGGAACCTGCCGCTCCCTTGGCGTCTTGGCGAGAGCCCTGACGAACTGTTATCGGAGAACATGGTCACCGGCCGATATCTTTGCACGGTCCCGGCAGTTACGAGGCGATTGCCCAGGACGGTGCTGACCCCACCGATGGGTTACCACGCGGTGCGGACGGGGTAGCGCGAGATAAGCGGGTCAGGAGTAAGCAGCGTGAGACCGTGGGCTAGCGCCTGGCACACCAGCATGCGGTCGAAGGGGTCGCGGTGATGGCCGGGAAGCTTGCCGATTTGCATGACCGCGTCCTCGTCGAGCGCGAGGCTTTCGATACCGTGTCGGGCGCGCAGTTGCGGCAGGTAGCGATCTGGCGCCTGCGGCAGAGGCAACCGTCCGAGCGCATGCTTGACCGCGATCTCCCACGCGGACACCACGCTGAGGTACACGTCATTGGCCGGATCCGCGAACACGTCCCGCGCCCTTTGAGACAACTCGCTCGAATCCTGCGCGATCCAGAGGAAGGTGCAGGTATCGAGCAGCAGGTTCATGAGGATTCGGATTCGCCGGCGAATGCCGTGACCAGATCCTCCGGCAACGGGTCAAAAAAACTCGCCGGAATGGTGAATTCACCTGCCGCCAGGCCGATCGGGCGTTTGCGGGTGCGCGGTTGGCGCAGTGGACGGATCTCGGCGATCGGGGCATTGCGCTTGCACAGCACGATGGTCTCGCCCTGGCGCAGCCGCGCGAGATATGCCGAGAGATGGGTCTTGGCCTGGTTGATGTTCAGCTTTATCATGGTTCGATAGTAGACCATGTTCGAAACCATGTCAAACAGGTGATTTGCATGTCAGATTACAGTTTGCCCCCACTCGGCTGCCACTCAGCAAGTTGCTGACTGGCGCGTAGTTTGGCACGCTGATGTTGCATCGCATGGAATACCTGGCCGGGATTGAACCAACGCGCCCAGGAAAACAATGATAGGACAAGGACGCGGGGATCAGCGGAACTCCGCCAGCAGCGACTGCAGTTTCAGACCACGATCAATCGTTAGCGTGGCTTCATCGAGTACCGCACCGGCCCGCTCGCGGACGGTTTCCAGCAGCAGGCAGTGATTGCATGCATCAAGTACGCCCAGCACATGGGTCGCGTCGATCGCGACGAGGCGCTGTTGCAGTTCCTGTGGATCGAGGACCTGATCCGCGCCGAGATACCAGACGCGGAGGTGCGCCGGGAAGCCGCCGGGGCCAAGCCGCAGGGCACGCAGCAGATCCGGACTGTGGGCCTGTTGCAGTACCAGCAGTATCCGCGCGTCCAGGTCGAACGCTCGGGGTTTGCCTGATCCTCCGGCTACGAGGCGACCGCCGAGGATGGTGCTGATCCCCATGGCCAGGGAGCCGGTGATCAATTCACGCCTGCTGATCTTCATGGCGGGGTCTCCTCAGCACCCGATTGCTGGTTGATCCAGTCTGTCAAGGATTGCAACTCGGCATCGCTGATCTCGGAGGCCGGGAAGGCAGGCATCTTTCCTTGCCCGCTACGGACCCAGAGGCTGATAAAGTCCGGGGCAAGCCCCCGCCCGAACAGCACCGGACCGACGACAACCTGTGCATGGCAATAGCCGCAGGTGGCGGACCAGATCGCCGGGCTGTCCTGCCATTGGCCGGCCACACCGGCAGTGGCAGGGGGACTGACGGTGATGGCAACTACCGCGCCAATCGCCAGTACTCTTGATAAGAGGTTGTTCCGCGTGGGCACAGAAAACGTGCCCACCCTTGTATCTCTCTGGATAAGCTGATTAGCTATCAGCGTATCAGGAGGAATGGCGATCTTGGGCCCACCCTTAGGCAGAAAGCCTGTTACGTAGAGCAAGGCCCATTCCTCCATTTTCTCAAACATACTGAATGGTATCCAAGTCCCTTCCGGTGGGAAGTGAGGCTGCATGTACAAGGCAAGTGGAGAGAATTATGAATGTGATCGGTATTGATGTCAGCAAAGACAAACTGGATTGCCTGTGGTTGCGGGATCTTGCCACGGGCAAGGCCAAAAGCAAGGTGGTCCCCAACCAGCCCTGCGGGTATCAGGCGCTGCTGGCCTGGGCGGAGAAGTCCGTCGGCTGCCCGGTCGCGGAGCTCTGGTTTGTGATGGAAGCGACCGGTGTGTATCACGAGGCACTGGCTGCCGCGCTTACCCGTGCTGGCGCCCAGGTGGCGGTGGTGAATCCGGCCCGGATTCGGGATTATGCCAAGGCCCTGGGGCAGCGCTCCAAGAACGACCAGCGGGACAGTTATGTCATTACCCATTATGGGCTCACGCAACCGCTGGTGCGCTGGCAACCCGAGCCACCGGAGGTCCGCGAACTGAAGGCGCTGCTGGCCAGGCTGGAAGCGGTAGCGAAGGATGCGCAGCGGGAGGCGAACCGGCTGGAGAAGGCCACCATCAGTCAGGCCTCCAAGGTCGTCATTGATTCGATCCGCGGCATGCTGGTCGCGTTGACCGCGGAGAAAGCGCGGCTGGAGAAACTGATCGATGAACATATCGAGGGACATCCAATCCTCAAACGAGACAGCGCATTACTGAAGAGCATCCCGGGCGTCGGCGCGGTTCTGTCCCGCTACCTGATGATGACCTATCACAGCCGGGAGTTTCAAAGCGCCGCCCAGATGGCCGCCTATCTGGGCGTGGTACCGGTGGAGTATGAATCCGGCAGCAGTGTGCGCAAACGCCCACGCCTGTCCAAGGCCGGCAGTGGCGTGATCCGCGCCAAGCTCTATATGCCAGCGGTGGTGGCTGCGCGGTGCAATCCCCAGGCGCGCGCGCTCTATCAACGATTACTCCAGAAGGGCAAAACGAAAATGGCGGCCCTCGGTGCAGTCATGCGCAAGCTGGTGCACATGTGTTTTGGCGTGTTGAAACATCAACAGACTTATTCTCCATTGGTGGCATAAATGCCGCTTGTGGTGATAGGAGAGAGATGGTATCTACCAACTAATCTTCAACCCTCGATGATCCGTTTCATCTTGTGCCCGCCGGTGACCTCGAAGCCATTGTTCCGGTAGAAACCGACCGTACGTTCGAATTCGGGCAGCGGCGGGGTGGCAAGCTCGATCCGCTTCCAGCCCTTTTTTCGGGCTAAGGCGTAGATCTTCTCCAGCAGCATAGCCCCGATTTTCCGGGAACGGTATTCGGGCAGGATGTATAACTCCTGCAAGATGCCGAAGGAGCCCTCGGCATAGAGGGAGTGACTTTCACACAGGGCGCCGAAACCGACGATTCGATCCTCGTCAAAGGCCGCGATGACGCTATACTGACCCTTGGCCAGGAAGTTCTTGCAGAGTCGGGCCACCTGTTGCAGGTTAGCGGTTACCGGTGTCCTGCCGGTACGCTCATTGACCTCCTCCATGAGACACACCGCCAACCGGGCGATCTCTTCCGCCCGGTCTTTTTCGACGAATGCCAGCTTCATCGGTCAGAGGTCCTGTTCTGGAACACGTATTTAGAAATCCAGATGTTCAGAGAAAAACGGCAGGACCTTCTGTTCCAGCCGCTCATCGATGCGGCTGACATGATCGCCCTCGTAGATCTCGAAGTCGTGGTTGATGCCATAGCCGGACAGGATCGCGTCAAGGCTTACCACGGTCGGTGCGATTCCGGCATCCTTGTCCCCGGCGTCGATGGCGATGGCGCGGTATTGCCGGAGCGCCGGGATGTATTGATGCACCATGGCGAGAGGGGCGTTGGCAGCCCAGATGGCGATGACCTCGGGCCGGGGCTTGCCTTCTGCCACCGGCAGATCAATAAAATGCGGCGGATTCTTCGGGTTGGGCGACCAGGCGGCGGCCGAAGCCAGCATGGCCTTGACGCCGAATCCGGCCTGCTGGATCTCTTCCGGCGTGACCACCTTCTCCACCTCCGCCATGGAGCCGGCATCGGGACTCAGGTTGGCCGCCATGCAGCAGGGGCTCATGCTGTAGAGGCTGGAGAAGACCTGCGGGTATTTCATGCCGATGCGCAGTGCGCCATAGCCGCCCATGGAATGACCGGCCAGCCCGCGACTGTCACGGACAGCCAGGGTACGGTAATGGCTGTCGATATATTCCACCAGGTCTTCCGCGACAAATGCCTCCCAGTCGCCAATCGCGACCGAATTCGAATACATGCTGCCCTGGAATTTGGTAAAGGCATTGGGCATGACGACAATGAGTTCCCTGGCGCCCCCGGCGAAAGCGGCATCCACGGCCGAGGGTACATGCACGAAATGCTGACCGAGCAGCCCGAACCAGCGATCATCCGAATCGGTAAAGCCATGCAGCAGGTACAGGACCGGGTAACGCTGGCCGGTGTTCTGCGCATAGCCGGGCGGCAGGTAGACGGAGACGTCACGATCCGCCGGATCCCCATCCAGGTTGGCTTCGAGGGATTTACCATGGATCGTGATACGCTCATAGTGGCCCGCCTGCTCCTGTGCCAAAACATGTGTGAGGAACAGGCTCATCAACGGGAACAACAACAGGTAGATACGTGTCTTCATGGCAGTCTTTCCCTCGTTATTGTTATGGAACAACACGAATACCCCAAACTTCTGTTGCGGGATAGTAACCTAATTATCCGGCAGCGCAAAAACCATCGGTGGCGGTCTGCGCCGTGATCGCCTGAAAACCATCCGGAAGCAGCAGGCCGGTGATCCAATCACAGCCGCTTTTCATGGTACACTTGATGAATAGAGCAGGAGGTAATTATGGCATATACACTGATCGGTAAAAATTTCACTCCGCCTGATGTAGTCGCCAAGGTGACGGGCAAGGCGAAATATTCCGAGGACTTCCGTGCGGACGGCATGGCGTTCTGCAAGATGATGCTGAGCCCCCATCCCCATGCAAAGGTAACCCGTATTGACGCCGCCGAGGCGCTGGCCCTGCCCGGGGTGTATGGCGTCCTGACCGCCGAGGATGTCCCGGATCTGCCCGCTCCCCGGCAATCCATTCTCACCAACGAACCCACCTACGTCGGCGACCCCATACTGGCCGTCGCCGCGGCCAGTGAAGCCATCGCCAGCGATGCCCTGGAGAAGATCAAGGTCGAGTTCGAGGAACTGCCCTTCACCCTTGATCCATTGCAGAGCCTCTATCCCGGAGGACCCGATGCCCATACCACGGGTAACCTGGTAACCGCCGGTGTCGGTGAGGGCGCGGGCGGCGGCGCGCCGCAACTGAAACAATACAAGTGGACCGCCAAGGATTTTGCCGATACCGGGGATGATCGGTTGCCTATGGGCAAGCCGGTCACGGAATGGGCCTATGGCGATCCGGAGGCGGGTTTTGCAGAGGCCGCGCTGGTACTCGACGAGTCCTTCGTCACGGCCGCCAATCCTCATCACAGCATGGAGCCACGCAGTTCCTTTTCCTACTGGCAGAACGGCAAATGCTTTATTCATGGCTCCACCCAGAGCCAGAGTTTCATTATGCCCGGATTGGCGCAGTTGGTTGGCGTGCCGCCGGATCAACTGGTCTATATCTCCGAGTTCTGCGGCGGCGGCTTCGGATCCAAGGGCAGTGCCTACCCGGTCATGGTCATTCCCGCGCATATGTCGAAAAAGATCAACCGGCCCTGCCTGCTGCGCATCACCCGGGCCGAGGAATATTTTCTGGGTTCGGCCCGTGCCGGCTTCCAGGGACGCATCCGGATGGGCTTTCGCGCCGACGGCAAACTCATCGCCGCGGATCTCTACATCGTGCAACAGAATGCCTCGAAGTCCGGATTCTTCGATTTCGGCGCTGCCGGCGACGCCGTGTCTCTGGTCTATACG
>MGYR01000208.1:2975-3061 GCA_001801825.1 Gammaproteobacteria bacterium RIFCSPLOWO2_02_FULL_56_15 | reverse complement strand
TCCTATCTACGCGAGGCGCTGGATCTCGGCGCGAATAAATTTGCCTGGTCCGAGAAGATCCGCAGGAGCGGCAGCCGTAACGGCAG
>MGYR01000208.1:1456-2803 GCA_001801825.1 Gammaproteobacteria bacterium RIFCSPLOWO2_02_FULL_56_15 | reverse complement strand
TGCGACTGGGAGGAATGCATCATCGAACATGGGGACAGCCGCCGGAATCTGCCCTGGAACCTGGGCCAGTTCGGATCCAACACCTCCTTCACCATGTCCCGCACCAACTACGCGGCAGCCATGGATGCAAAACAGAAACTGCAGGAGATCGCCGCCATGGACCTCGGCGGGGCGCCCGCGGATTACGAGGTGGGCGGCCAGAAGGTCTATCTGAAATCCGATGCGAACCGTAGCTTGAGCTTCGCACAGGCGGCGCAACGGGCTATTGAACTCGGCGGAAAATACAGTGGCCAGGAGGCCCCGGAGGATATCTTCTTCCTCACCAAGGCTTCCGTCGCCGGACTGGCAGGCACGGGCCTGGTGGGTGTGGCCAAGGACAACCTGAAAATGGGAAATCATATTCCGACCCTCGCCGCCAGTTTCATGATGATTGAACTGGATACGGAGACCGGCGCCTTCGAGATCCTGGAATATGTCGGCACCACCGATTGCGGCACCGTGGTGCATCCCATGGGACTCACCACCCAGCTCCGCGGCGGTGCGGTCATGGGTATCGGCATGGCCAGCAAGGAACGTCCGGTCTACGATCCCAAGAACGGCCTTCCGGCGAACGTCACGCTCTACCAGTGCAAACCACCTTCTTACCTGGATGTGCCCGCAAACATGGAGGTCGCGGCGGTGGACAAGCCGGACCCGGACAACCCGATGGGGATCAAGGGAGCGGGCGAGCCGCCCATGGGCGCCGCGGCCTCGGCATTATTGTGCGCCATCTCGGACGCCCTGGGAGGTCACTACTTCAACCGCACCCCGGTGATGACAGATATGATCATCAATGCCGCCGCCGGACTGCCCCAGTCCTTCAAGCCCTTGCAGGTCAATACGCAGTAGATCACTGGTGGCCGGTCATCTCCTTCACCAGGGGATGACCGGCGGCTGCGACAAATCCTATTATCCGTCCCTTACCAGGCGATTGTCTGCCCCTGGTAATCCAGGAAACGACCGTTGTCCTTCGTCTTGAGGCGATCGATGAGGGACAGGATGGCGCCTATACTTTCCTCAGGCGAGAGCGGCGCCGCGGACCCACCCATATCCGTGCGCACCCAACCGGGATGGATCATCACCACGATGAAACCTTCCCTGCCCAGTTCACCCGCCAAGGATTTGCCCAGCATGTTCAGTGCCGCCTTGCTGGAACGATAGGCATACGCGCCACCATTATTGCCGCTGATACTGGCCATGATGGTGCTGATATTGATGATCTTTTTAGCCTGACCCTTGCGCAGGTTTTCCAGCAGGGCCTGGGTAACCCGCAGCGGTCCCAGACTGTTAACCGCGAAGGATTCGTGC
>MGYR01000208.1:0-1307 GCA_001801825.1 Gammaproteobacteria bacterium RIFCSPLOWO2_02_FULL_56_15 | reverse complement strand
AACCCCCAGGGCCTTCAATTCCTCCGCCTCGGCCGGATTCCTTGCCGTAGCAATGACCCGGTAACCCTTACTGCTGAACTGGCGGGCAAATTCCAGACCGAGACCCCGGTTCGCACCGGTGATTAATACGGTTTTTTGTTCGTCTGCCGCGAATGATGGCTGTGAGGTGGCGAGCTGTAGCGCTGTTGCAATAACCAAAACTGCGAGGGTTGTCAGGTGTTTTTTCATGGGGATCCTCCGGGGAAACGGTGCCTGCGCGATTTGATCCGGCTGCACCGGGCACTACAGTATAGCCGCAAACGGGATCCAAGGTATCCACGGGATGGCCGCATCTTCGGCAGCGGTTTCAGTCATATCGGTCATGAGCGCTCTGATTTCCAGACCATCGTTCCAGGGTTCTCAAGATCGCTTTCCCATCGCGACGGGTTATCAAGAATGTACCACCGCACCCGATTCAATGAATCGTCGTCACGAATGACGTGTTCATAGAAGTTACGCTGCCACAGCCGGGTGTAGAGCGCAGGCCATCCGTGCGTTATCACGCCACGCCTGTATTCCATTGTGGTCAACGATTTGAATGCACCGATAACGTCGCCAACCGTAGGGGCAACCCTTGTGGTTGCCCGCATAGCGGCACCGTTCTGGTCACCCTGGGCAGGCACAAGGCCTGCCCCTACATCAGATGTGTACCGGGTATGGGCAATCTTCGAATCACCGGACGCATTCCCCGTAGGGGCAACCCTCGCGGTTGCCCGCATAACGGCAGCCGTTGCGGTTGCCTCTGATCGACGGGCGCCCACCAGGGGCGCCCCTACAATTTTCAGGATTGCGTGGATATGGTTCGGCATGACGGTGAATTCGTCCATATCTATACCTGGAAATCGCAGAGGCATCGCCGTCCATTGATTGGATACCATCCGGCCAGCGGCGTTGAGGCGCATTTCCCCGTCTGCCACCTCACCAAATAGACACGCCCGATCCTGTATGCAGATCGTGATGAAATAGGCTCCCGGCCGGGTGTAGTCGTACCCTCGCAGACGTAATGACCGTCGATATGGCCTGTTCCTGTCGTCTACCATCAGATCTCCTTATCAATTTGCGCCGTGTCCATTCGAATCGACAGATACCCACCCCGAAGGGGGCAACCCTTGTGGTTGCCCGTATACCGGCAGCGGTTCTGGTCGCCCTGGGCAGGCACAAGGCCTGCCCCTACATCAGATGCGTACCGGGCATGGGCAATCGGACGCCTTCCCCGTAGGGGCAACCCTCGTGGTTGCCCGTATACCGGCAGCGGTTCTGGTCGTCCT
>MGYR01000207.1:4772-16585 GCA_001801825.1 Gammaproteobacteria bacterium RIFCSPLOWO2_02_FULL_56_15 | reverse complement strand
ACAGGCCCCGGTACTGCCTGAGCCGGAACCAGCGGTGGAGCTGGAGAAATACACGGTCGTCGTCAATGAAGTCCCAGTCCGGGAGTTGCTGTTTGCCCTGGCGCGGGATGCCAGGATCAATGTCGACATCGACCCCCGTATCGAAGGCATCGTGACGATCAATGCGGTGGATCAGACTCTGCCGCAACTCCTGGACCGCATCGCCAGGCAGGTTGAGCTCAGCTACGAGTTCAGGGATGACAATCTCATTATTTCTCCGGATGAGCCATTCTTGCGCACCTACATGGTTGATTATCTCAACATGAGCCGGGAGACCAGCAGCAGCATTTCGACGGATACGGGGGTAGGCGGGGATTCCGGCAGCAGTACCTCGACGACCAATGTGACCAATACCGCTTCGAATCGCCTATGGCTGAATCTGGTCAACGGGGTCAATGCCATTATCGGGGCGGCGACTGAGGGAGGTGGGGCATCGGGCGGCGAAGCAGGCATCCCGGTCAGTAATGATGTCATCCCCCTGCCGGAATCCGGGATCCTTAGCGTCAGGGCCACCCGCGCCCAGCACGAGTTGGTCCAGAATTTTATCGACAATGCCCTGGCCAGCGCCAACCGCCAGGTACTGATCCAGGCAACTGTCCTGGAGGTGAATCTCAATGATGACTTCCAGGCCGGGATCGACTGGTCTTTCATTAACCAGGCCGGCAAGGCCGGGTTCGATTTTGTATCTACTACCCTTACGGGTGTTCCGGTCAATACCGCTTCATCCTTCCTGCTGGGTTACGCCGATCCGAGTACGACCCGGGAACAAGTGATTTCCGCTTCCATACGTCTATTAGAGGAATTCGGTAATGTCCGGGTGCTGTCCAGCCCCCAGATCATGGCGCTGAACAACCAGACCTCGATCCTCAAAGTGGTGGACAATATCGTCTATTTTGAGGTGGATGTGGAACCGGGGGCCCCCGGAGCTATCCCTGGGAGCGCGGGCACCACGGCAGTGGATACCACAGCAAAAACAGTCCCGGTAGGTATTGTCATGAGCATTACTCCCCAGATAAGTGAGAATGACGCCATCATCCTGCAGGTCAGGCCGACCATCTCGCGGTTGCTACGGTTCATAAATGATCCTAATCCGGAACTTACTGATAGGGGCATACCCAATCCTGTACCGGAGATCCAAACCCGGGAGATGGAGTCCGTGCTGCGGATGAACAATGGCCAGATCGCCGTACTCGGCGGCCTGATGCAGGACACCAGTACCGATGACGATACAGCCATCCCCGGATTTTCCCGGATCCCGGGCCTGGGTGAAGCGTTCAAGACCAGGACGAGAAGTCACGGCAAGACCGAACTGGTCATCTTCATCCGGCCTTCGATTATACGAACGCCAAGCCTGGACGGGGATTTGCGCAACTACCGGTCCCTGCTCGAGCGTAACACGAGTAACCGGCAATCCGGGACAGGACAGGAGGATGCGCTCCGGTGAGCCTGCTCATGGATGCCTTGAGGAAGGCTGAAAAGGAGAAAAAGGACGCAGAGCTCCGCCGGAAAACGGAGGCCGGTGAACTTCAGACCGAGGTGCGGAAGCCAGGGGTACCAACCGGAACCGGGCGGTCCGCCCTGGACATCACCGATGAGAACAAAATACCCGTTGATCCCGCTACAGCGTGGGGATCCGGGCAGACGGACCCTGCTTATCCATCCTCACCCCTAGCGCTGACGACGCCCCTGAATACCGGAGATCACACAGCGGTGCTTCCGTCAGAGGCAGAGCGGAGTGCGCGTGATGTAGCCGCCGATATGACGGCACTCGACCCCGCAATCGCCGATCACTTTGGTCAAATCGCTTCAACCCATGCCATGGGACTCTCACTGGAGGATCGCGATGATGAAGAGGATCCTTTTGACGAGACCTTCCACAGCGCTGACTTGGACCTGGAATCGGTTCCTGAGTTATATGAAGAAACCATGCAGGGAGAGGAATATGAGAAGGCCCCCGGGCCCTCATTCGATGAAACCTTGCCCGGAGTCCCCGCCGTCGAACTGGCCAGGGATATCGGCGAGGAATTCCAGCCCACGCCGGTCGCCGCACAAACGGTATTCACTGCGGCTGGCACTGCAAGACGACGTGGCAGATTCTCTTGGCCCATGCTGACAATAGCACTGGTCATTGTGATGCTGGCTGTCAGCGTGATCGTTTACAACTCGATTACGCCAATAGTGCGTGAATTCCCTTCCGTCGCAGTAACGATGGGGATTGAAAGCAGCATGCCCATACCGCCACCGGTGATGCCGCCCGAGGTGAGTGAATCAGGCCCACTGATCGTGCAGTCCCAGGCAGAGCCGGAGGCCGTATCTGATGCAGACCTCATCCGGGGAGGCGCTACCCGGCAAGCCGTAGAAGTCTTGCCGGTTGCAGATACGGCGGCTCCCGCAGCGCCAGGCGTGGCCGACGCTGTGGAACCCGAAATTCCCATCGCCACCGCTACTGCTCAGCAGGAGGCGCAGATCACAGACAGCGGATCCGGGACCGGTCCGGTAGTTCCGGACGCACTCCCGGACGATATCGATGTAGCCCCCGGGATGATCCGGATCAGTCGCAGCAAGGCGCCGGAGGAACGTGGTTCCAGGTTGAACGAAGCGTACAGCGCCTGGCGGTCCGGGGATCTTCTGGAAGCCAAAAAGCTCTACAGACTGGCGTTGGAAAGTTATCCTGGCAATCGGGATGCCCTGCTCGGCCTCGCGGCCATCGCGCTGACTGAGGGTGACTCCAACGGAGCGAAGCAATTTTATGCAAACCTGCTGGCGACGAATCCCGGGGATGAACTTGCCTATGCCGCCCTGATCGGTCTGGAACAGGACGCCGATCCGGTGAGCAGGGAAAGCGCGATGAAAGTCCTCATCCAGGAACATCCCGAGCAGCCGTACCACTATTTCACCCTGGGGAATATTTTTGCCTCACAACAGCGGTGGGCGGAGGCCCAGCAGGCCTTTTTTGATGCCTATCGGTTGGACACGACAAACCCGGATTATGCCAATAACCTGGCCGTGAGCCTGGATAGAATCGGTCAATATAGAGTGGCAGTCGATTATTACATGACAGCATTGGAACTGGCTAAAACCAGGGCGGCGAAATTCAGCGAGGCAGACCTGCTCTCCCGTATACAATTGCTGGAAAATTCCGCCCGGCCATGACTACCACGCTGCTGAGGAAACAGCCACGTCTTGGCGAGATACTCATCCAGAAGGGTGTCACCACCAAAGACCAGATCGATATCGCCCTGACCGAGCAGAAGCGTAAGCCTGATTACCTAGGCAAGATTCTGGTACGACTCGGTTTCGCAACGGAAGCCATCATCAACGATGTAATCGGTGGTGTCATCGGCCAGGAGAGTGTGGACCTCTCCCTGGCGGTAGCCGATAGCGATGCGGTCAGTAAGATCCCCAAGGACATGGCGCGCCGCCTGCAAGTCCTGCCCATCAATTTCACCAATAACACATTAACGGTTGCCATGGCCGATGTCTTCAATGTCGTCGCGCTGGATCAGATCAATGCATTTGTAGGCGGCCGTGTTGAGATCATCCCGGTATTGGCGGGTGAGGCCGAGATAGAAAAATCCATCGACCAGTTCTATGGCTTTGAGCTGTCGGTGGACGGCATCCTGCATGAAATCGAAACCGGTGAAATCGATTACCAGAGTCTCGATGCCGAGACCGGTGAATACAGCCAGCCGGTGGTGCGCCTGGTGAATGCCCTGTTGTCCGATGCCGTTAAGCGCGGCGCCTCCGATATCCACTTCGAGCCGGAGGAAGGTTTTTTACGATTTCGCTACCGGATTGATGGTGTGCTGCGCCAGATAAGAAGCCTGCACAAGAATTACTGGTCGGCGATCGCTGTACGTTTGAAGGTGATGTCTGGCATGGACATTGCCGAAACCCGTGCCCCCCAGGATGGCAGGATATCCTTGTCGCTTTCCGGGAGACGTGTGGATTTCCGGGTATCTACCTTACCCACGGTGCATGGGGAAAATATAGTTATGCGTGTGCTCGACAGGCAGAAGGGTATCGTCTCCCTCGAAGAGCTGCATCTGGGCGCGGAAAATCTGAACCTGCTCAAGCTGATGGTGGCGAGGCCTGAGGGTATCATCCTGGTTACCGGCCCGACCGGCAGCGGCAAGACCACCACGCTCTATTCGATTCTGAATTACCTCAACGATGAGGCAGTCAATATCATGACCTTGGAGGATCCGGTGGAATACCCGACTACCATGATCCGCCAGACTTCCGCCAGCGAGACCTCCAGGCTCGATTTCGCCAACGGTATTCGCTCCATGATGCGCCAGGATCCGGATATCATCCTGGTGGGCGAGATCCGTGATGAGGATACCGCCAGTATGGCCTTTCGTGCCGCCATGACCGGTCATCAGGTGTTCTCTACACTGCACACCAATTCCGCACTGGGTGTTATACCGCGTCTGCTGGACATCGGTGTCAAACCGGATATCCTTGCCGGTAATATCATCGGTGTCATAGGTCAGAGATTGATCCGGAGTCTTTGCAGCCAGTGTAAGGAACCCCAGGAGATCGGCGAGTTGGAACGCACACTGCTGGGCATTAAGAGTACCGACAGGCAGAAAGCCATATTCCGCGCCAAGGGCTGCAAGGCCTGCGAAAACCAGGGATATAAGGGTAGAATCGCCTTAATGGAGGTTTTGCGTTTCGATCATGAAATGGATGACATCATCGCACGCAGGGGAACCGCGCGGGAACTCATGCGGATGGCCCTCTCGCGGGGCTTCAAGCCGCTGGCGGATGCGGGCTCAGCCCGGGTCCTGGATGGTTCCACCAGCCTCGAAGAGGTCTCCCGAGTGGTTGACCTCACCAGCCGCATGAAACAGGTCTGACAGGCTGCGGTATGGAATATTATCAGTACAAGGCGATTGACCCGGAAGGCCGCATTCACAATGGACAGGGCGAGGCGATTAATATCGCCGACCTGGAGATGCGCTTACGCAAGCTACGTCTGGACCTGATCAATTACAAGGAAATCAGGTCACCCAGGCAGCGAGCCTCCGGAAGAGGGATCCCCCGGCGGGATCTGATCATGTTCTGTTTTCATCTGGAGCAGACTACCCGGGCGGGCGTGCCCATACTCGAAAGCCTGTCCGATCTGCGGGATTCGACCGACAATCCCAGGATGCGTGAGATCGTTTCCGGAGTGGGTGAAGCCATTGAAGGCGGCAAAACCCTGTCCGAGGCGATGAAGGAATACCCTGGCGTATTCAGCAATGTGTTCTGCAATCTGATCCGCGCTGGTGAGCAGACCGGCGAGATCAATGTGGTTTTCGCGAAATTGATTGAAAGCCTGAAGTGGCAGGATGAGCAGGCCTCTCAGACCAAGAAACTGATCATGTACCCGGCTTTCGTCGGAACCGTGGTTATTGGCGTGATCATCTTTCTCATGACCTACCTGGTTCCCGAATTGCTCAAGTTTGTGACCACCATGGGCAAGGAGCTGCCCATGCACACGCGGGTGCTGCTCATGACCTCGGATGCCTTCGTCAATTATTGGTATATTATTATTTCAGTGCCCATCCTGTTGGTGGTCCTGGCCGTGGTGATGACGAGGGTGAGCCCTGGATTCCGTACGGAACTGGACCGGATTAAGCTCAGGCTGCCGATCATCGGCCCGATTCTCAAGAAGATCATCCTCTCCAGGATCGCCGGGTATTTCGCGATGATGTACGCATCTGGGATCACCATTATTGATTGCATCAGGACTTCCGAGGAAATTGCCGAGAATCGGGTAGTCTCCGCGGCCATGCGAGAGGTCGGTCAGCGCATTATGGACGGTGGAAGCCTGAGCAAGAGCTTCGCTGCAACCGGACTTTTCCCCCCGCTGGTGTTACGGATGATCGTGGTCGGTGAGACTACCGGGGGACTGGAGGAATCACTGGAAAATATCTCGTATTTCTATACCCGGGATGTCCGGGAATCCTTGGAGCGTCTGCAGACCATGATCGGCCCCGCGATGACTGTCGGGCTGGGTGGAATTATCGGCTGGGTAATGTTTTCGGTTCTGGGTCCTATCTATGATCTCATCTCTAATATCGACTTCTGAGCTGAATAACCGGCGGGTGCTATTCCTCAGCACCTACAAAGCTGCGGTATATCACTGGCACAAGGGCGCCATCGGCAGTTCCTACATGTTCGATGTGAATGAGGAAGGCAGGCAGGCCTTCGAGCGTTATCTGCTGGAGACACCCAGAGAGACCTGTCATATCCTCATGGACGTATATGAAGAGGAGTACAAGCGGGAAACCATTCCCCATGTATTTGGATCCGACCGGCAGGCACTGTTGCAAAGAAAGATCAACCGCCTTTTTCACGATACTGCCTACGTCAGCACCGAGGTCAAAGGACGTGAGGAGCGGGGCCGCCGGGATGACCGAATCTTCCTTAGCGCCATTACCAATCCAGAGCTGATCACCCCTTGGGTAAAACTGCTGGACAGGCACAAGGTGCCTCTGGCGGGTATCAACTCGCTACCGTTGTTCACCCAGTCTTTGTTGGGGTTTTTTACAGCGAGCTCCGACCAGATCCTGATTGTCTCCCTCCAAAGCATCAGCGGTCTGCGACAGACCTTTTTCTACAAGAATGAATTCCGGGTCAGCCGCCTGGTACAAATGCCCCGTTTCGGCACTACTTCCTATGTACCCCATATCACTGAGGAAGTGGATAAGATCATGCGGTATCTGAACAGCCTGCGTTTGACATCGGAAGACTCGCCACTCGAAATCTATTTCCTGATGGCCGGAGAGTTACTGACGGATCTGCAAAAGGCATTCCATGACTCGCACATGGTCCGTTATCAATATCTCGACCTGAATACCTTGTTGGAGAAATCCGGGCTTCCACGCCGTGTAAACACACCCTTCTGCGACCAGTTGTTTGTCCATGAATTCCTGAAGAAACCACCGGCCAATCGTTATGCCACCGGTCAGGATCGGCGCTATTTCAGCTTGCGGCGGATGCACCATTCGATGATTGCGGCCGGCGTGATCTTGTTCGCGAGTTGTGCCGTCTGGACCGGTCTGAATTTCATGGATGCGCTTACTTTGAAACAGGATAGCCTGGCTGCTGAACAGAAGACCCTGTTTTACACACAACGATATGAGCAGGCCCGATCCAGGTTGCCCCAGACACCGGTCGAGCCGGCGGAGTTGAAGGTAGCGGTGGAGATTGTTCAGACCCTTAAAGACCACAAGAGCACGCCTTTACCTACAGTGCAGGCTATCAGCAACGCGCTGGAAAGATTCCCTTCGATCCGGTTAGAGAATATCGAGTGGATAGCGACCACCAACCCGGATCAGGCGATGGGGGACGATAAGCCTCTGAGCGGTATTCAACCGCAATCACCGATTACAGCCCCCGTCGCTGGACCACAATACTCGTTTTACCATGTGGCCATGTTCAACGCCCATCTCGAAAATTTCGATGGTGATTACCGCGAGGGCATCGCTACCATCAACGAGTTTACCGAGATCCTGCGCACACAGAATGCGGTATATGACATCCGCATCATCAAACTGCCCATCGATGTCAGTTCCACGGTTAATCTGCAGGGGAACACCCAATCAGTCGCAACCGAAGCGACGTTTTCCATCCGTCTGGTTATGGGAGTCGGAAATGCGATCTGAAACCATAGACTGGTCCGTTATCCGGAATGCGCTGATCGGGCTGGTGGTCAGTATTATCATCAGTAGTGGCTTGGTTGTCGGCAGTATTTATTTCAAGTCAGTCATGCAGCAGGAATTCAACCGGAACAACGCAGAGTTCCAGAATATCAGCCGGCGGTATCTGGCGGTGGATGAGGAAGAGCGGCTGATCATCGAGTATTTTCCGAGCTTCCGGGAACTGCACCAGCAGGGTATTATCGGTGAGGAACACCGGCTGGACTGGTTAGAGGTGCTGCGGGATCTCGGTAGCAGCCTGAAACTGTCCGGGCTGAGTTATACCATCGAATCGCAGAAACCTTATGCGCCATCCTTTGCGGTTAACCTGAGCAGCTACGGCCTGTTTCGCAGCACTATGCGACTCAATATGCAACTGCTGCATGAAGGGGATTTGTTCAATCTCCTGGAAGCGCTGAATCGACAGGCTCTGGGCAGTTTCACGGTTTCGTCCTGCCGGCTGAACAATAACGTTGTGGACGATTCAAACTCGGATGCCAACCGCAGCAATGTGACTGCCGAATGCAGTCTGGACTGGCTCACATTGAGACTGGCGAGCGGTCTGGATATCGAGGTATAGAGATGCCAATGCAAACTATCAGATGTCCCGGATACCTGGTTCAAACCAGTATCGTCCTGTTGCTTGGATTGCAGTCAGGATTGCCTGTCCAGGGCGCGGAAAGCTTCGGTCGGCTGTTCACCAGCCCGGCACAGCGTGAACGGCTGGATGCCATGCGCCGGGCCGGAACGGAGATCGAGGTAGAGGTCAGAGATGAGGAACTTGTGATCAACGATACCGTGCAAGAGCAGGCACCGCTCAATGCCATCACCCTCAAGGGTGTGGTATACCGGGGCGGAGGTGCGAGCACCGCATGGGTCAATGACAGTAACACCTACGAGGGTAATATCGCTGCCCAGGATATCCAGGTGCCGGAAACCCGCATCGGTGCGGACAGTGTGGAAATGAGTATTAGTGGAAATCAGTCCGTGATCCGGCTGAGGGTGGGCGAGAGCTATGATCCGGCGACGGATCGCAAGATCGATCTTTCGGAAGATCTGCAACCGCAAGCAACGGGCCAAGCGGACTAGCCCATCCCGGTTGGGCGTCTGTGACAGGTTCTGGGAACTCACACATGCCTGACGAGTGTCCAAGGTTTTATGGACCAATCGGTCAACAACAGGGTGCAGGCCTGCTGGCCTTTATGCTGGTGCTACTCGTCGGCGTGAGCTATGCCCTGCTAAGGGATATCAACGCGGTAACCCGCAGTCACCGTTATGGCACGGCAACCACGCAGGCATTGCAGGAGGCAAGGATTGCTCTCATTGGCTGGGCGATCAACCATCCTGTCAACCCAGGCACCTTGCCTATGCCGGATCGTAAAGAATCAGTGAATCCAAATTATGACGGCGACAGTGACTGCTATAACGGTGGTCCCGTCGGTAATAACCTGTTACTGGGAAAACTTCCATGGAAAGATTACCCCTCCCCCTGTATTGATGCCAGCACGGTCGGCGGCTTGCGCATTTCTGCGTCCGATACTTCGGATACCAGCAATAGCAATAAACTCAATCGCAGTGCCAATCTCTGGTATGCCGTCTCCGTCAATCTTGTTTACCAGACACCGGATTATCCTGAGATTTCACCCGCCTTGCTGGATAGCAACAGCGGCTGGATAACCGTGCGGGACAGGAACGGCGAAGTACTCGACAGTGACAACGATGGAATCCCAGACCGGGTTGCATTGATTATCATTGATCCCGGAACGGCACTGCCTGGACAAGACCGCAATACTTCAGTGCCGGCTGTTACGGAGTTCTTGGACGAGGTGACCATCGACGGCGCCACCTACAGCAATGCGGATTACGATCAGGATTTTATTATTTACCCCGATTCCGATCGGACTGATGATACAGGAGACAGCTTTAATGACCGACTGGTGTTCGTCACCATCGAGGAACTGATGCAGGGGGTTGGGCGGCGAGTGCTCAATGAAGTCGGTGCGATGCTCTCGGAATATCAGGATGATGTGGGCGCCCTGCCGTGGCTCAGTCCCTACACTGATGCCCGTGCCGCGATACCGGTGATCCGGGGTGAGGTTATGGCTTCTGGCAGTACAACACTGGTTAATTTTAATGCAGACTTCGTCGCCGCCGGTATTGAGAGCGGCGATATCGTCCTGAATACTACCGATGGTTCTTTTGCGGAGGTAACCAACCCGGTGAGCCAGACATCACTGACGGTAACCGGATTGAGCCACGGTGTGGAGAATGATTTTGACGACGAAGATGAATACTACATCGTCCCTCAGTCTGCCGCCTATCTGACTGACAGCCTCTCCGGTACTGCCACTGCCGGAAGCGCAGGCCTGGTTCTGGAAGATACGGACAAGAATTTTATCCGGATGGGCATCAAAGCCGGGGATGTACTTGAAAATGCTATGGATGGTTCAAGTCGCATAATAGCGGAAGTCAGCACATCGGGGCTTCGGGCCAGGAAAATGGATGATCTTGACACAGGTGATTTTGACGCCTCGGACAGCTATCGCATTCGTTCCAACATGGGAACTGCAACTGCAGGCAGTACCGACCTCATACTGGAAGATACCAACAGAAATTTTGTCAGTCTCGGCATCAACCCTGGTGAAGTGGTTGAGAATCTCACTGATGGATCCTTTGGACAAATCACCGATGTTACGACAACTACGCTTACTGTTGTGCAGCTGAGCGGAGGGAAAGACAATCGTTTTACTATGGGTGATCTGTATCGCATTCCACGTTTCAACGCCGTGGAAAATACCCGCCAGGGTTTACTTGCCTTCCACCAACCGGGGATGGTTTTTGCCACGTCCATGGACCTGGAATGGGACATTGTAATTGATTCGGGCGACGTAAATTTTGACAGCACCACTTTCCCTGATGTTGATGATTATTACGCGGACACTTTAACAAGTCAGCTTGAAAACTTCGCTGCGGTGGGATCCCGGACTTTTGAGACAGAGGAAAACTTCTGCCGCTGGTCGGTGCCCGAGGTGGCGGAATGTCATTCAGGTTTTATAGAAAATCTGAATATAGATGGTACTGTGACTGATGGCGTCAATACCACGATACTGACGGACAGCAATGCCGATTTCGTGTCCGACGGCGTCAAGCGGGGCGATGTGGTCCAGAATTATGATGATGAACTTGCCGCCGGGATTGCCGGAACCACAGACAGCGGCAGCAGCGGATCAATTCTCTATGACGCGGCCACCAACTTCAGCTCTATCAAACCGTACCAGTATCTGATCCACAACACTACCACAGGGATCCGGGCGCTGATCACCGAACTCATCGATGAACACACGATTGGTACCAAGGAATTCCCCAATCAACCATCTGCCATCAGTTTTGCAGCCGGTCAGGGTTTTACCATTTATACCCCAGCGGTGGCGGTTGTGACCAATGACCCGGTCAGCAATCCCCAGGTGCTCAATACGACCATGGCAACCTCTTACATTCCAGATTTCGACTATAATGCCCCCTACCCGGAGTATTATCGGATTGTAAGTGCCACAAAAATCTCTGAGGGCCAGGCCCTTAACAGCACGCCCAGCAGTACGACGCTGATCGATACCGGTGCGGATTTTGTCAGCACAGGGATAGTAGAGGGCGATATTGTGGAGAACGAGACGGATGGATCCTTCGGCAGGGTTACTAGTGTGAGCGCGACGTCACTTTCCGCCACACCTTACGGAGGGTCGGATAACCAGTATGCGGCGCTCGACGCTTACCGGATCTATCATCATTATGCCTATAGCAGACGTTATGAATTCCATACTGTTTTTCGGCAGGAACAAGTCGAAACAGTGACCGGAGTGGATACTGGCAGGCGAACCCGGAGTGTATGCAGAGGATATGCAGCGGATTGTGTATCGCCGGGGATACCCGTCTCTCTGGATGCTGACGGTGAGCTAAGCTTCATCACGGTCCGGGATTATGCTGCGGATGGCGCCACGGAGGTCGGGCGTGCCACTTATATGCCATCTGCTGTAACCAATGGCTCCATACTTGCCAAAGGGATGGATTATTATCTTGCGGAACTCA
>MGYR01000207.1:0-4734 GCA_001801825.1 Gammaproteobacteria bacterium RIFCSPLOWO2_02_FULL_56_15 | reverse complement strand
TATCAGTATATCTATGTGGCCTATAGTGCTGACGAATCACCCGGCGCCTTGTCTGTGTGTACGGCGGGCAGCGATTGCCTGGTGCTGGATATCATCGATCCCGATACCGATACGGCTATTGCCGGCATAGGCAGGGATGATATACGGGCAATGCTGGTCTATACCGGGAGCGAACTCTCCGGGCAGTCTCAGGCCAATGGTGAAATTGAAGATTATCTTGATGATGCAGACAATGTGGATCAGGATGATAATTTTGAAAAAAATGAGAAATCGGCAGCCTCCAATGATCTCTTCCGATTGGCAACCAGTTGCCCGGCGCCGAATGGGGACCAGCTATGCTGGACCCGATGAACCCTAACCCAGAATCAGGCTTCACCCTCATCGAGCTGGCGATGGTGTTGTTCATCATCGCCCTGTTGCTGGGTGGTCTGCTGTCCCCACTGTCGACCCGTATGGAGATGGCCAACCGGACCAGGACGCAGGATTCCCTTGGGGATATCAAGGAATCGCTGCTGGGTTATGCGGTCATACATGGCCGTCTGCCATGTCCCGATTGCCCGGACGGGAATGTGGGTACCTGCAGCGCAGTAGCCGCAGCCAACCGCAACGACGGAATCGAGGATTTGTCCGGGACACCTCCAGCCCGGGTCTGTCAGGCGCAGACAGGTAATATCCCATGGGTTGATCTGGGAGTCACCGAGTCTGATGCCTGGGGCCGGCATTTCAGCTATACGGTAAGCGCCGAGTTTTCCAGGGAATCCCAGGACGGCAGTCCACCACCCTGTGGTGCACCGGCCATTAATGTCTCTTTTGAATTGTGTTCAGAAGGAGATCTCGATATCTACAGTGCCTATGCATCCCCCTATGTGCCCCCCCCGACAGTTGCAGAAAAAGTTCCGGCAGTGGTGATCTCTCATGGCAAGGACATGTATGAATCGGATCAAACGGATGCCCAGGTGGAAAACTATGATCGTAGTCCCGTCAATCCCGATACCGGGTCGGATATCCTGGGCAGTTACAATGCACCGGATTACAGTGACGGGATATTTGTCTATGCGGACTACAGCCTGACGGATGGTGAAATCGCCTTCGATGATCTCATGATCTGGATTTCTCCGGCTATCCTCTACAACAGGATGATACTCTCGGGTAAATTGCCTTGATCTCCTTCCCCGGTTATTGCGGCCTCTATCCGTCTGCCTGGGTAAGACACTATCTCAACCAGTATCAAATTGCATTCTGCAATTTAAAAATTACGGCGCCGTCCCGATTACTGCTGATCCCGAGTGAATAGCCCATCGACTCCGCCTGCCGGGCTGCCTGGTACAAGCCAATACCCAGGCCATTATCCGAGTTCATAGGCTCACGCAGGATAATATCCGACTTATCTGGCGGTATCGCACAGCCGCTGTCTCGGACCTCCAGGCAGACGCCCGCCCCATTGCTCTCAAGTATGATTTCGACCTGCAGTGATCCTTCCGCCTGCATCTTGTCCTTCAGGTTCTCCAGCAGGTTTTCCGTGACACTGTCGAACAATTCCACCGGAATCCGGGTATCCCCGGTGAGAGCGGATCGAAACTCTATCCCGGATCCCGGATGGCATCGCTTCAGGTTCTCCCACCAGGCATTCAGGCTGCCGAGTTCCATGGGCATATCTTCCGGCTTGATGAGTTTGTCCAGTGCAAGTTGCAGCCGCCGGCCCAGATGCGGCAGCTGCTCACTGATCAGTTTCCTTGTGCGCAGCGTATTCATGCTGTCGATTTCCTCACTGAGGACTGTAGTGATGGCCTGCAGGGACTGGAGCAGGTTCTTGATATCATGGGTCACCCTGGCGCCGGTCTCGTATACGGCCTGTAGCTGCGCCTGATGCGTGAGCGTGCGCTCCCTGACCTTGGCGACGTAGAAATGTTCGATGACCTGAACCAGCAGGTTGCAGTGATGGTAGAGGGTGGCGCCTACCGGGTTGTAGGTGTAGATATTGATCTCCAGGTTCCCGGTCTGAAATTCCACCGCGTGCTTTGCCAGTTTACCGTTTTCGCCGGCGTGAATTCCGGAACTCCACCGGACGCCGTTTATCCATGGCAGACTGACCAACTCTTCCATCGCCATCTCCAGAAAGGAGTCCGGTGTCTCTTGTTGTTGGGAGATCCTGGCCAGTTCCTCCAGCCAGCGTTCGAAAGGCGTACCGATATTCAAGAGTGCCCGCGACCATAGTTGTGAGAGAGCGCTGAAGCCGACCCGGGGGGAAACCAGCCAACTGATCGCGAACAGGAACATGGCGATCACCAGCAGAGCTTGCACCAGTGAAACCATATAGTCGGCGTTACTGATGTACATATTCAGCAGGCTGCCGAAGATCAACAGGGTTATCATCGTGGAGGTGGCGAGAGCATGTTGCAAATCCACGGACTGGATACGGGTGTCCGCTTCCCGGACCGGCAGGACGATGATCATCAGCGGCAGCAGGGGTAACAGAATCTCGAAGAGATCGCTTACGCTGATCTGAATCTGGATTTCAAAAAGACCCGGAGTACACTGGATGATCAGTTCCGAAGTCAGGAATACCAAAACATTCATATAGGTGGCGCGTTGATTCCGGTTGATAATAATCCTGCCCCCGGCGAAACCGCTGAGCAGGATGACCCAGCCGAACAACAGTGCCCAGTTCATGAATACCACGAAAGTCAGTGTCAGGAAGATGAATCCCAGGCTGTTGAACCAGGAGATTTGTTCGTCATGGCGCCATACCGGCTGCCAGATGAGGAACAGGCCAAGATGGATCAGCATTAACGAGCGTGAAAGCGGGCTGCCGAAATCAATCCAGATGGAAAAATGCAGGAATTCCAGCATAAGCGTCAGGATCAGGGGTTCCTGGCGTTGCTTCAGCAATTGGCTTACTCTCTGCATAGGTTTGTTCATGATGATAGTAATATAATACATTGTAGCTTTCCTGTAGTAGTCATATAGAACGTGGTTCATCATGAATGATTCTGCCCGGACTATCGCCAGATATACTTTCCTGGAGGCGGTGAATAACCACCTGTTCATTTTCGCGGTCCTGCTCTTTACCTGTCTCTTCGGTCTGGCTGAGTTTGTCGGCGAACTGGCGATTACTGAAAGCCTCGGGATACAGGCGGCAGTCACAGGGTCAATGCTCCGACTGACAGCGATATTTCTGACCAGCCTGTTCGTGATTACCAGCATGGTGCGGGAATTCAATGACAAGGGTTTCGAACTGGTGCTGTCGCTGCCGCTCAGAAGAAGCACTTACTATTTTGGAAAGCTGCTGGGCTACGCCGCACTCTCCGTAGTGATCGCCGGTCTGGTCAGTCTGCCGCTGGTGTTGTATGTGGAGATTGGCCCACTCATATTCTGGATGCTGTCATTGCTGTGTGAGCTCCTGCTGATGACTGCGGCGGCGATACTCTGTCTGTTCACCTTTGGTAATGTGACCATCGCCTTTACGGTAGTCATGGCATTCTACTTTCTGTCCAGGACCATGAATGCAATCATTCTGCTCAGTCAAAGCCCGATTCTGGAAACCGGCACGGTAGCCCAGTCGTTTATCAGCTTATTGATAAGGTGTGTCGCCGCATGCCTTCCTGATCTGGACAGATTCACCAGGACCGAATGGCTGGTCTATGGGGATGCGGGGTTCGCGGATCTGCTTCCGGTAGTCCTCCAGACGCTGGTTTATCTGTTATTGCTATCAGCGGCCGCACTGGTTGACCTCTACCGCAAGAATCTTTAGGCGATTGGTCATTGGTTATTAGAGTGACGGAATAATTGGATAAATATTTTTGGCATTGGCGAGATGAACGACCCTGGTCTGCAGTACCCATGCGGATCCTGATCGCTTTCGGAGTAGCCTGTTTGCTGCAGCCTGGCTGGCACTTTATGCAGCCGGCGCCCGAGGCGGTACAACAGGATCTGCCTGAACCACTTTCGGTCATGAAATTGCGGTTGGCGGGTCTGGATGATCCTGTGGCCCTGTCCAAAATCTTGATGCTCTGGTTGCAGGCCTTTGACAATCAGCCCGGCATCAGCATTCCTTTCAGCCGGCTGGATTATAATCTTCTGATCCGGTGGCTGGATCGGATAGTGGAACTCGATGAACGCAGCCATTACCCATTGCTGGCCGCCAGCCGTCTCTATTCACTGGTCCCGGATGCGGGGAAAAAAAGACTGATGCTGGAATTCGTCCGGCAAAAGTTTCTTCAGGATCCGGGACGTCGCTGGCAGTGGCTGGCCCACTGCATCTACGTCGCAAAGTATCAGCTCAAGGATCTGGACCTGGCGCTGGATTATGCACGTACACTACGACTGCAAACGAAGTCTCCCGCTGTCCCATACTGGGCCCGGCACATGGAAGTCTATGTACTCGAGGATATGGGAAATATCGAGGCAGCGAAAATTCTGATCGGAGGACTGCTGGAGAGCAACCAGGTTGAAGATCCGGCGGAGATCCGTTTCCTGCAGGAACGCCTGAACACGCTGGCTGATGAAGAGTGAGTAGCCCTAGGCATGACCGCTGGTTCGCCGCAGTTTTTCGGCGATTTGCCCGAGTATGACCGTGTAATAAGCATCCTGCGGATCCAGGCTGGATAACCCTTCGAACAGGGATCTCGCGTTTTGCAGTTCTCCGACGTTGTAAGCAGTGATGGCTTGGCGGTGTATTTCCATTCTCTTCCTGAGTTCCGCACTCTGTTCCGATACTGCACAGAGTGCGGAACT
>MGYR01000206.1:3132-5848 GCA_001801825.1 Gammaproteobacteria bacterium RIFCSPLOWO2_02_FULL_56_15 | reverse complement strand
TCACGCCGCTGCGCCGCTGATACCCGTGACCTGGACTGGGGTGGAACTGGAACTGCCCACGACACCCCCCCACATCCAGACCGTGCCGTCGCCCTTGAGGGCAATTGAATGCCCATACCCCGCCGTGATCGCAGTCACCCCGCTCAAACCCGCGACCGGGACCGGGGAAGAACGATTGGTGGATGTGCCGTCGCCTAGTTGGCCATACACGTTATACCCCCAGGCCCACACCGTGCCGTCACCCTTGAGGGCCAGCGAGTGACCCCCTCCCGCCGCAATCGCCACGACCCCGCTCAAACCTGTGACCTGGTCCGGGGTGGAAGAACTACCGAAGGCCGTGCCATCGCCCAGTTGGCCGTAATAGTTATACCCCCAGGCCCACACCGTGCCATCGCCCTTGAGGGCCAGTGTGTGGCTATCCCCCGCCGCAATCGCCGTTACCCCGCTTAAACTTGTGACCTGGACCGGGGTCGATCTACTGCTGGTCGTGCCATCGCCCAGTCGGCCGGACCCGTTATACCCCCAGGCCCAGACCGTGCCGTCGCCCTTGAGGGCCAACGTGTGGCTATCCCCCGCTGCCATCGCCGTCACGCCGCTCAAACCCGCGACCTGGACCGGTGTGTAACGGTCAGTGGCCGTGCTATCGCCCAGTTGCCCGGACCAGTTATACCCCCAGGCCCAGACCGTGCCGTCATTTCTCAATGCTACAGAGTGTGGACCACCACCCGCGACATCAGATTGTATACCAGCGGGAGCGAATTCAATGGTGATGGTGGCGGGTTTGGATATCAAGCCGCCGTCATTCGCCTGGAAGGTGAACATATCCTCACCGCTGGCGCCGCTGTCAGCCGTGTAGGAAAATTCACCGGTTGCCGGATCGATGATATTCACCTGCCCCAGCGCGGGAGTGGAAACGATGGAGTAGATAAGACTGTCGCCGTTGACGTCACCGGCGGCCAACGCGCCCGTAATGGTGCCGCCTTCCAGGGTGATGAATCGGCCATTAAATGTCGTCGGCGCTATTTCAAACGGCCCACCCAGGTCCAGAGTCCCTTCGCCATTCTCGCCTAGCACCTGAACCGGAGTAGAACGGTTACTGGTCGTGCCATCTCCCAGTTGCCTGGATTGATTATTCCCCCAGGCCCAGACAGTTCCATCATCCTTTATAGCCAGCGATTGAGCACTCGTATCAAATGCATCGTTATACCCACCGGCTGTAATCGATATAATGCCTGTTAATCCTGTGACCAGGACCGGTGTTGAACTGGAGTTGGTCGTGCCATCGCCCAGTTGACCATACCCATTATCTCCCCAGGCCCAGACCGTGCCATCTCCCTTCAACACCAATGAATGATCCCATCCGGCCGCAATCGCCACGATCTCAGTCAGCCCACCTATTAGTTTCGGGCTGGCTTGTCCAACTTCCCAAGCCCAGACCATACCGTCACTCTTCAGGGCCAATGTCCCCTCCCGTCCCACCGCGATCGCCACGATACCCGTCAAACCCGGGATCTGGATCGGGCTTGTTTGATCATCCCCCCATGCCCAGACCGTACCGTCGTTCTTAAGAGCGGCCGAATGATGAGTTCTTGAATACCAATACCCTCCGCCACCACCGGCTATCGCAATTACGTCCGCCAGGCCCGTGACCTGAACGGGAATAGAACGATTAGTCGTCGTACCATCGCCTAGCTGACCATTTGAATTGTCCCCCCATACCCACACCGTCCCGTCGTCTTTTAGAGCTAAACTGTGATCCCATCCAGTAGCAATTGCCAACACCCCGCTCAGGCCCGTAACTTTGGCCGGGGTGGTTTGACCGTTGCCCCATGCCCAGACAAAGCCGTCGTCCTTGAGGGCCAGCGTGTAATTCAACGCCGCCGCAATCTTCTTTACACCAGTTATTCCCGTGACTTGGATTGGCGTTAACGTGCTATTGGTCGTGCCGTCGCCGAGTTGACTGTAGCTGTTCGCTCCCCACGCCCAGACCGTGCCGTCATTTCCCAACGCCATGGTGTGATAGCCGCCGCTCGCTATACTTGGTTCGACGCCAAAGCTAATGGTGACCGTCGCTATATTTGACGACAAACCGCCATCACTCGCTTGGAAAGTGAAGGTATCCTGGCCACTGGCGTCGCTGTTCGCCGTGTAGGAAAAACTACCGGTGGACGGATCGAGCAGAGTCGCCTGCCCGTGCGCAGGCGGAGTCACTATGGCATAAGTAAGAGCGTCGCCGTTGAGATCGCTGGCGTTTAATCTGCCCGTGATCGTCTCGCCGACCAGAACGACAAAACTATCATCCATCGCAATTGGGGCGGCAGCGGCGGATTCGCCAAGATCCAGCGAACCGGTGCTACCCGGCCCCAAGACCGTCGCGGGAGTAGAACGGCTGTAGATGTACGTGCCGTCGCCGAGTTGGCCGTACCCGTTATATCCCCAGGCCCAGACCGTGCCATCGCCTTTCAGCACCAGCGTGTGACTCACCCCCACTGCAATCGCTACTACCCCGTTTAAACTCGTTACCTGGACCGGCGTCGATCGGTTGCTTTGAGTGCCATCGCCCAGTTGGCCATACCCGTTATCCCCCCAGGCCCAGACCGTGCCGTCGCCCTTCAGCGCCAGCGTGTGGCTCCCCCCCACTGCAATCGCCGTCACTCCGCTCAAACCCGAGATCTCAACCGGGCTGGTTTGACCACTCCCCCATCCCCAGACCGTG
>MGYR01000206.1:2838-3097 GCA_001801825.1 Gammaproteobacteria bacterium RIFCSPLOWO2_02_FULL_56_15 | reverse complement strand
CGCCGCAATCGCCATCACATCGCTCAAGCCTGTGACCTGGACCGGGGAGCCACGATTGCTGGTTGTGCCATCGCCGAGTTGGCCATCAACATTTTTCCCCCACGCCCAAACCGTCCCGTTGTCCTTGAGGGCTATGGAATGTTCAGCCCCCGCCGCAATTGCCGCCACGCCGCTCAAGCCTGTGACCTGAACGGGGGTGAAACGATCCGTGGCCGTGCCATCGCCCAATCGGCCGAAAAGACCCTGACCCCAGGCCCAA
>MGYR01000206.1:0-2825 GCA_001801825.1 Gammaproteobacteria bacterium RIFCSPLOWO2_02_FULL_56_15 | reverse complement strand
GCCGCGAACGCCGTCACCCCGCTTAAACCAGAAATCTGAACGGGAGTGGAACGGCTCGTCGTCGAACCATCGCCCAACTGACCATAATCATTCCTCCCCCACGCCCACACGGAACCGTCGCTCTGCAGGGCTACCGCATGTTCCCCGCCCGCCGCGATCTTCATGACCACATTCAGTCCCTTGACCTGGACCGGATTGTTAGTAGAGAAGGTATTACCGTTGCCCAGTTGACCAGATCCATTGGCCCCCCAGGCCCACACCGTCCCGTCATCTCTCAACGCCACGGCGTAGTGATCGCCACTCGCCACGTCAGGCTCTATCCAGGAGGAGACAAACACGATGGTGATGGTGGCGCTCTTAGATTCCAGGCTGCCATCACTCACTTGGAAAGTGAAGGTATCCTCTCCGGTGGCGTCGCTGTTCGCCGTGTAGGAAAATTCCCCCGTTGCTGGATCGATTATATTCACCTGCCCCTGCGCCGGGGCGGTAACGATGGAAAAGGTAAGACTGTCGCCGTTCAGGTCACTGGCTATTAAAGTGCCCGTGATGGTGCTGTCTGCCAGAGCGATGAATTGACCCCCAATAGCAACCGGGGCCACTGCGATCGGACCGCCCAGGTCCAGTGTATCAATGCCGCCGGGTGCAAGTACCTGAGTAGGCACGGAACGGTTGGTGGTCGTGCCATCGCCGAGTTGACCACTATCATTTTTCCCCCAGGCCCAGACCGTGCCGTCGAGCTTGAGTACCAGCGTGTGGTACCCCCCCGCCGCAATTTCCACTATCCCGCTCAAACCCGTCACCTGGACCGGTGTGTAACGGTAGCTGGTCGTACCGTCGCCCAGTTGGCCGTACCAGTTAACCCCCCAGGCCCAGACCGTGCCATCGCTCTTGAGAGCTATGGTGTGTTCCCCTCCCGCCGCAATCGCCACGACCCCGCTTATACTTGTTACCTGGACCGGGGCGGAACGATTGCTGGTCGTGCCGTCGCCCAGTTGGCCATACACGTTATACCCCCAAGCCCAGACCGTGCCGTCACCCTTGAGGGCGAGCGTGTGGCTACTCCCCGCCGCAATAGCCACTACCCCATTTATACTTGTGACCTGGACCGGGATGGAACGGTTGCTGATCGTGCCATCGCCCAGTTGGCCGTAATAGTTATACCCCCACGCCCAGACCGTGCCGTCACTCTTCAGGGCCAGCGTGTGGCTCCCGCCCGCCGCTATCGCAATGACGCCTGTTAATCCCGTGACCTGAACAGGATTGTGACGGTCAGTGGTCGTCCCATCGCCCAATTGGCCATAATCATTCCTTCCCCATGCCCAGACCGTGCCGTCGTCCTTGAGGGCCACCGTGTGGCCTCCCCCGGCCGCGATCGCCATGACACCACTCAATCCCGTCACTTGGACGGGGATGGTGCTACTATTCGTCGTGCCATTACCCAGTTGACCGTTGTAGTTATTCCCCCAAGTCCAGACCGAACCGTCGTGTTTGAGGGCCAGCGTGTGACTCCCTCCCGCTGCTATCGCCTTAACCCCAGCCCCAGTGAGCATCGTGATGTTGACGGCAACCGGTCGGTTCGTAGTCGTGCCATCGCCCAGTTGGCCGGATCCATTATATCCCCAGGCCCAGACCGTGCCGTCTTCATGGAGAGCCACCGTGTGACTGTCTCCCGCCGCTATCGCCGGCGTCACCGCCCCAGCGGTTTGGACATGCAGTTGTATGGCGCCGAAGGCATCCAAATAGCCGTCTACAGCGATGTAGTAGGTACTACCCTGCACGGCCTGGAACGTCACCCGGCTCTGAGTACCGTCCCCGCTGTCGTCGTTGCTGGCGATACCCGTGAGATTGCTGACGCTGCTGCCGGTATACATGGCCAGCACCGTGTTGAAGTTGCTGACGAAAGTATCGATGCTGACCCATCCTGACGCCGGCGCGATCCATACCCACCACACGGAGCGATTGCCGCCGACACCGGCATGCACGGACTCACCGGGTTCCCCGGTGGCATCGACATTGCTGCCATTTGCGGATGCTGGTAATCCGGACAGAACTTCGGCATCGGCAAAATTATCGTTGGCGGGCGGGACGACTAAATGGACGTGCAGTTGTATGGCGCCGCTGCTGCCACTCGAATAGCTGTCAACGGCGATGTAGTAGGTGCTACTCGTTACGGCCTGGAACGTGACCAGGCTCTGCGTACCGTCCCCACTATCGTCGTCGCTGATAATTTGCGTGAGATTGCTGACGCTGTCGCCGGTATACACGGCCAGCACCGTGTCGAAATTGCTGCCGTTGGTATCGATGTTGACCGATCCTGCCGCCGGCGCGATCCATACCCACCACACAGAGCGATTACCGCCGGCACCGGCGTGCACGGACTCCCCGGGTTCCCAGGTGGCATCGACGTTACTCCCGGCTGCGGATGCCAGCGGCCCGGACAAAACGGCGGCATCGGCAAAATTATCGTTGGCGGGCTGGGCGTAACCGCGAACCGGAATGAAACAAGCAAGGGCCATTATCAGGAGAGTCAACACGGCGCCAGGCGCGGAGAATATCTTGTCAAAGGAAAGGATCATTTAATCAGAGACCTGTACTTCAGTGATAAATAACGCGTGACTGTCTTTGACTTCGACCACCGCTCGTGTAGTCACGTTGTTTAATTCCGTGACCTGAACGAGAGTAGTAGATACAAGTTGCTGAAGGCTGAAGACTATCAGGCGTCAGGACGAATGGGTTTGACATGGCAGAGGGCGCTCTGGAAAACACCAGTCGCGGTCACGACGGCGTACTTCGTACGGTATACAACCGGTCCTATGCATTTCCAT
>MGYR01000205.1:7191-7287 GCA_001801825.1 Gammaproteobacteria bacterium RIFCSPLOWO2_02_FULL_56_15 | reverse complement strand
AAGCTCTTGCTGTACCACGGCTGGAATGACACCGGCATCACCCCGCGCAACACCATCCTCTATTATGAAAGCGCGCTGGCCGAGATGGGCGGGCAG
>MGYR01000205.1:6361-7133 GCA_001801825.1 Gammaproteobacteria bacterium RIFCSPLOWO2_02_FULL_56_15 | reverse complement strand
CCGGCCCGCACACCTTCGATGCCTTGTCGGTGATAGAGCAATGGCGGGAAAAAGCGGTCACTCCGGCAGAGATCCCGGCCGGGAATCCGCAATCCGGGCTCACCAGGCCGCTCTGCCCCTATCCGCAGTATGCCCGTTACGTCGGCAGTGGAGAATTGAAGGACGGCGCCAACTGGCAGTGCAGCAAAGACTAAAGCGGATAAGCAAGAAGCGTAGCCTGGATGAAGCATAGCGGAATCCAGGAATCATTTGCGGCTGTCATGCCGTCGCATTTTGCCCGTTTTCATGGGCGGCAAAAAAAGACTCGACATCCTCCAGGCGGTTGGTCTGGCTCATCTCCGGCAGGCTCTTCAGAAAGATCCGGCCATAGGATTTGGTCTTCAACCGGGGATCGCAGATCATCAGCACCCCATAGTCGTTCTGGTCCCGGATCAGCCGCCCGATGCCCTGCTTCAGGCTGATCACCGCCTCGGGTATCTGATAGTCGATGAATGGCTTCCCACCCTGCTCCTCGAGTTTTTTGAGCCGCGCCTGCAGCACCGGGTCATCCGGGGCGGCGAAAGGCAGCTTGTCGATGATCACGCAGGAGAGCGCCTGCCCCCGGACATCCACTCCCTCCCAGAAGCTGCTGGTTCCGAGCAGGATCCCATGACGGGTATTGCGAAAGAGTTCCAGTAACTCCGTCCTGGGGGCCTCCCCCTGAACCAGTATCGGATAATCGATCCTGCCGATGAGGTTTTCGGCAGCGACCTGCATGGCCCGATGACTGGTA
>MGYR01000205.1:6146-6266 GCA_001801825.1 Gammaproteobacteria bacterium RIFCSPLOWO2_02_FULL_56_15 | reverse complement strand
GCCCTCCGGCAGATAACACATGGCCTGGCGCCGGTAATCGAAGGGGCTGTCCCAGACTTTTGCCTCAACCTGCTGCAGGCCGAGCTGTGCGGCGAAATGACTGAAATCCCCATTCACCGC
>MGYR01000205.1:4401-6069 GCA_001801825.1 Gammaproteobacteria bacterium RIFCSPLOWO2_02_FULL_56_15 | reverse complement strand
GCGTCTGGTGCAGGAACAAGCCCTGCCCCCGGGTTTCCAGCCACTGGATGGAATCCGCAGCCTGTAGACCGACGAAACCATCCAGGAGCTGCAGGACACCCTCCAGCCGCCGGAAAGAATTTTCAAGCTGCTTGCCGCGGGCGGCGAAGGCCTCCAGCACCTGGTGCAGGTCCTGCAAACGATTGCGAAAATCCTGTACTGAGCCGTCTACTTCTGGATTTTTTTGCAACTCATACCACGCGGCGCGGAGATCCTGGCGGCCAAAGGCCAGCCGCAGATCCCGGATCGCTTTTTCCACCTGATCCAGCAGCGGATTGAATTCCGGCAGATCGGCGGCCTCGGCGTGGTAAGCGACTCGGGCATCACGGATCATTTCCAATACCTGGCGGCTGCTCAGGGTGCTGGTAAAAAATTCGGAAGCCAGATCAGGCAGTCGGTGCGCCTCGTCAAAAACCAGCAGATCCGCAACCGGCAGCAGTTCACCATAACCCTGCTCACGCAGCGCCATGTCCGCCAGAAACAGGTGGTGATTCACGACTACGATATCGGCCTGGGCGGCGAGGCGCCTCGCCCGGTAGACATAACAATCCTTGTAAAAATCGCATTCCTGTCCAAGGCAGTTCTCCACATTCGAGGTGACGGCCTGGCGGATGGCGGCCTGTTCAGGTATCTCTGCAAGTTCGGCGAGATCACCAGCGGCGGATTGCGAAGACCACTGCCGGATCCGCGGCAGGTGCCCCAGATTTCTCTGGCTCAGTTGACTGCCATCCCCTTCAGTGAGTTGCAGCCGGTGGAGACAAAGATAGTTGGACCGGCCCTTGAGAATGGCAATATTCACCGGGACCGCCAGTGCCTCCCGGATGATGGGAAGGTCCCTCTGGAATAACTGGTCCTGCAGGTGCTTGGTCGCCGTGGAGATCACTACCTTGCTGCCGGACAGGATGGCGGGGATCAAATAAGCGAAGGTCTTGCCCGTACCGGTGCCGGCTTCGCAGATCAGGGATTCACCTCTTGATAGTGTAGTGGCGATTGCCTCCGCCAGGGCCTGTTGCTGGGGGCGCTCCCGATAACCATCAATAAGCCGGGCCAATGGACCGCTATCGGCAAGGATCTCCGTCGGGCTCAGCATGGGTTGTTCCTCTCCTTAAGGAAGCATAAGTATCTATACCGTCATGCTGGTATATACCAGCATCCAGTAAACAATTGTTTTTGACTGGATTCTGGTTTTCACCAGAATGACGGCTGATGCAATTTTTGCACTTGCTCAAAGCTTCCTTAATCAGATTATTCTTAATCAATCCCGGAAGTAATCCCCCTGTCTTCTATGCTCAGGAATGGGGGAACGCCAGCACCTCTTCGATCCGCTCGGCGCCGCAAAGCGTCATCAACAGGCGATCCAGACCAACAGCCACCCCGGCGCAATCCGGCAAACCAGAGCGTAACGCCGCCAGCAGCTTCTGGTCCAAGGGCATGGGCTCAAGCTTTCGTTCACAGCGTCGTTCATTGTCCTGTAAAAATCTATATTCTTGTTCATTATAATCTTTTAATTCATTGTATCCATTAGCTATTTCAATACGGTTAATAAATAACTCGAAGCGTTCCGCCAGTGCCGGCCGGCCATCCCGGATATGGGCCAGCGCGGCCTGGCAGGCCGGATAATCGTAGATG
>MGYR01000205.1:2593-4359 GCA_001801825.1 Gammaproteobacteria bacterium RIFCSPLOWO2_02_FULL_56_15 | reverse complement strand
CTGAAGAGAAAATCCAGCAGGATCGGACGCGAGCCTTCCATGGATGCCAAGCCCAGACCTCTGGCGCAGTCCTGTAACTCATCGATACCGGCCTGATGGGGATCCAGTCCGCAATGTTCCATGAATGCTTCCAAATACGTTCGGCGGCGAACGGCAGGCAGACCCAGTGTTTGCAACAGGCTCTCCACCTCCGTCATCAATCCATGGTGATCCATGCCCAGCCGATACCACTCCAGCATGCTGAACTCCGGTTGGTGGAAGCGGCCGACGGCATCATCCCGAAAGACCCTGACGATCTGGTAGATGGGACCGGCGCCGTCTGCCAGGAGTCTTTTCATGGGGAACTCGGGTGAGGTATGGAGGTAGCGCCGGAGCGGTATCGCGCTCCCGCCCCCGACCGTGGTGAAGAGACTCTGAATATTCGGATCGCTGTTCGCGGCCCGATCCAGAATCGGAGTTTCCACCTCCAGGATCCCTCGGGCATCCATGAAGTCGCGGATCTGCCGCAGCAGCTTGGCCCGACTGACCAGGATCTCCCTGGTGGCCCGGGGCCGCCAATCCAGTTCATCGGGCATCCGGCAATTTTCTCTGACGGCCAGTTTTTACGAGGGAATCAGCCTTGCCTATTCCTTGACCCGGCTGATATACGCCTCCGTCCGCGTATCCACCTTGATGGTCTCGCCCTGCTCCACGAACAAGGGGACCTTGACCGTGGCGCCGGTCTCCAGTTTGGCCGGTTTGGCGCCACCCGTGGCAGTATCGCCCCGTACGCCAGGATCGGTCTCAATGATCTTCAGAATAACAAAATTAGGCGCGGAGACACTCAGGGGACTGCCGTTCCACAGAGTCACATCGCACAACTCCTGTCCTTTCAACCATTGTGTGACATCCCCCATGGCCTCGGCCCCGGCAACATGCTGTTCAAAAGTCGATGGATCCATGAAATACCACATCTCGCCGTCGGTGTAGAGATACTGAAGAGAGAGATCCACAACATCGGCTCCTTCCACGCTTTCCCCGGATTTGTAGGTCTTTTCAATCACCTTGCCAGTCTTGAGGTTACGCATCTTGACCCGGTTGAAGGCTTGGCCCTTCCCTGGTTTCACCGCGTCGTTGTCCAGGATGGCGCAGGGTGCACCGTCGATCATCAACTTCAATCCGTTCTTGAATTCACTCGTACTGTAGGTCGCCATAGACTCATCCGGGGTGATTAACAAAGCGGCGTATGATACCTTGAAACCCATGGCGATTACGAGTTGCGAGGATGAAATCAAGGCTGGCAGCCGGCGCCTGCCGAGGTTGCTGAAACAACTCAATATCGACCCGGCGTCCGTCGCCCTTGCGGTAAAAGGTTTGACCGATTTTCCCTTCAAGGCCCCCCCATCGTTCATCCAGCGCATGGGCAGTGGAGATCCCGCCGATCCCCTACTGCGACAGGTGCTACCACAGGCGGAAGAGGATCAGGACCAGCCTGGGTTCAGCGCGGATCCGCTGGGAGAGTTTTCCCGAGAGGCGGTTCCAGGGGTCCTGCATAAATACCATGGACGGGCGCTCCTGATCACTACCGGGGTATGCGCAATCCATTGCCGTTATTGTTTCCGACGGCATTTCCCCTACCAGACACGGGAGGCCACACAGCAAACCTGGCAGCCAGCACTGGACTACCTAGCGGAGGACCCCAGCATCCACGAGGTGATCCTGAGTGGCGGGGATCCCTTAAGTCTTGCCGATGGAAAACTTGCCGGCTTACTCCAGTCTCTGGCAGA
>MGYR01000205.1:2188-2569 GCA_001801825.1 Gammaproteobacteria bacterium RIFCSPLOWO2_02_FULL_56_15 | reverse complement strand
TATCCACAGCAGGATCCCCGTGGTCCAGCCGGAGCGCATCACCCCTGCCCTGCTGCAGATGCTGTTGAACTCACGCCTGCAGCCGATCATGGTTATCCATTGCAATCACCCGAACGAGATCAACAACGAAGCTGGCGCCGCCCTGGCAGCCATGCACCAGTCAGGCATCACCCTGTTGAACCAGTCTGTACTGTTGCGCGGGGTCAACGACGACCTGGGAGTGTTGACAACATTGAGCGAAAAGCTGTTTGAACACCGGGTTTTGCCCTACTACCTGCACCTGCTGGACCCCGTGGATGGCGCTGCCCACTTCGACGTTCCGGAGGCCGAGGCGCTCCGGATCATGCATGAACTGAGTAGCCGCTTGCCTGGGTACCTGGT
>MGYR01000205.1:156-2132 GCA_001801825.1 Gammaproteobacteria bacterium RIFCSPLOWO2_02_FULL_56_15 | reverse complement strand
AGCCCCTTTATGACTTCCGGCCCCTTAATGACATCGGCGCGCGAGATCTGACGGAAGCCGCGGGGTAGCAGGCTGCCCCGGCGCCCGCGCTCACCGCGGAAGTTTTCCAGGATGGCAGGTTTCAGGGTGAGCTGCCGCTTGCCCGAAAGCAAGAGCACGGATTCCCCGGTACGGAAGGCACATAGGGCGATGACAAACTCCTCCCGGGCCTTGAACTTGGCCGGCGGGATCTGGATGATCTTGAGACCCTTGCCCTTGGTCAGCATAGGCAGTTCCTTGAGGTCCGTGACCAGCAGGCGGCCGCTGGAACTGATCGCAGCAATGGAGTCCGCCTGGTCATCCTCGATGGGGACCGGCGGCAGTACCTGCGCGCCCTCCGGCACATTGAGCACCGCCTTGCCGCTCTTGTTCCGCACATACAGATCCTCCAGCTTCACCCGGAAACCGTAACCGGCATCGGAGGCCAGCAGGTAGACGCCTTCCGGGGCGCCAATCATTACACCGGCGAAACTGGCGCCATCGGGCGGGTTGATAAAGCTGGAGAGGGAATCACCGAGGGAGCGCGCTGAAGGCAGGACATGGGCCTGGATGGCATAACAACGCCCGGTCGAATCGAGAAACACCGCCAACTGGTTGCTGCGGCCCCGCGTAGCCTGTTTGAATCCATCCCCGGCGCGATAATTGAGTGTCTCCGGGTCGATATCATGGCCCTTGGCGGACCTCACCCATCCCTTTTCGGAGAGGATCACCGTCACCTGCTCTGCGGGTGCGAGCTCGGTTTCATCCATAGCCCTGGCTTCGGCGCGGGCAATCAGGGGTGACCGCCGATCATCTCCGTAGCGCTCCGCGTCTTCCTTCAGTTCCTTTTTCACCAGGGTCTTCAGACGGGTGCGAGAATCCAGGATTTGCCGCAAGCTGTCCCGCTCCTGTTCCAGTTCGTCCAGGTCTCCTTTGATCCGTAGCTCCTCGAGTTTGGCGAGTTTGCGCAGCTTGAGTTCCAGGATCGCCTCGGCCTGTACCTCACTCAATCCGAAGCGTTTGATCAACTCCTGTTTGGGATCCTCCTCAAAGCGAATAATCGCGATTACCTCGTCGATGTTGAGGTAGGCGATCATCAGTCCCCGCAGGATATGGATCTGATTTTCCAGTTTGTCCATCCGGTATTGCAGGCGTCGCCGTACCGTTTCCAACCGGAACTGCAGCCATTCCTCCAGGATCAGCTTCAGATCCTTGACCTGGGGCTTGCCGTCAATGCCGATCATGTTCATGTTGACGCGGTAACTGCGCTGCAGATCGGAGGTGGCGAACAGATGGGACATCAGGTCTTCCAGGTTGACCCGGTTGGAACGAGGCACCAGCACCAGCCGTACCGGGTTTTCATGATCCGATTCGTCCCGCAGGTCCTCCAGCATGGGAAGTTTTTTGGCCTGCATCTGGGCTGCAACCTGTTCGAGGATCCGGTTTCCCGAGGCCTGGTATGGCAGAGCGGTGATGACGATATTACCCTCCTCCTTCTCCCAGACAGCGCGCATCTTGATGGAGCCGTTGCCGGTCCGGTACAGCTCGCGGATCTCTTCCGCCGGGGTGATGATCTCGGCACGGGTCGGGTAATCGGGCCCCTGTATCAGCTCACACAACTCCTCGATACCCGTCTTCGGTTGATCGAGCAAGCGGATGCATGCGGCGGCGACCTCACGCAGGTTATGCGGTGGAATATCGGTCGCCATGCCCACGGCAATACCGGTGGTGCCGTTCAGCAGGACATTGGGCACCCGGGCGGGCAGCAGCCTGGGTTCGGTGACGGTGCCGTCAAAATTCGGCACCCAATCCGCCGTACCCTGCTCAAGTTCCAACAAGAGGAGTTCCGCGTACCGTTGTAACCGGGATTCGGTATAGCGCATGGCGGCGAAGGATTTGGGTTCTTCGATGGATCCCCAGTTTCCCTGGCCATCGATCAGCGGGTAGCGATAACTGAA
>MGYR01000205.1:0-108 GCA_001801825.1 Gammaproteobacteria bacterium RIFCSPLOWO2_02_FULL_56_15 | reverse complement strand
GGGATGATACTTGCCCAATACATCGCCCACCGTGCGCGCGGACTTTTTGAACTTCGCGGTTGCCTTGAGGCCCAGTTCAGACATCGCATAGATGATGCGCCGCTGCAC
>MGYR01000204.1:21997-27069 GCA_001801825.1 Gammaproteobacteria bacterium RIFCSPLOWO2_02_FULL_56_15 | reverse complement strand
TTCGACGTGGGTCATGAAACCTGAAGGGCATGCCGAGGGGCAGAGCACCTCGTAAATCCAGCTGCAAAAATATAGTTGCCAACGACGACAACTACGCACTCGCTGCCTAAAAACCAGTAGAGTGCCGTCTGCCTGATGCGTGCTTGTACGCTCAGTCCCAGGCGTCGACCCATACAAGATCGCGATGAAGCATGTCCGTGGCGGATTCGTTAAAACCTTTACGGAATCGTCCGTTGTCTTTCCTGCCGCTCGGATAGCAACGGGTTAAACTCAAAGAGCCGGCTACGCATGTAGAACTGAGGGCGGAAGGCTTGCGGACACGGGTTCGACTCCCGTCGCCTCCACCATCAATACCTCCAGTAGCATCCAACGCCGTCCTGGTGACGGCGTTTTTCTTTGTTTTCCAGACTAAGTAACAGGTGGCAGTTAACACAATGGCCGCTTGACAATATATGCCACTGAGTGGCATAGTTAGCAAATGAAGCGAGTGTTCAAAACACGCTACTTCAGCCGCTGGATGCGAAAGACGGAGCTGACTGACCGTGCATTATGTAGCGCGGTGGCCGAGATGGTGCAAGGTCTGATCGATGCTGATCTGGGTGGCGGTGTCGTGAAAAAGCGGGTCGGGCTTGCAGGTCGAGGCAAGCGAGGTGGTGCCAGAACACTCATCGCCACCAACAAGGGGAACAGGTGGTTCTTCATCTACGGGTTCGAGAAAAATGATCGAGCAAACATCGCAGACGATGAACTGGAAGCGTTAAAGGATATCGCGGAGCAGTTGCTGGTCAGGACAGGCAAGCAACTCGACGAGGCGGTACACGATGGTTCGTTACAGGAGATTTGCCATGACCTCAAAATCGAAGGCTAAAAGCCGAATTTTTGAAGCTGTGCACGAGACAGCCAGCGATCTGCATCGCCTGGGTTTTATCGATAAGCGCAAGATGCGCAAGTTCGATGTCCTGTGCCTTGCCCCCGTTCCAAAATATGACGGCGCAAAAATTCGTGCCTTGCGTGCTCACCTACAGGTGAGTCAATCGGTGCTTGCTGCCGTATTGAATACCAGTCTCTCGACCGTGCGTAAATGGGAGGTTGGTGACAAACATCCGAGCGGACCATCACTGAAGTTACTTAACCTGCTTGATCGCAAGGGACTGGATGCGGTTATCTGATCAGGGCCTGGTGTCTGCACTTTTCGCAGTCAGAGTCTTGGAACGCCCCCCGCATCCAATGTTGAAACCATAACCGTTGTCGGTTGGGGTTTTTTATTCATTCAACTCATAGCTGGTGCTGCGGCCACCCGCATCCGATTTCCGCAACACGCCTCTTGCCAGTAGATCGGTGATGTCGCGCAGCGCCGTGTCCTGCGAGCACTTGGCGATCGTCGCCCACCTGCTGGTGGTGAGCTTGCCTTCGAAGCCGTCGAGCAGCCGGTTGAGCAACTTCACTTGCCGCTCGTTCAGCGGCGTCGTGGCCCAGCGCTGCCAGAACCGAGCTTTTTCCAGCACGGCATCGAGGGCGTGCTGTGCCTGATCGACGGCTCGGTGCAGTGTGGCGAGGAACCAGGCCAGCCACTCCGTGACGTCGAGCAATCCTTTCTGAGTTCGCTCCAGGATGTCGTAGTAGGCCTTGCGTTCCCGTTGGATCTGCGCCGACAGGCTATAGAAACGTTGCGGACTGTCATCGGCGCGCGCCAGCAGCAAATCGCCGATCGCCCGGGCGATACGGCCGTTGCCGTCGTCGAATGGGTGCAAGGTGACGAACCACAGATGGCTGAGCCCTGCTTTGATCAGCGGTGGCTCGCGCGCTGCGCCATTGATCCAGTCGAAAAAACGATCCGTCTCCGATTCCAGTCGATCGGCTGGCGGCGCTTCGAAATGCACCCGCTGATGGCCGATGGGGCCAGACACCACCTGCATCGGGCCGCTGGCATCGTCACGCCAGTCACCGACCTTGATCCGGGCAAGTCCAGAGTAGCCGGTGGGAAAGAGCGCCGCGTGCCAGCCGAACAGCCGCTGCCGGGTGACCGGGGCATTAGAGTTGGCCGTAGCATCGAGTACCATCTCGACCACGCCTTCGACGTGTCGATCTACCGGAGCCAAAGCGCCGATGTCCACGCCCAGGCGGCGGGCGATGGACGATCGCACGGATTCGACGTTGAGCTGCTCGCCCTCGATCTCGCTGGTCTTGACCACATCCTCGGTGAGCGCTGACAGGCTGACTTGGTCACGCAACGCCATGCCGACATCGGCCAGGCGCCCCATCAGTAGCCCTTGGGCATGGCTGACCTCAGCCAAAGACCCAACCAGCGTTGCCAGGTCGTAGTGCCAACTCGGCCAGCCGCTGGCCTGCCAGACGTAAGTGTAATCACCGCTATTCATGCGGAGATTATGGGTCACATTCTCCCCAAATACAAGCTATTCGCCGCATATAATGCGGTGATAGACTGCACCATTCACCACGGTGCAGGTGAACCAGACCAGTCACCGATTCCTTAACTACTTTTCAATTGTAACCATGACCAAGGCAACGACAACACTGGGCAAGATTCCACCCGGAGTCTGGGTACTCGGCTTCGTCAGTATGCTGATGGATATTTCGTCAGAGATGATCCACAGCCTCTTGCCCCTGTTCCTGGTCGGCGTGCTGGGCGCCAGCGCGTTCATGGTGGGACTGATCGAAGGTCTGGCCGAGGCGACCGCGCTGATCGTCAAGGTGTTCTCGGGTGCGCTCAGTGATTACCTCGGGAAGCGCAAGGGTCTGGCACTGTTCGGCTACGCCTTGGGCGCCTTGACCAAGCCGCTCT
This sequence comes from Gammaproteobacteria bacterium RIFCSPLOWO2_02_FULL_56_15, assembly GCA_001801825.1. Lineage (GTDB taxonomy): Bacteria > Pseudomonadota > Gammaproteobacteria > Eutrophobiales > Eutrophobiaceae > 2-02-FULL-56-15. The sequence continues at coordinate 24,266 of MGYR01000204.1, read as the reverse complement.
TTGCTCTCGCAGCCGTCACCGGCGTTGTACTCACTGCCCGTTTGCTGGACCGGGTGGGGAAAGGTATTCGTGGCGCCCCGCGGGATGCGCTGGTAGCTGACCTTGCCCCTGCGGAAGTGCGCGGAGCAGCCTTCGGTCTGCGGCAATCGCTCGACACCGTGGGAGCGTTCCTCGGGCCGATGCTGGCAGTCGGTCTGATGCTGCTGTGGGCCAACGATTTCAGAGCCGTGTTCTGGGTTGCGGTGGTTCCCGGCTTGCTGGCGGTTGCCTTGCTCCTGTTTGGAGTGCGCGAACCCGAGCGGCATCAAGGCGAGCAGAAGGTCAATCCCATTCGTGGCGAGAACCTCAAGCGCCTCGGCACAGCGTATTGGTGGGTGGTCGGCGTGGGGGCCGTGTTCACCCTGGCAAGGTTCAGTGAGGCATTTCTGGTACTGCGCGCCCAGCAGGGCGGCATCCCCGTGGCACTGGTGCCGTTGGTGATGGTCGCAATGAATCTGGTCTACGCAGCCTCTGCCTACCCGTTCGGAGCGCTGTCCGACCGCATGAGCCACAAGACCTTGCTGGCATTTGGTCTCGTCGTGTTGATCGCCGCCGACCTGGTGCTGGCCACCGATGACCACTGGCCGACAATACTTGCAGGCGTGGCGCTGTGGGGCGTTCATATGGGTATGACGCAAGGGCTGCTGGCCACGATGGTGGCCGACACGGCTCCGGCTGATCTACGGGGTACGGCCTTCGGATTTTTCAATCTCGTCAGCGGTGTCGCGATACTGATCGCCAGCACGGTGGCCGGACTGTTATGGGATCAATTGGGTACTGCGTTCACCTTCTATGCGGGTGCTGCCTTTTGCATCATCGCCCTGCTCGGACTCATCAAGAGGTTCTAGGATCGAAGGACACAATATGACTACCGCATTCATCGCCATTGTAATCGGTCTCGCCCTGCTCGTCTGGAGCGCGAATCGCTTTGTGGAAGGTTCTACCGCCACGGCCGCGCATTTCGGGATGCCGCCGTTGCTCATCGGGATGGTAATCGTCGGCTTCGGCACCTCGGCGCCCGAGATGACGGTCTCGGCGCTGGCCTCCTGGCAGGGGAATTCCGGTATCGCGCTCGGCAATGCCTACGGATCCAACATCGCCAATATCACCCTGATCCTGGGTGTCGCTGCGCTCATCAATCCTATCGCCGTGCATTCCCAGGTGCTGCGAAAAGAACTTCCGATCCTTGCTACGGTGACGGCTCTCGCCGCCTGGCAACTGTATGACTACGAGCTGAGCCGTGTCGATGCCGTGGTGTCGCTCGTGGTATTCGCGGGCTTGCTGGCTTTGGCGATCCGGCAAGCCCTTCGCAGCAAGACGGATACTCTGGCGGAGGCCTATGAACATAAACTGGCGGAGCAACGCATGCCGGTGAAACAGGCACTGTTCTGGGTGGTGGTGGGACTGATCCTCCTCATCCTCAGTTCCCGCATCCTGGTCTGGGGGGCGGTGAGACTGGCGCATGGTTTCGGGGTCAGCGATTTGATCATCGGCCTGACCATCGTGGGCGTGGGGACCTCACTGCCGGAGCTGGCCTCATCGACCATGGCCGCGCGCAAGGGAGAACACGATATCGCCCTCGGCAATGTGCTGGGATCGAATATCTTCAACACCCTCGTCGTGGTAGGGATCGCGGGATGTGTCCGTCCGCTCGATGTTGCTCCGGAACTACTCTCCCGTGATATTCCGGTTATGGCGCTCCTGACCCTGTCGCTCTTCACGATCTGCTGGGGCTTCCGGGGGCCGGGGATCATCAACCGCTACGAAGGCGCCGTGCTGCTGTGCGCCTTCGTTGCCTACACCGGTTGGTTGGTCCTCAGCAGCGTCTGAGGCCGGGGATGGATGGCGGGTTTTTCAAGCCTCGCTTCCAGAATTTCCTGGCGTAGGCTTGAAAGACCGTTGCGGACGAGAGGCAAATACGTAATTATCAAAACCTACCCTTATATATAATGAGAAGACAGATGAATACCCACGACAATTTCCCCACACCCCTGGTGGATAGCGGCTGGCTTCTGAGACATCTGGACGAACCGGGGCTCCGGATCCTGGATTGCAGCGTCTCCATCCATCACCATGGGGATGGGAGTTACTCCTTTAGCAGCGGCAGGGAGGCTTGGCAGGAGGGCCATATCCCCGGCAGCATCTTTGTCGACGTGCTGGAGGAACTGAGTGACCCCAACCAGTCGATTCCCCTGATGATGCCGCCGATTGCGGAATTCGCCCGGCTGAT
>MGYR01000204.1:13013-21940 GCA_001801825.1 Gammaproteobacteria bacterium RIFCSPLOWO2_02_FULL_56_15 | reverse complement strand
TGCCTGGGCAGCCCGGGTCTGGTGGATGCTGCGGGTCTGCGGTTTCGACCATGCTGCGGTGTTGAACGGCGGCTGGCAGAAATGGCAGCGGGAGCAGGGGCTGGTCAGCGATGCGGCTGTGGTCTATCCGCGGGCAAAATTCAGCAGCCGGCCCCGACCCGCACTCATGGCGGACCGGAAGGAAGTCCTGGCCGCGATTGACAATCCGGATATCTGCCTGATCAATGCCCTCTCTCCGGAATCCTTTTCCGGAAAATTGCGGAACCTGCCCCGCCCCGGACGCATCCCCGGCAGCCGGAACGTCTACTGCCAATGGCTGGTGGATGCAGAAACCAGCGAGTATCTGGCGCCGGAACGTCTGCGCGAATTCTTCGAACCCACCGACGCGCTCTCCGGCAAACGGGTCATCACCTATTGCGGCGGCGGTATTGCAGCCAGCAGCGATGCGCTCGCCCTGACCCTCCTCGGCGTAGAGAATGTCGCAGTCTACGACGGTTCACTCTCGGAATGGACGCAGGACCCCGTACTGCCCCTGGAAACGGATCCGGAGTAGCCCATGCCGCAAAAGATTCCTCTGTTGCTGTTGCCTGGCCTGATGTGCGATGCCGATGTCTGGCGGCGCCAGATAGATTCCCTGGCGGATATCGCCGACCCCATTGTGCCGGATTTTCGCGGCCTGGATTCCCTGGAGGCCATGGCGCGCAAGTCTCTGGCAATGGCCCCGGAGCGCTTCGCAATGACGGGTCATTCCATGGGTGGCCGGGTGGCGCTGGAAGTCTATCGGCTGGCCCCGGAGCGCGTCTTGCGACTCGCGCTGCTGGATACCGGTGTACACCCAGCCACGGCCGAGGAGCCGGCCAAGCGCCAAGTCTACCTTGATCTCGCGGCCAACCAGGGCATGGAGGGGGTCGCCGCCGCCTGGATGCCGCCCATGGTGCACCCGGACCGGCAGGCGGATCGGGAACTGCTGGAGGCGATCCGGAGGATCATCACACGCACCAGCGTGGCGGAGTTCGAGGGGCAGATCCGGGCCTTGCTGCAACGCCCGGACGCCACCCCGATACTGGCGCGGATCCAGTGCCCGACTCTGCTGCTGTGTGGCCGGGCGGATGCCTGGTCGCCGCCGGAACAGCATGCCGCCATAGCCAGGCAGATCAGCAGCGCAACGCTGGTCATCATCGAGAATGCCGGGCACATGATCACGATGGAACAACCGGAAGCGGTCAGCCTGGCCTTGCGAGCGTGGCTGGAGTAAACGACGGAGATACAGCAGGTAACGGGGTCTGACCCTGAGGTACAGAGTTTAAAACTTGCCGGTACGCCAGCCTTCTGCGTACACCTTGCGGGCAACCTCCGAATAGGGCACCGGACTGACCGTCGCCCGGATCTCGGTCTGGACATGAGCTTCCACCGTGGGTTTCCTGGTACCACCGTTTTCCTCACCCCAGACCAGGATCACCTCGGCGCCAGGCACCGTATACTCATTCTCAAGGATGGCCAAGGTCAGCATCCGGCGTTCGTTGGAACTGTAACCGATCCAGGTGGAGATGCCGACGGTCTGGCCCTGCACGGTCACTTTGTCATAAGGATGCATGGAATACACGGCGGAAGGAAATTCGATGAACTTCGCCCGATCCCCTTGGTCCAGTTGACTGCTGATGGTCCGGGTCACGTCGGCGCTGTCGAGTGCGAGAGTGACCTTGCGTCGCGGTGGTTGCTTTGCCATCTGCTCCAGCGCCTCCCGGCCGATGAAATCATGGTCAAATTTCACGAAGGGACCATAGCCCAGGTCCCAAGGCGTAAAATAATAGTCCTCAATATTCGGCGAGTTGAAACTGCCGCCGATGGAAGCCCTCGCCTCATAGCTGTCCACCGTGAGCCATTCCCGGTATGCCTTCATTTTTGCGCCGGAATAGATCGCGGGCAGGGGGGAAGGTATCCATCCGGATTCCAGTGTGTTGGAGGAGTAAGCACGGCCTCCCACCTGACGCAATCCGAATTCCTCACCGCCGGTAACCAGCGCCTCCCGCACCGTCTCGCCCTCCGCGGAGGGGCCGAACAACTCGAAGCCTGGTTGACCTGCCATGCCATGACGCAGGGCGCGGACCTGCTTCCCGGCGATGTTCATGCCGCACATGTTGAAAAATTTGAGATCCGGTGGTTTTTTGCCCGTGACTTTTTCGATCACCCGCATGGCATTGGGACCCTGGATCTGGAAACGGTAAGACTTGCGGTTGAAGGGGTCCGGGCGGGCGGCGGATCGTTCGTCCAGTGCCACGCCGACATCGTACCCCCCGGTCTCGGCATGGAACCGGATCCAGTTCAGTACCGGAATGCGGCCGACCAGATTGAATTTCTTCTCCGCGAGATAAAACAGGATCACGTCGCCGATGACGTGGCCATCGTAACTGCATGGAACGAACTGCTTCGCCTTGTCGACGGTGAAGTTCGCGAAGGTGTTCACGCCGAGGTGTGATAACAGCCGCAAGGCATCCGGGCCCTCCACCGCGAGATCAGCCATATGATAGGACTGGTTGAACAGGACACAGGTCTTCTGCCATGCCGCTTGCTCATCGCGCCAGTTGGTGAATTCCGGCGGCACGCCGGGGTAGACATTGGGACCGGTCTGCGAATTGCGCAGCATCTTCACCGGGCTGCCGGCGGTTTGTAACAAGTCTTCCAGGTTTTTTTTCTTGCTCATCTCTGCAGATTTCCCATGGTTGGTGTGAGTCTAAATCCTTGTTGAAATATGGCTTATTCGAATGCCCAGTATACAGGAGCGACCGGTATGGAAAAGCCTCAAAAAAGAAGCCGTGGCGTGCTCACGCCACGGCTTCGCGTACGTTTTAACAAAGGGATAGTTTGAGATCTTGACCTATAGCGCATGAGAGATACGCTGACAGTGAACACCACGCGATCACCAATTGGAGAGTTGAAATACTTCCGGGAGGTTCAGGGAATGGACCGACTGTCTTTCACATGGATTTCGCGATCTCTTTCATCTCCTGCACCCGCTGCGCCAATGCCTGCTTGCGATAATCGCGTGGCGTCATCCCGTATTCAGCGCGGAAGGCGCGGATAAAATAGGAAAGATTATTAAAACCCCAATTATAGGAAATCAGCGATAATTTCTTTTCTTGAAAGCGTGGATCAGCGATCTGTTCCCGGCAACACGCCAGACGCTGTTTCAATACCCATCTGCCGAAGGTCATGCCGTGTGGTTCGAACAGTTTGTGTAGATAGCGAACGGATATACCGCAGGCCTGGGCGGTGGTTTTCGGAGATAATTCCGGGTCCGGCAGATGGGAGCGCACATGATCGGACAACATCATGAAGCGCATCTTGTAAATACTCTTCTCGTTGCTTTCGAGACTCCTGCTGTCGGGATCCAGGGCGACGGAGATCAGCCCGCATAGCGTATCCGTCAATGAAGATGAATAGAAGTCCTCCTTGTCCTCCTTGAGTTGCAGCAACTCATTCATATACGAACGCAGGATTGGGCTCAGCGATGAATCCGCCGGGATGTGCCCTGCCCGCATGAGTTTAGGATTAACCATGCGCGGAAGGATCTGGAATTTCGGCACCACAAAAAATGTGAATGAAAAACGATCGTAACACGAGATCCGGTACGGATAAGTGTTATCAAAGGTGATGATATCCCCTGGTTTGAAGGTAGTAACCCTGCCGTCTTGCTCGATCTCCCCATAACCGGATCGCAGAATCTTAAACGAGCAAAATTCCCCATGAGATCGATTAACTTCCGAACGATTACGCTTTACGCCATGGCCATCGGCGGTGACTTCAAGCACTGTCGCATCCCCGAGCGAACGGGAGCGGTAGGTCGCGCTGATCGTGGTGTTTTGAGTTACATAGGGGGTCGCCGGCATGTAAAGTGTATTGATCGTGTCATACAGATCGGCGAAGTTTGTTTTCTTCGGCAATTCCAGCACAGACCAGTCCGTAAGCATCTTCTTCGTCCTCTCCGTTCGTGCCTCATTCACTTAATGTTCTGATTGATACAATAATCATTTCATGTTAAACCGGCAACCGGATTCACAGCGGCTCGTTGTGTCAACTGCATCGGCCATGCAGTATATTCTGTACTACGAGAAGGAGCAGTCCTTTCAAACCACGGGGATTCGTTTATGAATCATTATCTACAGGGTAAATCCATACTCATGGTCGGCAGCGTGCCTTGCCAGACTGCAGAAGAAACCTTCCGGTTGCTGGCGCCAGTCATCGGGGATCGCCTCGCCGGGCTCTCCCATGGCGAGCCCGGTTACCGGAACATGTGGGTGGTATTCAATGCCCCTCATGTCTACGAACCCAATCCCGATATCCTCATCACCAACAAGCCCAAGCCGAATCGGGATAAATCCGTATTCAAGGAGGATATCCCGGACTGGCTCCCCACCAGTTGGGAGGAAATGTGGCGCTGCAAGGTGGTGGATGGTGTCGATAAAGTCCACTTTGACTCCGTTCACTACGCCGATTTTGCCATCGAGAGTTATGGCGTCTTCCGCAGGCTGCGCGACGCGGGGGTCATTCCCAGGGGCACACGCTACCAGGTCAATTTCCCGTTTCCCGAGGATTTTACCCGCTGGTGCACCGACAGCAAACGTGATTTCAGGATCATGACCGAGGCCATCGTGGAGGTTCTCAAACGTGAAGTGGCAACCCTGGTCAAGGGGATTCCCAATGAGGACCTGCAGGTGCAATGGGATGTCTGCTGGGAGGTGTTCGCCTGTGATACCGGCGATACCATGGGCCGAGAGCCCCTGGCCTGGAAGGCCGATGGAGATCCCTATGAGCGCTTTGCCTCCTACATCTCGACCTTGTCGCCCCAGATCCCGGAAAAGATCACACTGGGGATGCACCTTTGTTATGGCGACCTGGAACACTCTCATATGATTGAACCGAAAGATCTGGGAGTAACCGTGCGGATGGCCAATCTGGCAGTGAAACATGCCGGACGCCGTTTTGACTACGTGCACATGCCGGTACCCCGGAACCGGAGTGATGATGCCTATTTCAAGCCCTTGAACGCGCTGGACTGCCCGGCAACCAAGCTCTATATCGGCCTGGTACACCTGACCGATGGCGTAGCCGGAACCATGAAGCGCCTGGAAACCTTCCAGCGCCATTACCGGGGTGATTTCGGCATCGCCACGGAATGCGGCTGGGGGCGCAGGCAGACGGACACCATCCAGGCACTTATGGAAGTACACCAAAAGGTGGCTGAAACCATAAGCTGATCACAAACAACCGGAAAATCAATATGAAACGCAGCGAAGATCGTATTCTCACCACCCACGTCGGCAGCCTGATCCGGCCAGCGACCCTCGTGGACTTCACCAACGAGTACCTGGGTAAACCACCCCTGGAAGATAAAAACTTCCTTGCGGCCCTGCAGACGGCCACGAATGAAGTGGTCAGAAAGCAGGTGGAAGCAGGCATCGATATCATCAATGACGGTGAGTTTGGAAAATCGAGCTGGGCCAACTATATCCTGGAACGCATCAGCGGTTTTGAGAACCGCCCCGATCAAAAAGCCCCGATTGACTGGCTGGGCCGGGATCGGGAACGCTTTGATGAATTTTTCGCTATCGAGATGCCGATGGCCGGAGATGGACTCCCGGTCGATGCCTGCATCGGACCCATTCGCTATGAGGACAGGAACTCTGTGGCCACCAACATCGCGGTGTTCAAAAAGGCCCTGGCCGGCGTGGATGCCGGCGAGGCCTTTCTCACTGCGGTGGCGCCGGCCAGCGCCGCCTTCACCGGCGTCAACGAATACTATGCATCGGAGCAGGAGTATATCTATGCCCTTGCGGATGCCCTGCGGGAGGAATACAGGTTAATACATGAGGCAGGCCTGCTGGTGCAGGTGGATGATGCCGTGCTGGCCAATATGTACGATCATTTTGTACAGCAAAGCCCGGAAAATTACCGGCGCTGGGCCGGGCTCCGTATCGAGGCCTTAAATCATGCCCTGTCCGGCATCCCCGAGGATCGGGTCCGCTACCACATCTGCTTCGGCAGCTGGCATGTCCCCCATGTGGCTGACGCCCCGCTGGCAGAGCTGGTACCGTTGATTCTCCAGGTCAGAGCCGGGGCCTATTCCATCGAAGCCGCCAACCCAAGGCATGAACACGAGTGGCGGGTCTGGCAGACCGTGAAACTCCCGGAAGGCAGGATCCTGATCCCGGGGGTAATCACGCACCATACCACCACGGTGGAACACCCCCAGGTCGTGGCCGATCGGATCGTGCGCTTTGCAAAGATCGTCGGACGGGAAAATGTGATCGCCGGCACCGATTGCGGTTTTGCCCAGGCGCAACGCATCGCCCGGGTCCATCCCCAGGTCATGTGGGCCAAATTTGCAGCCTTGGTGGAGGGGGCAAGACTGGCTACTGAGGAATTGTGGCACTGATCCTTACAGAAGTTGTACTTAATCATCGAATCAGGAGTTATTTTGTAGGAGTATGACATGTCCCACTTGTTAAGCGTCCACGACCCCAGAGGTTACCCTCCCAAGGTTTCCGGCAAGCACCTGGCGCCCAGGCTGGATGGACTGGACGGCAAGGTCCTGTTCCTGGTGGATTGTCTGTTCGACAATTCCGAGGTATTCATGAACCAGTTGCGCGACTGGTTCCGGCAGCACCTACCGGCGGTGACCATCCGCCTGATCAAGCCTCGCGAGTCCTGGGTCGATGACCCGGAGATGCGCGCCCGGGTGGCCGCCGAGGGCGATGCCGCCATCCTCGGTGTCGGGCTTTGAAGCTCGTGCAGTCCGACGGTCGTCGGACTCGCCATTGCCCTGGAGGCCCAGGGCATACCTACCGTATCGGTGCATACCCAGGTCTTTGCCCGTCTGGTCAAATCCGTGGCGAAGGTGAACGGCATGCCCACGGTGCGCCAGGCCTTCGTGCCACAACCCGTGGTCGGCCGCTCCGCCGCCGATCTCCGCGCCTATATCGAGGGAGAGGACGCCGTCGAGGGCGGACCGTTCATCCAGCGGTTGATCGACGGTCTGACCGGCTCCCTGCAGCAGGACGATATCGGGGCCATGTCTTTCGATCGATCCACGCCCCGCCTGCTGGAGCCGGATACCGAGGAGAACCTGCGGGATAAATTCGAGGAGCACCGCTGGACGGATTTCCTGCCCATCGTGCTGCCAACCGAGGAACGGGTCGCAGCCATGCTGAAGGGAACCAGCCAGGCGCCGGAACAGGTGGTAGGCCGCATGCAGCCGGCGCGCTTCCGCGAACTCTGGGAATACACGGTGGAAAAGGTGGCGGTGAATGCGGTCATGGCGGGTGCAAGGCCTGAATATTTCCCGGTAATCCTGGCGCTGGCGGCCAGCGGCGTCACCGCCCGGTCCAGCAGCACCACCTCCCAGGCGACCCTCGCCATGGTCAATGGTCCGATCCGCAACGAGATCGGGATGAACGCCGGGATCGGGGCCATGGGCCCCTACAACCACGCCAACGCCACCATCGGCAGGGCCTTTGGGCTCCTGTCCCAGAATCTCCAGGGCGGCTCGGTCCCCAACGAGAGTTTCATGGGCAGCCAGGGCAACGTGCATTCCTACAGCGCGGTCTGCGCGGAAAATGAGGAGCGCAGCCCCTGGGAACCCTTCCATGTCCAGCATGGCCGCCGGGCGGACGAGAGCGCCGTGAGCCTGTTCATGGGCGGCTGGTATATCCAGTTTGGCGGCGGTCCCCGGGAGACCTGGGAGGAAAAATTCAGCCGATCGCTTGCGGCCTGCGATCCCTTCAGCGGCCCGGTGCTCGCGCTCGACCCGCTGGTAGCCCGTGGATTCGTGGACAGGGGTTTTGATACCAAACAGAAACTCATCCAATGGTGCTCGGAGAATACACGGATCCCGGCACGGGAGTACTGGGACAACCAGTGGGTGCAGACCCTGTTGCTGCCACAAGCCGTGGCCGGTGTGGAGCCTTACGCCAGCCACCTCAAGGCGGATCCGGACCAGCCCATCAATATGTTCCGGCCTGAGGATATCAGCGTGGTCGTAGTCGGCGGGGAAACCGGCGCCGTGTGGAAGATCCTGAGCGGCACCTACATGGGAACGGTCTCGGTGGATGAATGGCGATGAAAAAAGCGCTCCGCAGCAACGCCGCCAATAACCCCGGCCGTCGCGCCCACTGGCTGGCGCTTGGCATCAGCGACGAGGACATGCAGAAACCGAAGATCGCGGTGGTCAACAGCTCCTCGGAGCTCGCGATCTGTTTTAGCCACCTCGACGGCGTGGCGCGGATCGTGAAAGACGCCATCCGCGCGGCCGGCGGCCTGCCTTTCGAGATCCGCACCACCGCGCCGAGCGATTTCATCTTCATGGGCTGCGGCGGCGGTTATATCCTGGGCAGCCGCGATCTGGTCGTGAACGACATCGAGGTTCCCATCGAGGGGGCGCAGCTCGACGGCATGATCTGCCTGTCCTCCTGCGACAAAACACCGCCAGCACATCTCATGGCCGCCGGCCGCATGAATATTCCGTCCATCCTGGTGATCTGCGGCTATCAACCCAGCGGCACCTATGAAGGCGAACATGTCGACCTGGAAGATGTCTGGTATGGTTCTGTACAGCAGTCCTTCGGCAACCTCAGCGAAGAGAAGCTCAAGGGCATGACCGAGAACGCGGTCCGTGGACCCGGCGTCTGCGCCGGCATGGCCACCGCCAACTCCATGCACATTGTCTGCGAAGCCCTCGGGATGACCCTCCCGGGCAGCGCACCGGTACTGGCGGACAGCCCCAAGATGAAGGCCTTCGCCCGGGAATCGGGCAAGCGCATCGTGCAAATGGTGCTGGAGGATCTCAAACCCCGGGAGATCATTACACCCGGCGCCTTCCGCAACGCCGTTGCCGCGGCGCTTGCGATCAGCGGCTCCATCAACTGCATCAA
>MGYR01000204.1:0-12969 GCA_001801825.1 Gammaproteobacteria bacterium RIFCSPLOWO2_02_FULL_56_15 | reverse complement strand
TTTTCGGCCTGTTTAACGAGCTGGGTGGCCGGATACCAGTACTGAGCGCCGTGAAACCCAATGGCAAACATACCATCTCTGAATTCGAGGCAGCCGGTGGTGCACGAGCGGTTTTAAAACAGCTGGAATCATTGATAGACACCAGTGTGATGACGGTGACAGGAAAGACCCTCGCGGAAAACCTGGTCAATGTCCGGGTGGAAAATGCAGAAGTCATCCGTCCCGTGAATCGGCCCTTTTCCAACCAGTCTCCCATCGTGGTTCTGCAGGGTACCCTGGCGACGGAAAGCGCCATCGTCAAACTCGGGGTTCGCGACGGCCGCCGGAAGTCACAATTCACGGGACCTGCCGTGGTGCATGAGGATGCAATCTCCGGAATCAGCGCGATCCAGCGGGGAGAGATTCGACCCGGAAGTGTTCTTGTCATTCGGGGAATGGGTCTGAAAGGCGGTCCCGCCATGGCGGGCAGCGCCTCCCGCGTGGTCTTTGCCCTGGATGCGGCGGGACTTTCGCAGGAAGTAGCCTTCGTGACCGATGGCCAGCTCTCCGGGCTGTGCAACAAGGGGATTACCGTAGCGGAGGTTTCCCCTGAATCGGCCGTCGGCGGTCCCTTAAGCCTGGTGGAAAACGGGGATGAGATCGTTATCGACGTGGATCGTCAGCAACTGGATCTGAATGTCAGCGAGGGAATATTGAACCGGCGGAGAGAGCGGCGCGGTGACAAACCCTTGCCCGCCGCCACCGGATACCTTTCCATCTATCAGCGCACCGTACAGCCCATGACCACGGGTGCGGTACATATCAAGAAATAAACTGCTGCACGAAAAAGTCCTTATTGGATATTCCACCGGGTCAAAATAAGGCTTGCCGGGCTCTCCGGAGTGGACTACTTCGAATATTCCCGGGGTCAGTTTTCGCGGTCACGGGGAATGCAGTCCGCACGGCTCACCAGTGCGCCCTGTCTCCTCAGTTCCGCCTGGATTTCCGCGACCGGAATTTCCCGGACCTGCCGTCCAGAGCGTATTGCGAGGGCCGCGCCCACGCCGGCGGCCTGACCCATGACCCAGCATTCCGGGATCTCCCGTAGTGCAGCATGGGAGGTTGTATCACAGGAAAGATTGCGGCCGGCTGCGAGGATTCCATCCAGTTTTTCCGGCAGGAGCACTCCGAACGGGATTTCGAGGGTTGAAAATTCAGGTGAAAGCCCGGGGCACATGCCTATGCTTTCGGCGCTGCTGCCGTCCTCACGCCATTGGGCAATGTCCACCCTGCGCGTGCCTCTCAGTCTCCGGCTGTGCCGGGTCCCGATCTGGGAAGCCGTGTCATGGATCCAGGCCCGTTCGAAACCCGGCATATTAGCCCGATACCAGGCCAGCACCTTGCGCATGGTATCCCGGGAGCGGAACTCAACCTCGGTCAGGTCAGATACCTTGAGCGCGGAATACCCGCTGAATTTCGGAGTCAGAAAGAGCGCAATCGTGTCATTGGGCGTCACGAAGGCCGTATTGGTCAGCCACTCATCCTCGCTGCTCGCTTCCCGCATGAGTTGGCTGTATTTCTCCGGATAGATCATCCGAAAATCGAGGAATCTCCGCATGTCCACATTGCCGAAGCGGAAGCTGGTGTTGAGCCGGGCGTGCGCGGAGACGCTGTCGAAATCATTCTCGAATTCCGCTCCGGCGCCCGCGAAGATATCACCGTCGCCCGAGCAGTCGATGGAGAGTCCCCCACGTACGGCAAAGCGTCCTTCCTTGCTTTCGAAGATCGCACCAGTGACGGAATTCCCCTCGACGAGGGAAGCAACAGCCCAGGAATGAAAGAGCACCTGGACCCCGGCCTCGCGCACCATATCGTTAAGGATCAGTTTGAGGATTTCGGGATCTGCAGTCGGAGAAAAATTCACTGTGCCCCGGTGCCCGGCGGTGCGCATCCCCCAGTAGGCGGCCAGTTTCTTGTCCTTCGAACCCCACTGTTCCCGTGGCGGGCCAATGAGGGCATTCTCCGCATCGCAGGCATCCGTGATTTCCTTACCCAGTCCGCCGACCACCAATTGCCCTTCCCAGTCGGTCATGCGATCAATCCAGATCACCAGACCCCCGGTGGAGAGCCCGCCGAGACAGCCGTAGCGTTCCACCAGCGTGACCTCGGCCCCGGCCCGCGCTGCGGAGATGGCGGCGCAGACTCCGGCCGGGCCGCCGCCGACGACGAGGATTTCTGAGGTTCGATATACCGGAATGGTTCTTTCCGGCTCCCGGATGGTTTCGTGGTTACCTGGTCGCATCTTATGTCACCTGTTGAGAGAATAATCACCTGGTATGGGTACCGCGGATAGGGCGGTTCTTTCAGCGCGGCTCCCCGGGTTCGGCCACTGACTTCAGCAGCGCCTCGGTCGCGGCCAAGTCCTGCCGCAGCACCCGCGCCCCGAGAAAATAATGCAGGGCCGCCCAGACATTGAAGAAACCGACGATCGCCATGGCGAAACTCAACGAGTCGTCTCCTGCCGTGGACTCCAGGGCATCGCTGATCATACCCACGAACAGGGGGCCGAGTCCCATGCCGATCAGGGTCTGCATGAACAGGAGGATGGAGATGGCCACGGCGCGGGTCCGGAGGGTAGCCAGCGCCTGGGTCATGGCGAAGGAGGGCCCGAAAAACAGGGAGGCCAGGATCATCAGCACGGCAAACAGGGCCATGACCAGGCTGAGATTCGGACTCAGGTAGGCCACCCATTGCAGGGGCACCATGACCAGGCAGGCGATGCCGGGAACCCACAGGTACCACCGCCGATCGTTCCTGCGGGTGCTGATCCGGTCCGAGAGGTACCCCCCGAGAAAGGTGCCGATGATGCCGATGAACTGAAATATCGACAGGTAGGTGCCGGTCTCGCCGCTGCCCAGATCATGGGAGCGCATGAAGAAGGCGGCGTTCCAGTTGCTGCCGCTGTACCAGACAAAGGAGTGGGTGCCGGCCGCCATGGTCAGATGCCGGAAGGACTTCCGGCTCCAGAGGAATTTCAACGCCTCCAGGAGTTGCGGCGCCTTAGCCGCAGCCATATCCGCCGAGGCCTGATCCGCATGGCCCCGGGGCGGTTCCTGCACAGTGTAGCGCACCAGCAGCCCCACCAGGATACCCGGCAAACCCACCAGGAAGAAGGCCATTCGCCAGCCGTAGAATTCGTTGAACCAACCGCCCAGAAAGATGCCGAGTGCCCCGCCGATGGGGATCGCCAGGGCATAGACGGACAGTGCCGTCGCCCGCCGGCTGACCGGGAAGTAATCCGCGATCAGCGAATGGGAAGGCGGGCTGCCGCCCGACTCGCCGACGGCCGTGCCGATGCGCGCGAGCAGCAGTATCAGAAAACTGGTTGCGGCGCCGCACAACGCGGTCATGAGGCTCCAGGCGGAGATGCAGATGGCCAGCAGGTTGCGCCGGTTGAAGCGATCCGCGAGCGCCGCGAGCGGGATCCCCATGACGGCATAGAACAGCGCGAAGGAGATGCCGCCCAGCAGACCCAGGGCGGTGTCGCTGGCGTTGAATTGTTCCTTGATGGATTCCAGCAGAACCCCCAGTACCGAGCGGTCCATGGAATTGAAGACGTAGCCCAGGCAGAGCACGCCGAGCACGTAGTTGCAATAACCGGGGCTGTATCGTACACCTCCCGACCCGGCCCGGGCTTCGAGCATCTTTTCTCCGGTCACACGCATAACGAATAAAGGGGCCGGAGTGTGGTGAAAAACACTCCGGCCCCTTGATGGTGGAAGCAGCCGACTAGAAGCGCTTCTTTACGCTGGCGAAAAACATCCGCGGCAGGCCGTAACCGTACTGGATGCCGCCGAGCGAATCCATGAAATCCAGCACGCTGGTCTTGTACAGCTTGTCGGTGAGATTGGCGCCACTAACCGAGATTTCCCAGTCATCCGTGGGGGAGACCCAGGTGGCGCGGGCATTCACGACGGAATAGCCGTTCTGGTTGGCGCGTGTGAAGTTGTTCGCCGTGAAGTTGGTTTCCGACTGATAGGAGACATCGCCACGCAGGGTGAAATTACCCCATTCCCCGCTGCTGATCGGCGTGGTGTAGGAGGCGCCGAGCGAGGCGCTGATCTCCGGCGCACGCAGCGGCCGGCATTCCAGGCAGGGGTTGCCAAGCGCCGTACCGGCGCCGCCCGGGAAGCTGGCAACGACAGCGGGATCCGCCGCGCCCAGGTCGACGTAGGAGAAGCCAAGCCAGCCGAAGGTGCCGTCGATGGAGAAATGTTCGGTCGGGTAGGCCGTAAAATCCATCTCGATGCCCAGCAGATCCGCCTCACCCGCGTTTTTCGTGGGGAAGGTCGCTAGCGTCTGTCCCGGCTCCAGCACCACGGCCGGCAACTGCAAGTCCGTATAGTCCATGTAGAACAGGTTCGCATTGACCCGCAGCCGGCGATCCAGCCAGTCGCTCTTGATACCGAGTTCAAAGTTCTCTACATCTTCGGGATCAAATTTTCCGACAGTAGCTACCGTAGCAGGACGCGGGTTGAAGCCACCCCCGCGGAAGCCCTGCTGGTAGGTGAAGTAGGTCATGATATCGTCATTCCATTGGTAGGCGAGGCTGGCCATGGGCGTCACCCGCTCCGAATCCTGGGACTGGGGAGTCGGGGCGAAGAGGTAATCCGCAGGGACGTAGGCACGGATCTCAAGAATTCGCTTGATGCGTGTCTGCAGGATATCCTTCTCATCCGTGGTGTATCTAAGTCCAGCCGTAAGAGTCCACTGATCTGACAACCGGTTGATGGTATGCAGGAACAGGCCCAGTTTCTGGTTGGTCTGGTCGTCGATACGGTCGATGTCGCCCGCACCGATGACACCCATATGCAGTAGCGAAATGTTGGAATTGTAATCCGAGGCATCATACCAGAAGACACCCGTCGTCCAGTCCGTGGTCCAGCTGCTCATTTCCAGGGTACCGCTCAGGCGGCCCTCGATGGAGAACTGTTCGTCGTCATAGGTGTCCACGGTATGGTTCAGGGGAATGGGTGAGCCATCCGAATCCCGGCCGAAGTAGGAATCGAACTCGCGGTAGGCGACGATCACCCTGGCATTCAGGGTCTCGTTGATGGACCAGTCCACGGTGCCGCTCATACCCCAGTGCTGCACCTCCATGGTGTTGGGGGTAAGAATTCCTCCCGGATAGCGCGCCACCTGGCCGGTGCTGCTTCCCGCCTGGTCCGGTATTCCGAAGGTTATGCCGGGATCCACAAAGGAGGAATAGTTGATGAATGGGTTCCGCGGGGCGAAGCGGTCATCATAGGGTACACCGAAATTCGGTATGTTCACCAGGTTGTTGCTGGCATTTACCAGACCAAAACCCCCGTTTGCGGGTTTGTCAGCCGTATCTGCGACATGGTCCTGGGGGCTCTTCTGATCCATGAACATCGCGTCCCCGGAGAAATTGAATTCCAGGTCCTCGTTCACCACCCAGCGGACCTGGGCGCGGCCGGAGACGATGCCCTCATCGCCCATCTCATCCACCTTGCAGCCCTCGTTGGTGCCGTTGGGTGAGGTCTGGATAGGAATGCCGAAGGCATTGTCTGCGGGACTGCCTGCGACAACCACGTCCGGCGCAGTACCGGCATCCGGACCGTCAGCTGCCAAGCCGTCACCGATGCCGGCACGCTGCGGGGTGCCGCGGCGGATCATTTCGCAGGTGAAGTCCAGCACATCGACATAGCCATCACGGCGCTTGGTGGAGAAGGAAAAACGGCCGAAGAGGTTATCACCCAGGGCGGTCTCGAAGGATCCCCGGGTATTGAAGGTATTGTAGCTGCCCATGGTGGTTTCCAGGACTGTGGGGCCGTCACCAGTGGGTTTGCGGGTGATCAGGCGGATCACACCGCCGGCCGCGTTGCTGCCGAACAGTGTCCCCTGGGGTCCACGCAGGACCTCGACCCGCTCCAGATCCAGCAGGTCCAGATTGGCGCCGGTGGGCCGACCCAGCAATACGTCATCCACGTAGATGGGCACTGCCGGTTCAAACACCGCTTTGAAATCGTTCAGACCCATGCCGCGGGCATTGACCGCCAAGGTGGGACCCCAACCGGAACCCAGTTGATCGATCTGCAGGTTGGGCGTCCATTTTTCGATATCGAGTACGCTGGTGGCATTCTTGGCCTCCAGGGAATCGCCGGACAAGGCGGAGATCGAAAGCGGAACTTCCTGGATATTTTCTTCACGAAACTGGGCGGTGACCAGGATCTCCTCGAGTGCCCCGCCCTGGGCCATTACTCCGGAAGACATAGCCAGACCGGATACCGTGAGGACTGCTGCAAAAAATCGAACAACGCCTTTTCTCTGTGGCATGTGAACCATATAATTTACCCCCCGTTGACTGCTCTACCAAGGCAAAACCACAAGGTTTCACTCAAGACAGATCTACAATGTAGTGACCACCGGCCCATTATGGCTCGCGATTATCAGAAGGGATTCCTGTCAGAGACTTCATTTCCATACGACTATGATAACGGCGGGTGATTTTTCAACCGATCACTGTTCCTGCGAAGAAACAGCTGTTGCAATGTAACAAAGCAACCGGGGTAAATCTTGACCTGTAGTGCACGAGAAACTTGTCCACAGCGCATAATCGCTGCGCCCCATGGTTACATCGGTAACGATTCTACTACTTTGGCACATCCCTGCCGGACGGAACCTCCGAGTTAATCTGAGGTTCCTTAATCACGCTTACGTGATATGACGTAGGATTCATCCTGGAACCACAAACCCCCGTATTTCTTGAGCACTGCGTTTGTAATACCCAGGTTTTCACTACCGAGGCCTTCTTCAATCAGACGCTGGTCATCGATCTGCGCGACATAAACCACTGCATTCCATGCGGCAAACAGCGTTGAAGTGCCGATGCTCGAAGTGATTTCTGAAGGAAGCGTATGCATGTCGTAGCGGAAGATTGCCCTGGCATCCGCATAGGCGCTGAAATTGTAACGCCTCGCCTCCTTACCGAGTTCAGTTTTCAGGGCCCGCAAGATATCATGCCGGCCGGAGGTGAAGGGGTTGTCACCCGGCCAGATCCTTTGAACGATTTCCTGCCCCGGGTCATTGCCATAGGAATGGATACCCAATAACCGGCCGCCTTTCCTCAGGGAACGGGTCAGCGGTCCCAATATTTTTTTCGCCTTGAACTCGGGAGAAACCCTTAACCGGTAGGGTTGCGAAGCAATGACCAGATCATAGTCACTCTTGACGGCTCCCTGACGTGGGATGACCTCATCCAGCAGAAAGCGGTAATCATCCCGATAAATTACCAGCACAACCGGTCGTTCATAAATGGGGTTCCCGGTCTTTGGGCTGTGCCTCGCCTGCCAGTTACCCACGAGAAATTCTTTCAAATCATTCAACTGTTCTTCAAAATCATGAGAAGTCGTTCCGGTCATGGCCACTGTTTTCCATACCAGGGAGGTGGCCGCTTCTACTTTTCCGGGCGACAACCAGGGCGCCTCGGAATAGTACATATTGGTGACGACGAGGACTGTCGCTGGATGTTCGTAGAACCGGTCTGCCATCTTCGACAGGGAAAGCCGGACGTCTTCCAGGCTGATCTCCTTACAGGTAAAGTAAAAAGGCATGGTCGGAAATCGCCAGTGCATCTCTCTCATGACACTCGTTATGACGGAACCGTCTCCCATCCCTGCATCAAATACCCGGATTGCCGGGGGCGAGGGGTGTATATGCGCCAGTTCCATACCCACACGTCGTGCCGCGATCTCTTTTTCACTGCAGGTATTGATGAACAAAAGATATTTCTGACGGTTGTCAAAAAAACGGAAATTTTTATTCACCGAACCGTCTACTGGCTCTGACATCAGGTCTCCTAGCCTGTTGTTGATGATCCCCGAAATAAAGGGGCCGGAGTGATTAATTTTAAATCACTCCGGCCCCTTTATTGCCTCTTTATTTCCTTTATTGTTGTCTACTAGAAGTTGAACCTCACGTTCAGGCCGAACTCGCGCGGCGGTGCAGGATTGCCCTGCTCACGACCGGAGTTGGCCAGCAATGACAACTTGCCCCAGTAGTAATACTCGTCGGTCAGGTTCAGTGCGTACAGCGACACCGCCCAGCGATCCTCCGGCGAGCGCCAAGTGACTCTGCCATTCATCAGCATGTATTCCGGTTGACGGCCATCGCTTTCGTTCACGATACCGGCCACCGGGTTGGTGGCAAACCAGATGGTCGACTGGTAGTTGAAGTCGAGTCGCGGGGTAATGGTCGACCCGGTGCCACCCACGGCATACTCATACTCCGCGCCGATGGCCCAGTTCCATTCCGGGGTCCGGGGGGAGTACATCACGTCTCCGCGTATGGATTGGTCCGCTGTCGTGTCCGGCACATAGATAAGGATACCCAATGACGTCCCTTGGTCAGTGACTTTGTAGTTTTGATAGCCTAGGCTACCGTCGATGCGGAGTCCATCCACCGGCTCGGCCTGCGCCTCTACTTCCACACCCCAGTTGCGCGATTCGCCCGTGTTCACAGTGGAGAAGAAGTTCACCGGGATCGGCGCACAGGGACTGCAGGTCTGGGCCGGTTGCTGCTTGTCTGCGCTCTCCATGTAGTACACCGTTCCGTTCAAACGCAGGCGCCGGTCGAACCAGTCCGTCTTGATACCGACCTCATAGTTATCCAGGAATTCGGGAGTAAAAGCCTTCAACTGGCCCGCATTGGCTGGCCGCGGCGCAAAACCACCGCCCCGAAAACCCGTAGAGAACTGGGCATAGGTCATGATGTCATCGGTCCACTGGTAATCCAGGCTGACCTTGGGCGACCATTCCTCCGAAGTGACCCCAACCTCGGAATTCGGGATCAGGACGTATTGCGGCAGCCCCACACCGGTAGGGGCAGTATTGCCGGTCACGCGATAGATATTCGCTGTTTTTTCATCTTCCGTGTAGCGGATACCGCCCGAGAGACTCAGCTTGTCATTGATCTGCCAATCGAGATGGAAGAAGAGAGCCCAGTTGCTGAGGTCCTGGACATCCCGGTGATCGCTGAAGGTGGAGTTATAGGGGTAGGTCGTTACGAAGCCGGCGTTGGAGTCGAAGGCATCGTAATAGAATCCCCCCACGGTCCAGGCCACGCGGTCATCCCAGGCCATACCGGTCAACTGGACTTCCTGCGTGAACTGTTCATGGATGCTGGTATCCCAGGTGAACAACTGTGGCAAGGGCGTACCGTCGGAATCGCGGCCGAAGGAGTTGTCAAACTCGCGATAGGAGGTCACCGACTTCAGGTGGATATCCTCCGTCAGGTCCCAGTCGACCGTACCCTGCAAGCCCCAATGGGTCAGCAACTGCAGGTTCGGTGTATCCCGGCCGGTCAGGGGATCGATACCAAAGCGATGATACCCGGTGTAGCCATTCGCCGTCTGGAATCGACCATCGTATTGTCCGCCTGCCCCGAAAACAGGTATGGCTACCCGCGAGTTCCATTGATCCACACCCGCCTGTACAAACCCCGGTATCCCGAGGTTGGAGGCTTGCGTCGTGCTGGTCCGCAGTTGAATGTGGTATTTGTCTGCTGGTCCTTCCTGGTCCATATAAGTGATATCACCGATCAGGTTGACCTCGAAGGCCTCCGAGCCGATGAAGCGCATTGCGACACGTCCTGACTGTACATTCTCGCCACCCAGGTGATCGACGACACAGCCACGGGAGTCCGTGTTGCCGGTGACGCTACCCAGCCGGATCCCGCCTACCGCCGGATGTGTGGTCAAGGCTGTGGTGAAGGGTGTGGCCGGATTGAATACACCGGCAGCGATACCCGGACCACCCAGACCGAGCGAGCCCGCGCCATTCACGCACTCGTAATCCAGGATATCAAAGTAGCCGTCCTGGCGCTTGCTGGAGGCGGCGATACGTACGAACAACTGGTCTGGTACGATGGCAAAGTCGTAGGAACCACGCAAGGTCAGTTTGTCACGTTCCCCAATACCCACATCGATGTAGCCGGTGTTATCCCCTTGGGGTTTTCTGGAGATCATGCGTACCGCACCACCCAGGGTGTTCTTGCCGAACAGGGTGCCCTGCGGTCCGCGCAGCACTTCGACGCGCTCGAGATCGAGCAGGTCTAGGACGGCGCCCTGCGGGCGGCCATGATAGACATCATCGATGTAGATGGGGACACCCGGTTCGAAGGACAGCGAGTTATCGCCGAGGCCAATGCCGCGCACGAAGGCGGCGGCGGTGGAACCCCAACCGGCGCCGAGCGGTGCGATCACCGCATTCGGTACGAAGGCGTCAAGGTCGAGCGTGCTCAAAGCGCTGCGCGCTTCCAGAGACTCACCGGTGACGGCGGTAATGGCCAGTGGTGTGCTTTGCAGATTCTCCTCCCGGAATCTCGCCGTGACGACGATTTCCTCAAGGGCGCCCTGCGCCTGGACTGGTATCGGTGCAGTCAGCACCAGAAAAACAGCTATTGAGGTGGCGATCACCACGGATTTCAGATTACCCCCCGAACCGCTGGGGCTCGCCAAAACCCTGTTATGGAAAATTTTGCTTAAAGTTTGAAATGTTTTCACTGCTACTCCCCCTCTTTGTTGTATCCCCGAAAGGCCGGAAAATCCCCCTGCAATGCAACAGCTAACGACAATTCTTACCACAGGAGTGCAATAATAGCTACGTCAGGGGGGGCAGAGAACGCTACAATAATGATTAACAGCTTTCTCAAAACGAGACAGATGGTATGAATACTCTTGACAACATCAAGGCCTTCATCCTGGTAGCCAGGATGGGGAGCTTTTCCGCCGCAGCCCGGGAAACCGGCGTGGCTACTTCCGTCATCACCAAACGCATCACCCGGCTGGAAAAACAGATGGGGGAAAAGCTGTTTCACCGCTCCACCCGCGGACTGAAACTGACCGATGCGGGTGACCACATCCTGCCGCGCTATCAGCGCCTGATCACCGAGCTGGAAGATATCATCCAGGGTGATGGCGGTTCCCAGCCGGGGATCAGCGGTCACCTGCGGATCAAGTCCCCCACCACCGTCACTTCCATGTACCTGGGCAGGCTGCTCTGTGAATTCCAGGCCGAGCATCCGGGCCTCAGCCTGGAAATCGCGGTGCTGGACCGAACCGTGAATCCCATGGAGGAAGCCTATGACTTGGTGGTGGCTGCCGCCCCGGCTTCCTATGCCAATGTGGCTGACATCCCGCTTTGTCCCTACCCGCTCATCCTTTGTGCATCACCCCAGTACGTGAAACAAAAGGGGGTACCGGGGCAGCCCCGGGACCTGGTGGACCACGATTGCCTGACTTCCATTCTGCTCGGCCAGTCCTGGACCTTCGATGGCCCGCGTGGTCCATTGACTGTCGCGATCCATTCCCGGCTGCATGCGAATGACAGCAGGATCCTGCTGGAGGCCGCGCGCCTCGGCATCGGTGTGGCGGTCCTGCCCCACTACCTGGCGGATCCAGACCTGCAGACCGGCAGGCTGCTCAGCGTGATGGAGGATTATCCGCTGCAAAGCCTCTGGCTGAAAGCCCTGGTGCCCAATATCAAGATGCACAAAGCGCCGGTTCACCTGCTGGTCAGTTTCTTGCAGTCCCGCATGCAGCCCATCCCACCGTGGGAAAGTCGGGCTGACAGACTGGACTGACTGCGCTGAAGATACCACTTACCAGGTTTCAGTCCATAACCTGCTAATGAATCGAGAAAGCTGATCGCACTTGCTCAGGTGTTCTTTCCCTGATGATCACTGTTTACACTGTAACCAAGTGCTGATCCGGTGCAAGTCGGGCCGTCGCTATAAAACAGATTTACTCAATATCGCATTGCATGCCGTGGTAAAGGGAGGACTTACATGATCAAGAAGGTCATATTACGCAGTAATTTCGAGCCAGGCACCCCGCGCTGGGCCACCCGCCGGGCCCAGTGGACGGCGCTCGGCCTCACGGACGAGGACATGGAAAAACCCAAGATCGCCGTGGTCAACAGTTCCTCGGAACTCGCCATCTGCTTCAGCCACCTCGACGGCATCGCGAAGGTGGTGAAGGAGGCCGTCAAGGCGGCCGGCGGCCTGCCCTTCGAAATCCGCACCACGGCGCCCAGCGATTTCATCGTCAGCGCTGGCAGTGTCGGTTATATCCTCTCCGCCCGGGATCTCATCGTCAATGATATGGAGATCGCGGTGGAAGGCGCCCAGCTCGACGGGATGATCTGCCTCACCTCCTGCGACAAAACCCCTCCCGCCCACATGATGGCGGCCGGCCGTTTTAACCTCCCCACCATCATCGTGGTCTGCGGCTATCAGCCCGCCGGCACCTACGAGGGGAAGCACGTGGATATCGAGGATGTCTTCCTCGGCGCCACCCACACAATGATGGGCAAACTACCCAAGGAGAAGCTCAAAGGGATGTGCGATAACGCGATCCGCGGTCCCGGGGTCTGCCAGGGTATGGCCACCGCCAACACCATGCACGTGGTCTGCGAGGCCATCGGCATGGCCCTGCCAGGCAGCGCCCCGGTGCTGGCTAACAGCCCGAAGATGTTCGAGGATGCACGCGCCGCCGCAAGGCGTATCGTCCAGATGGTGCTGGAAGACCTGCGGCCCCGCGCGATACTGACCCCGGGTGCCTTCCATAATGCCGCCGCCGCAGTGCTGGCGGTATCGGGTTCGATCAACGCCGTCAAACACCTGCAAGCCACAGCCGTGGAAACCGGGCTGGATCTGGATGTCTTCAAGCTGTTCGAGGACCTGTCCCGCAAGATCCCGGTGCTCTCCGCCGTGCGGCCAAACGGGGAGAATACCATCGAGGAATTCGAGGCCGCCGGCGGGGCCCGCGCCATCCTCGCACAACTGGTGGAATTGCTAGATCTGGAGGTCATGACTGTGACCGGCAAGACCCTGCGTGAGAACCTGAAAGGAGTGAAGGTCACGAACGAGGAGGTCATCCGCACGACCCGTAATCCCTTCTCCCGCAAACCA
>MGYR01000203.1:5158-5277 GCA_001801825.1 Gammaproteobacteria bacterium RIFCSPLOWO2_02_FULL_56_15 | reverse complement strand
GTTGTTGTTCGCAGCGCTGGCTTTCACCGCAACCGCCGCGCTGTGGTGCGTGATACTGGCGGTAAAAAACGCCCAACCCGCCGTTGTGGCCCCGATCGATTATATCCGGGTGATCTGGA
>MGYR01000203.1:3610-5105 GCA_001801825.1 Gammaproteobacteria bacterium RIFCSPLOWO2_02_FULL_56_15 | reverse complement strand
ATCGGCATCTTAGTGATCGCCGCCTGCGGATTGTATATCGTTACGCATGGACGGCGCGATCCCGGAGAAGGACCAGGATAGTGAGGCGCCCTATGAACATTAAGCCCATCCGTAATGACAAAGATTTGCGTCAGGCTTTTAAGCGGCTGGAGGAGATCTTTCAGTCCAAGCCCAAGACCCCCGAGTATGACGAGATGGAGATTCTGGCAACACTAATTGAGGCTTATGAAAACAAGCACTATCCCATCGGACCTGCCAGTCCGGTTGAAGCCATCAAGTTTCGCATGGAGCAGCAGGGTTTGACCCCGCGTGACCTTGAAGCCTACATCGGCAAGAGTGGCCGCGTATCCGAGGTTCTGAATGGCAAGCGTGCCCTGAGTATGCGGATGATCAAAAATCATCCATGATGGCCTGCGCATACCGTATGAAAGTTTGCTTTCCTCTTCCTAAGAATAATTTTCCCGCGTGGGCACCAACGACGTGCCCACCCTACTCGATCTGTTACCTTTGTATCGGTACGCTTGAGGCAACCCTACAAGATATCGAAGCATTCTAAGAATAATTTTCCCGCGTGGGCACCAACGACGTGCCCACCCTACTCGCGGTTCTATCCCAGGCCCTTCTCCGCCATCGCGACCGCGCGGAAGGTGGAGCGGCCCTTGTTCATGGTCTCTTCCCACTCGGTTGCGGGAACGGAGTCCGCCACCACGCCGCCGCCTGCCTGGATATGGAGCGTCTTATCCTTGATCACGGCCGTACGGATGGCAATGGCCGTGTCCATGTTTCCGTCCCAGGATAGATACCCCACGGCGCCGGCATAGATTCCACGTTTAACGGGCTCCAGCCCGGCGATGATCTCCATGGCGCGGATCTTGGGCGCCCCGGATACCGTGCCTGCCGGAAACGTGGCTCGAAGTACATCCATGGCGCTCTTCCCCGCACCAAGCTTCCCCGTGACATTGGAGACGATATGCATGACATGGGAATAGCGCTCGACGATCATCTTTTCCGTCAGACTGACCGTTCCAACCTCGGCCACCCGTCCTATGTCATTGCGACCCAGGTCGATCAGCATGAGGTGTTCGGCGATCTCCTTGGGATCGGACAGCAGTTCCTCCTCCAGCCGCCGGTCTTCCGCTTCATCCCGGCCGCGCGGACGGGTCCCGGCGATGGGCCGGACGGTGATGGTATCCCCTTCCAGACGCACCAGGATCTCGGGGGAAGCGCCGACGATATGGAAGTCCGCGAGGTCAAAATAATACATATAGGGCGAAGGATTGGTGCAACGCAGGGCCCGGTACAGGTCCAGGGGGGAGGCCTGGAAAGGGATGGAGAGGCGCTGCGATGGCACCACCTGCATGACATCCCCCTCGACGATGTACGCCTTGATGGACAGGACGGCCTGTTCGTATTCCTTCCGGGTGAAACCGGAGACAAAATCCTGTTCTTCGACCTCACGGCCGGGGCTGGTCGGTCCACGGCGCGACGGTGTCTC
>MGYR01000203.1:3414-3552 GCA_001801825.1 Gammaproteobacteria bacterium RIFCSPLOWO2_02_FULL_56_15 | reverse complement strand
CATGCACGATGAGGGTGAGCTTGCCGCTGACATTATCGAAGATGACCAAGCGGTCCGAGGCTAGCAGCAAGATATCTGGACAGCCCAGGGGATCGGGCAGCGCGGGGGTATTCAGGCGGGGCTCGATATAGCGCACAC
>MGYR01000203.1:2966-3318 GCA_001801825.1 Gammaproteobacteria bacterium RIFCSPLOWO2_02_FULL_56_15 | reverse complement strand
CCAGCGGATCTGCGACTGTTTTCGACCACAACAGGCTGCCGTCAGAGGTGGACAGAGTCACCGTCCGATCATGGACTCGGAGAATTCGATCGGCGGAAAGACCAATCATGGAGTAACGGCCCCATTTTTCACCTCCCTGGACGGATTCCAGCAGGTAGGAATACGGGCTCCCGGACAATTTCATATAGGCGCTCACCGGGGTGTCCAGATCCGCGAGGATCTCCCGGCTTACCGGCACCAGGTTAAATCCTTTTGCCGCATAAGCTGCAAACTGTTCACGAGTGATGGTAGCCATGGTCAGCGATACTGCCGGCGGATTTTAACCGCGGAGGGCGTTCATGAGTTCCCGGCG
>MGYR01000203.1:0-2836 GCA_001801825.1 Gammaproteobacteria bacterium RIFCSPLOWO2_02_FULL_56_15 | reverse complement strand
GCCGCAGCTTGTCCAGAACCGCGGGAAGGAAGGCCTGACCGCCGAAACCTGGATTGACCGACATCAGCAGGATCATATCCAGCTTGTCCATGACAAAGGGCAGGCAGTCGAGCGGCGTGGCAGGATTGAATACCAGGCCGGCCTTGCAGCCACATTCACGGATCAACTGGAGGCTCCGGTCGACATGCAGACTGGCCTCGGGATGAAAGGTGATATAACTTGCGCCGGCGCGCGCGAATTCGGGGATGATGGCATCCACCGGCTTCACCATCAGGTGGACATCCAGCGGGGCATCTATACCGTAACGGCGGAGCGCCCCGACCACCACGGGGCCGAAAGTCAGGTTGGGGACATAATGATTGTCCATCACGTCCACATGGATCAGATCAGCACCCGCCTTGAGGACCGCTGCGGTTTCCTCCCCCAGGCGCGCCATGTCAGCGGAGAGTATGGAAGGCGCGATCAGGTAATCGGTCATCGTCTTGCTCTCTTTACATACCGGGCCAAGGATAAAGTGCGCACTGTAACCGATCCCCGCCTCCTGCGCCAAGCGGATATGGCCACAAGCGACAGCATGGCAACAGGCGTAGAACGCGGTCATACTATGGTTCGCATGAACCGCCTGCCCATGCTTCTGCTTGTCACCTGCCTGCTGACCGCGGCGTTGGACGCCAAGGCGCTGGATCCGCCCGGGGCGGAGCAGGAAATCGCTGCCCGGCTCGCCGAGCGGTTCCCTGCGGCCGAGGTCATCCGGCTGGGACACCGCAAGACGCCTTTCCTCGGCCTGCTGCGTGAAGCACAGAACAACAACCGGGGGGCGGTCCTCTTGCTGCACAGCATGGCAGGTCATCCGGACTGGCCGGATGTCATCGCCCCGTTGCGGACTTCACTGCCGCAGTCCGGTTGGGCGACCCTCTCGATCCAGTTGCCGGTATTAGCCCCCGAGCAACCGTTGTCCGATTATGGGATGACCCTCCAGGAGGCCGGAAAGCGCATCGAATATGCCATCCGCTATCTCCAGTCCGCTGGTTTTCAAAAAATCGTGTTGATCGGATACAGTTTCGGCGCCACCGTCGCCTCCAGTTATCTGGCGGCGGCGCCACCTGCCGGAGTCGATGCCTTCGTCGCCATCAGCCTATTGTCACAGGACTTTCTCAGTCCACGTCCGGCAATACCGGAGTACATCGAGGCCATCCATATCCCAATCCTGGATATCTATGGTAGTCGTGATTTTACCGAGGTGCTCCAGCAAGTGGATAGCAGGCGCCTGGCCGGGCGCAAGGACAGCACCCGGAGCTACGAGCAGGTCGAAATCAGTGAGGCCAGGCATACCTTCAACGGTCAGGAGGCCTTGCTCGCCAGCCGCATCAGTACCTGGCTGGATGCCGTGCTGCCGGAAGGGGAACCGGCTGCCTCCCTTCCGGGAGATCGTCTGCCGTGATCAGTGGCACCTGCAAGCTGTAGATCCCTGCTGAACGGCCAGGCGCAACCTACCCTTACTGGAATACACTGGATCTCCCCAGTTCCACCACCTCCCGGTAATTGCCGCTGAGCTGCAGGCGGATGGTGACCGGGAATTCATTGTAATTCAGGAAATACCAGCCATGGTGGCCGCTGAAAGGGGCCTTCAGGGAACCGTGGGCCGCCGCCTTGCCGTCTCCCTCTTCATAACGGACCCAGTAACCCGGGGGTCCGTCCCGCGGCTCCGCATGCATATCGTAGTAGAGATCCCCACGGTCCAACTCCCAGGAATAGAGGATGACCTGATCCCGGTCCATAACGATCTTGAATTCTAGTTGTTCGTCCGCCGCCATGTGGATCTCGATCAGCTCGCTCCGGTAAGGCGTCTGGTTTGGCTGGTGCACCGCCGGATCGGCGAGAGGCGAAGGTTCATCCGGGTCGAGGACTGTAGCGGATACCGGTGAGACGGGTTGCCGTGCTGCTACCGGGATCACGTCGGTTGGGACTATGCCTGAAATCCCCAGAATATCCAGCCGGGCGCCGATACCCGTGGGATCGATCGAGTATTCCGCCGGCAGGATCACCAGCAACAGCAGGGTTGCGGCAAGGCAGAGTGCAGTAGCAACCATCCGTAACAGACTCCTTGCTCCCGGTGGATGTCGTTCATAGGGGGATAGCTGCATGCGGACCTTCAGTTTGTGTAATAGCCTGCCATCTGGTAGCCCGCCAGGGTGAACCCGGACGCCATGAGCAAGGTATTGGCCAGTAACGAATGGCGGGTAAATCCGTCGGTCAGGCGCCAGAGATTGATCACGATGATAATCAAGCCGAGGGCGATGAACTGCCCCAACTCCACGCCCAGGTTGAAGGCCAGGATATTGGCCACCAGACCCTCGCCGGAGAGCGACAAGGTCTGCAATTTCGTCGCCAGCCCGAAACCATGGAAAAAACCGAATACCAGCACCATCAAACGGCTGCTGATTCGCCATCCCAAGCGCCGGAAGCCGCCGATATTTTCAAAGGCCTTGTAGACCACGGACAAGCCGATGATCGCATCGATGACCCAGGGATTCGCATGGATCCCGCCCAGCACCCCCAGCAGCAACGTGGTGCTGTGCCCGACGGCGAATAAAGTGACATAGACGGCGACATCACGAACGTGGTAGAGAAAAAACACCACTCCAGCGAGGTACAGGAGGTGATCATACCCCGTCACCATATGCTTGGCCCCCAGATAGATGTAGGGGACAAGCTGGATCCCGGTGCTGCGGAGCAGGAATCCCTGATCCTCCGCCCCAATCCCGTGCGCCAGGGCCGGGATATCCGGCAGCAGCAAGAGGAACAAGAACGCTGCCAGGGCAATCCATTGCTTCGG
>MGYR01000202.1 GCA_001801825.1 Gammaproteobacteria bacterium RIFCSPLOWO2_02_FULL_56_15 | reverse complement strand
CGGCTTGAGGGCTGCGAATACTCCCTTGACGAAGTTCAGTGCCGCCTCCTCACCGCCGAAATTGTATACGTCATGGAGGTTCATCGCAGTAACCGCGGCATCCGCGGTGGCGTTGAGGCCCAGGGCATCGATATTCTCGAAACTCACCTCAACATTGCCAAGCCGTTCGGCGCGTTTTTTCGCGGCCTCGGCCGCCGCGCCACCCTGCATCTGCAGCATCCTCGGCCCTACTTGGGAAATGACCCGGCCGGTACTGCCGACCGCGCCGGACAGGACCTCGGTAAACCAGCCGCCGCCGGCCAGAACGTCAATCACGGTCATCCCGGAGTCGATACCCAGGAATTCGACAACTTCCACCGGTTTGCGCGCGGCGTCCCGGGCCTTGTCCTCCGCGGGCCGATCGGGCGAGGCCAGGGCTGTCTGAAATCCACTGTCTGCGGCGGCCTGGGCCGTTCCCCAGCAGAATACTCCAAGACAGAATAGTAATCCGACGATTCTGATGTTTCGATTCATACACGTGTTCTCCAAAGGGTGGGTCCGGGATTGCGACCCGTGATGAAATGATAAGTTCAGCTCAGAGCACAGCTTAGCCAGGGAATTGTGATAATCATGGCAAAAGCACAACTCGGCAGAGTGTTGTACGATGCCAGGCGTTGATACTGCTTGCAGTGATTATCTCCCTGCCTGCAGGGCGGCCATCGCCTGCTGTTGCGCAGCTAAAATGGCCCGGGCATGAGGGCTCTCCGAGATCAGCTTGAGCCAGGCCGAAAGCCCGGGAACCGTGCCTGCGATCTCCCACTGATAGACCGACTCGAGCATCCGCCTGGCCAGTCCCAGGGAATGGTAACTGAAGATGTCGGCATTGGTGAGCTGGGTCCCGGCAATATAGGGCTTGAACCGTGCGACCCTGCCCAGCGCCGCGAGGCCTTTTTCGACAGCCGGTCTGATCTCGTCCCTCGCGGACTGGGACAAGGGGGCGTTGAAAAGCACATGGCCCACAAGACGGTGCGACGGCGCCTCGATGTAATGTTCCACGATGCGCATGATCTCACGGGTCTTCGCCCTGGCCCAGGGGTCAGCGGGATACATGGCTGGTAACGGATGGATCTCTTCAAGATAGTCCAGGATTACCGTGGTTTCGGCAAGGAAGCCCGAGTCTGTTTCCAGGCAGGGGATCTTGCCCATCGGGCTCTTGGCCAGGTAGGCATCCTCCTGGGAAGGGGCAGCCGTCACCTCTTCGAATTCCATGCCCTTTTCCAGCAGACAGTGCTTCACCATGTTGTAATAATTACTTACTGGCATACCATGCAGCTTCAACATTTTTCTCCCCTCGATCTCTAATACATTCTTGGTCCCCGGGCCCGGGTCTACTACAATGGTCAGGAATAGATCCTTGCGGATGGTACAATTATGAAGCGACGGGCTTTTCTGGGCAACTTCGGCAAGCTGTCAGCGGCGGCGGGCGCCGTCACACTGGCCGGCACAATCACTGCAAACAGTACTAAACCCGCTGATGGGGTGGCCACACGGAGTCCGGAATATGCCGGGCTCAGCACGCGTCTGAAAAAGCTGGAACTCTCCCAGAAAAGGATGCTGAAAGTGGCCCTCTTCCTGCTTGCCTTGACCCTGGGTCTGGATCTTTCTCTGCTGTTGTGAACCCTTAGTTCCAGCGCCTGTGGTTGGGTGATATCAACCACCCAGCCAGCGTAGCAGGGGTTTCCATTGCTCCCTGTCGTAGGTCGTCTTGGCCGGGGCGAATTCGAAGATGCTCAGCCCCTTCTCCGCGGCCCGGATGTAGTTCTGACTGGCCCGCAATACCGTGATGTAGGGTAGTTTCTGCCCCGTGGGCAGTTTTATCCGGTCCAGGTAAACATCGAGCCTGGCTGCGGCCAGGGTATCTTCACGTACGCGGTTGGCCACGGATGCGAGCCTGACCTTGCGGTTTATCAGGTGGCGCAGGCTGTAGAGTTCTTCGATGAAGCGTTCGGCAGCGCGGATGTCGATGGGGGAAGGCAGCATGGGGATTACCAGGCTTTGCCCGAGTTTCACGAATCCGGCGAGTCGCTGGCCGTGGATCGCAGCCGGGGTGTCGATGATCAGTATTTCCGTGCGGGCCGCCACCTTGATCCGGCCGTTGCTGAAGCCGGCAGGGATGATCGTGGGCTCGGATTCCGGGCGAAGGGCAAGCCAGTCGCTGGAGGAACGTTGTGGGTCGCAATCCGCGAGGGCAACCCGTTTCCCCAGTTGTGCAAAATACCCGGCCAGATTGACCGCCAGCGTACTTTTCCCACAGCCTCCCTTAGGATTCAAGATGACAATCGAGTGCATTATCACATCCCCTTTTTTTGTTAATCTGGTCTAGTATAGAC
This sequence comes from Gammaproteobacteria bacterium RIFCSPLOWO2_02_FULL_56_15, assembly GCA_001801825.1. Taxonomy (GTDB): domain Bacteria; phylum Pseudomonadota; class Gammaproteobacteria; order Eutrophobiales; family Eutrophobiaceae; genus 2-02-FULL-56-15. Next base: position 4,485 of record MGYR01000202.1, on the reverse strand, counting down.
GCAATGCCGGGCGCTATGGGGACAAATCCACGCCAAGTGGTGCGAGTGTGCCCCGAGTGACGGGGCGGCGACTCAAGCAACCCGTGAATGGAAGCTTCGGATCCGCCTTCCCCGGTGAGGATAATCACGCTGTTCCCGGTGTGTGCTAAGACGTAATTCTCTATACAATGTTCGTGACCCCTTACAACGATGCAAATGATCCATGAAACAGGCATCCCAGCACTCCTCTGATACGAGTTTATATCTTCGCCTGCTGCGTCAGGTCCGCCCGTATAGTCATATTTTCCTGTTGTCGCTCCTCGGCATGGCGGTCATGGCGGGCACTGAGCCGATCAAGGCCTGGCTGCTGAAACCCATGTTGGATGGTGCTTTTGTCGGGAAGGATCCCGCCATGATGGTAATGGTGCCCATATATCTGGTGCTCCTGTTTACCCTGGGGGGCATTGCCGCCTTTGTGAGCGATGCCGCGGTCAACTGGGTCGCCAACAAGATAGTGATGGACCTGCGCCAGGCGATGTTTTCGCGTTTGCTGGCGGCGCCGGGGGGGTATTTTGACCGACAGGGCACCGGGGCGTTGATCTCGAAATTCACCTACGATGTCACCCAACTCAAGGAGGCGGCGACCGGAGCCGTGACCATACTGGTGCGGGACAGCCTCACCGTGGCGGGTCTGATTGGCCTGATGTGCTACATCGATTGGCGGATGACGCTGATCGCCCTGGTGAGTACCCCTTTCATCGCCTGGATCGTGGTGGTCCTCCGCCGCCGGTTGCGTACCATGAGTTATCGGGTACAGGACACCATGGCGGATATTCACCAGGTGCTGGGCGAGTGCATCGACGCACAGCGGGTCGTGAAGCTGTATGGTGGGAGAGGCCAGGAAGAGGAGCGGTTCCGACGGATAATCAATGCCAACCGCCTGTTTTCCATGAAGTTTGCAAATGCTGCGGCAGCCAGCGGGCCGGCGGTACAGGAGATCGCTGTCCTCGCCCTGGCGGTAATCATCTATATTGCCGCGAGGCAAGCCATCGCCGGGGAACTCACGGTCGGCTCCTTCGCCGCATTCTTTACCGCAGTGGGCTTGATCATGACACCGCTGAAACGGCTGGTCCGCGTCAACGAACATATCCAGAAGGGACTGGCGGCCTGTGAAAGCGCTTTTGCCTTGATCGACGAGCCGGAGGAAGAGGATACCGGCAGACTCCGTCTCCAGCCGGTTCGCGGCGAGATTGAATTCCGGCGCCTCAGCTTTCAGTACGGAGCCGCCCCCACCAAGGCGGTGGAAGACATCTCGCTGCACATCAAACCGGGGGAGACAGTTGCCCTGGTGGGCGCCTCCGGCAGCGGCAAGACCACACTGGCCAACCTCTTACCCAGATTCTACGAGGCTGAGCGGGGGACAATCTTCATCGATGGGCAGGACATACGTGATATCGCTCTCTCCGATCTGCGGGCCGGTATCGCCCTGGTAAGCCAGGACATCGTGCTCTTCAATGACACGATTCGGCACAATATCGCCTATGGCGCCCAGCGGAAGGCAACGGAGGCACAGATCCTGGCCGCTGCCGAGGCAGCGCATGCCATGGTGTTTATCCGGGACCTGCCGGAGGGACTGGATACCTGGCTGGGTGAGCGGGGCACCCGCCTTTCAGGAGGTCAACGCCAGCGTATAGCGTTGGCAAGGGCGCTGCTGAAACAGGCGCCTATCCTGATCCTCGATGAGGCCACCTCGGCGCTCGACACGGAATCGGAACGACAGATCCAGCAGGCGCTGGCAGAGATCCGCAGACAGCGGACCTGTATCATCATTGCCCATCGGCTCACCACCATCGAGGCGGCGGACCGTGTCATCGTCCTGCAGCGGGGCAAGATCGTCGAGACCGGAACCCATCAGGAATTGTTGCGCTTACAAGGCACCTATGCGAATTTTTATTCTGTCGATCGAAATGCGGATCGGAATGGCACAGAGGCTGGATAACCGGGTGACCGGGCTTTTCGAGGTACATGCGCCTGAGAAGGCGTTACACTGATAACAAGGGGAATCTCATGCGCTGGAGGAAATATTTTCAAGTACCGGGCTTGCTGCTGATACTGACAATGACGCAGGTCTGGTCGATGCCGGCAGGGGCGGAAGAAAACGCGGCGACCAGTGCCTCGACCACAACGATTGTCGTCGAGCGTCCGGGGCACCTGGGACGGCAATCCGGGGACCTCGAACAGATCCTGCATTTTTATCATGACCTGCTCGGTCTCGATCTGCGAGGCGAGCGGCACATGGATCGGCCGTTCTGGACCTCAAAACCGCTGATTGAATTCGCGGATGCCCCGCCGGAGGCGGAATTCCGGGCGGTGATACTGCCCATCCAGGGTACCGCGACCGAGCCGGGGGCCGGCCGGGAGATGACCATCGAGGCCATCGAATACCGGAACGTCGAACGCCGACACTACGAGTTCAGGCTCCAGGATCGGGGTGTTTCCTGGTTACGGTTGTTCCTGCGGGAACTGGATCCCGCGCTGGCCCGGCTGCGCGAGGCGGGGGTTGTGGTGGTCACAGAGGGCGGAGAACCGCTGCAGCTTGAGCAACGGCATGGTTCCGGAAAGCTTGAACGCGCGATCATCGTCCGGGACCCGGATGGTTACCCGGTGGAGCTGGTGGAGCAATCTCCCGGACCGGACAGCAGCGCATCTTCTGCGGACAATATTGCCGGGGCCCAGGTAGTGGTTGTGGTGGCGGATATCGAAGCTACGCTGGCCTTCTACCGGCAGCTTATTGGGACTGATCTGGAGATCGACACAGGACCGATATTCATCGCCGATCCCGATCTGAACCGGCTGCGGGACACGCCGGGTGCACGCTCCCGATCCGCCTTCCTGCCCGTGCCCGGGTCTCCTGTAATGATGGAATTCGTCCAGTACGACAACATCGAACAGCAGGCGATCCGGCCGGAGTTCTGGGATCTCGGGGTCGGCCACATGCTGTTCATGGTCAATGACCTGGACGCGATCATGTCGCGTATCCGGGGAGCCGGCTTGAAGATCCTGGCGCGCTCGGGCGAACCGGTGTATCTCAATGAGGAGGTGCGCGCGTTATTCACCCGGGATCCGGATGGGTTCTTCGTGGAGTTCATGGAACGCAAGGAGGCGCCGAAGGCGGCGGAATGATCCACTCCGACGCTCAGCCCATGAACCATCACTGATCCTGCATGAATGATTGAGAGCACCGCAAACACCGGGCGCATCCTGGCGGAATATCGCCTTAGCTGTCCTCCGGCGGAAGCCGAGGACCTGGCGCGCAAGATTGCCTACGAACAGACCGTGGAGCTGCCGGAGTCGCTGGTAACGAATACGCTGATCCGCGACCAGGTTGCCGGACGTGTGGAATCCGTTTTCCAGGCGGGGCAGGCGATGTCGGCGCGGATCAGTTACAACCCGGAACTCTGCAGCCGGCAGCTTTCACAACTGCTGATCCTCTTGTTCGGCAATGTCTCCCTCTATCCGGGCGTCCGACTGGTGAGCATGCAGCTGCCGGAAGGGCTGTTGTCTGCATTCAGAGGTCCCGCGTTCGGAATCGATGGGGTTCGTGAAATGCTGGGTGTGTATGGACGGCCGTTGCTGGCGACTGCCATCAAGCCACGCGGCTTGCCGCTCACGCAAATGACCGCAATGGCAGCGGGTTTCGCCTGCGGTGGTGGCGACATCATCAAGGATGATCAGAATCTCGCGGATGATCTGCCTGCCTTCAAGGAGCGGGTCACCGCCTGCTTTGAGGCAGTTGCTGCGGCCAATGCAAAGACGGGTGGGAATTGTCTCTATTTTCCCCATATCTCGGCTCCGGCAGATCAGCTGGAAACCCGGTTTCAGTATGCACAGGGTCTGGGTGTGCGCGGTGTGTTGTTGTGTCCCATGGTATATGGCCTGGACAGTATCTGTTCCCTGGCAAACCGTTATGGCCTGGTGGTCATGGCCCATCCGGCCTTGAGCGGAGGATTTACCGGGAACCACACCCAGGGGATCGATCACGGTCTGCTGCTGGGGACATTATTCCGGCTGGCCGGCGCGGATATTTCGATTTTCCCGAGCTTTGGGGGGCGTTTCAGTTACACGCCGGAAGAGTGTCGGGGGATTCGGGATCGCCTGCAGGAACCGCTTGGGAACATCCGCTGCGCACTGCCTGCGCCCGCCGGTGGGATGCAATATGACAACCTGCCGGAATTGTGCCGGTTTTACGGGGCAGAGTCGGTATTCCTGATCGGCGGCGCCCTGCAGGCGGAGGGGCCGGACCTGGAAACGACCACCCGGGCCTTCCGTGACCGGCTTCTAGAATATTTTCCGGAGCGGCTGCAGCCGCCGGCAGGTGCATTGGTTTCCGCCTGTGAAATACCGGATAGTCGCGTTTCCCCGTTGCGCGGCTTGTTGAAGTACCTGGAGGGATTCCACTGGCAGGATCGGCGAGCGATTGACTACAAACCGAATAATACGCTCCCG
>MGYR01000201.1:4775-6656 GCA_001801825.1 Gammaproteobacteria bacterium RIFCSPLOWO2_02_FULL_56_15 | reverse complement strand
TCTGAATTTTTCTTCATGCCATGTTTCCAGGAAGAAACCGCGAGCGTCACCGAACACTGCGGGCTTTACCAGTTTCACATCCCTGATAGCGGTATGGATGAATTGCATTCTTGACTACTATTAAATAAATCCGGTTTTCTCATTGGCGAGACGTACCAGGTACTGGCCGTATTCATTCTGAATCAGGTCATGTGCCAACCGTAACAGTTGTTCCTTATCAATGTACCCGAGTCGGTAGGAGATTTCCTCAGGGCAACAAATTTTCAAACCCTGACGTTTCTCAATCACACGGATGAATTCAGCAGCATCGATGATACTGTCCTGTGTCCCAGTATCCAGCCAGGCGGTACCCCTTCCCAGCAATTGCACTTTGAGATTGTCGTACTGGAGATAAAGCAGGTTGATATCCGTAATCTCCAGTTCGTTTCTTTTCGATGGTTTTATTGACCGGGCATAGGATACCACCTCCTGGTCATAAAAATACAAGCCGGTAATTGCATAGTTTGAAGTGGGGTTGGCGGGTTTTTCCTCAATGCTTACGGGGTTGCCAGCGCTGTCGAGATTGACGACGCCGTATCTCTGGGGATCGGCTACCTCGTAGCCGAATACTGTGGCGCCGGTTTCCTGTTGATTGGCGATCTCCAGCACATCCTGCAAATCATGGCCATAGAAAATATTATCACCCAGAATCAACGCAGAATGGCTGTTATCGAGATAATGCTCTCCCACCAGAAAGGCATCCGCCAGTCCGCGTGGCTTATCCTGTACGGCATAACTGAAATTCAGGCCCCATTGTGATCCGTCACCCAGGACTCGGGTAAAGGATTCAATATCCCTCGGGGTGGTAATCAGGAGGAAATCGATGATTCCCGACAACATTAAAGTAGACAGTGGATAATAGATCATCGGTTTGTCATAAATGGGTAATAATTGCTTGCTTACAGCCAGAGTCATGGGGTATAACCTGGTGCCTTTACCGCCTGCCAGAATTATGCCTTTTCTATTTATTTTCATTGGGTTACACTAAATCTTATACACTGGATGCATTTTGTAATTTAATCCAAACAATGTCAAATTCCTCTTGTCATGCGGGACCTCTCGGTCGCTATGCCGAGTCCTGCAGTCTCTGGGAAGTAAGGACCCCATACAGGTAATTATGCAACCCGAAAACAGACAGATCGTGATACTCCATATACCAAAAACAGCAGGAACCAGTCTGCGAAAACTGGTTCAGCGGAATTATAAAAAGGGAGAGTGTTTTTTTGTGTATGAAAAGAAATCCAGGTTCACTACGATTGAGGAGTTCACGAAACTGGAACAGGAGGAGAGAAAAAAACTGAAGATCGTCATGGGACATCTCCCGTGCAATCCGCTTTGTTATTCCGGGATGGAGCCGCTCTATGTGACGATCATGAGGAAGCCCGTGGAGCGCGTCATATCGTATTACAATCACATCATGACGAGAAAGGACGGATGGGTTTCAAATAATGTAAGTTTGATGAAATATCTGGATGAATCAGGGGATCAGCAGTTGTCGAATCATCAAACAAGGATCATCTCCGGACTCGGGGGGATTCCTATCACGGATGACCATCTGAGAACCGCCCTGCACAATCTCGAAACCAGTTTTCTCTTTACGGGCCTGTCGGAGGAGTACAGTGAATCGGTCAGGCGGTTAGCCGCTTTGCTGAACTGGACGGACGTCACGATCTACCGGGAAAATCAATCCCGGGTAAAATCAGGAATAAATTACTATTCGAAATATGAGATCCAGAAAATACTGGAGCTTAATCAATATGACATGGAGCTATACAATTTTGTCAGGTCCAGATTTGACGCTAGTGCAGGCGTGAATTAATCGCGTCATTCAATGCTGGACGC
>MGYR01000201.1:3768-4726 GCA_001801825.1 Gammaproteobacteria bacterium RIFCSPLOWO2_02_FULL_56_15 | reverse complement strand
AACCGCGATCTCAGTCGATCCACAACAATACAGGATCATCACCAACCGGCCACAAGCCGGTTTGTTCTCGTCCTTCATCCAGGTACTGGGTGAATTGCATTATTGCAAACAGCATGGAGTCATTCCGGTAGTATTCTTCGGCAGCAACTGGGTCTACTGGCAACACGGCGGATACAATAAGGCGATCAATGGCTGGGAGTATTATTTTAAGCCCGTTTCCGGCGCTCGTATTTCTGAATTGACCGGCAAGGATGAAGCCTACCTGGAAAATTGCAATATTTTCGATTTTGATAATGAACGCATCATCCCGAATAATAATCCGAAGCACCATTATGACCTGTCCAGGCAGGGGCACATAAAGCTGCCCTCCACCGTAACCGTAGTGAATAAGTGGCCGGATTTCCACCTGGGTACCGGTATCTTCCTGGAGAAGAACCGGATCGCCGCCAGTGAACTGATCGCTGAGTACATCACCGTCCACCCCGACATCCAATCCCGGGCCGGGGACTATCATGCCCGTTACATAGCCGGAAAATCGGTTGCAGGCGTGCACATCCGGGGCACGGAGCACCGCAAGGAAATAGAGGAGTGGCACGGGCTGAAGCTTGCTGCGGAGAGTGAGTACCGGAATCACATCGACTCCTACCTGGAAGGTAATCCGGAGGCGCTGCTGTTTATCGCGACGGATACGGAATCCACCCTGTCGTACTTCCTGAAGCAGTACGGTGACCGCTGCCTGTATTATGAATCCCGGCGCTCCTCCGGTGGAAATTCGCCGCACCTGGAATTCGGCGGGGCGCAGGTCGGGGAAGAGATGCTGATCGACGCGTTGTTACTTGCAAAGACGGACTACCTGATCCATGGCATATCCAATGTGGCCTTTGCGGTCCTCTGCTTCAATCCCTGGCTGCCCCATCTGGATGTCTATCACTGCGATCCTTATGGCTGAGGAACCGTT
>MGYR01000201.1:2557-3723 GCA_001801825.1 Gammaproteobacteria bacterium RIFCSPLOWO2_02_FULL_56_15 | reverse complement strand
AGAATGACAACCCAACCATCTTTGGAGGCATGTAATGACACACCACCACGTGGGCACAAACGACGTGCCCACCCTACGGGGATATTGCACTTGGTCATCATTCCGGGGTTCCGAAGCCAGCATCATCCTTCCGGAAAATCCGACCCCACTACGTCATTCCGGAAAATCCGGAGGATTTATCCGGAATCCAGTAAAAAAATTGCTTTCCGGAGGTTGGTGTCCGTAACAGCATGGCGATGAATTCCCTACTTCTGAGCAATAGCCCCCGATGGACACGGCTGTGAAATCAATGGTGACGGTGGCCGCCGTGGCTGAAAACAAGGAGCCAATGCTGCGTGAGGCCTACTGGCTGTTTCACTCCCTGCGGAGATTTGGAGGCGCATTAGCAGATGCCAGAGGCATTGTTTATTTCGTGGATTCCATGCCTGACGATATCTCCCGACTGGCAGCTCTGGAAGTGGAAGCCAAACTCGTCCCCACCATTGATCCTCGGTCGCCACATTGCAACAAGATCCATATGCTGCTGGATGAGTATGCAACGGACTGGCTCGTGGCACTGGATATCGACACCGTGATTACGGGTGATTTCAGCGACTATCTGGTAAACCCGATGCTGGCAGCAAAGATCGTCGATCAGAATCCCCTTTCGGAAGAACTCTGGAACCGGTTATACGGTTACTTCGGGTTGACCCTGCCCCAGGAACGGCATCTGACCCATTTTCATGCCAAGGAAAGCAACCCCTATTTCAATACCGGCGTTCTGCTGATCCCCGGGGACCAGCGGGCCGAGCTTGGTGCCGCCTGGCGGAGGCTGGTGCCGAAGGTGCTGGAGTTCTATCCTCGTGAGCCGGAGATTGCGCAGCATGCGTTTTTCACGGATCAGTTCGCCTTTACGCTGGCGCTGACGGAAACGGGACTGGCCTACCGGGTCCTGCCGCTGGAGCTGAATTTCCCCACCCACATCCCCGTGCACCCGATGTTTGTCGCCGGCGAGGCCCGGCCGCTGATCCTGCATCACCATCACAAAATCAGCCCGGAAGGCAGACTCAACTACTGCACCTACCCCTTTGTGAACCACCTCATCGACAGGTTCAATCAGAGCCTGGATGAGGCAGAAGGAGAGGTGCTATGAGAGGGAATTTGCCTGTAAAACCATATCCCCCGGA
>MGYR01000201.1:1717-2440 GCA_001801825.1 Gammaproteobacteria bacterium RIFCSPLOWO2_02_FULL_56_15 | reverse complement strand
GAGGCAGAAGAGCGTAGCCCGGATGCAGCGTAGCGAAATCCGGGGTGCCTGCTACGTTCGCTGCGAGCAAAGCGTAGCCCGGTAGGGTGGGCACGTAGTCTGTGCCCACGCGGTGGTGTATCATTCATGACGGGGCAGTTACCAATAAAGAGTCAATGGGCGTCACTACAAGCAACGCGAAGCAGTCCAATTGAGAATACTATGAAATTACTGATCATCACGGGTCTGTTTTGTAATGACAAGGGTTTGCTTTCCCCGTTGGAGCATGCCGGTTTGCTCCTGGAGAATGTCGGCACTGCGGAACCAAGCCTGAGCCACACCATGTTGGCCGGGGGCGGCATCCACGTCGCCCCGGTTTTCCGGCCGCAGCCGCTCCCTGATGCCTTTACTAGCGAGGCCTTCAATACTCAGATCTCCCGGTATCTGGCGGCGCAGCGGCCAGAGTCTGTAGTGGCCTGGGCGGATCCGGGAACCGCAACCCTGCTGGAAAACTGGGGGCAGCCTGATCCGGAGATAAAATTTCTTTTCCTCTACCAGCCACCCTGGCATGCGCTCGGGCAGCTACTGCGTACAGAGTGGGAGGCGTTTCAGGATTCACCGGAAACCGTAGCCGATTACTGGCTGGATTATAATCGGGCCTTACTCCATTACTACTCCCGGCACAGAACGTCCGGCCTGCTGGTCAATTCCGGGTATCGCGAAAGCTTCCATATCGGTATAACC
>MGYR01000201.1:1340-1649 GCA_001801825.1 Gammaproteobacteria bacterium RIFCSPLOWO2_02_FULL_56_15 | reverse complement strand
TATCCCCGGAATGCATCGAGCTCTATCTGGAACTGGAGTCCTGCGCCACGCTGTTGGGCCGGTCACCGGATTTCAACTGCCAGCAACAAATCCTGTCCTCTCCGGAAGCGTCGGTCTTTTTCGGCGACTGGGCCGCTCAGCTCCATGGAGAACAGGAAACCGCCGGGAAGATCACCAAACTGGAGGGCAGGTTGGCGGCAGTGGAGACTGAAAAACAATCCCTGCGTCAGCAGTTGCGTGATCTGCACCTGGATGGTGAGCAACTACGGCTGAAGTGGAATGCCCTGCGGCAGGAGATGGAAGCCAAGT
>MGYR01000201.1:816-1268 GCA_001801825.1 Gammaproteobacteria bacterium RIFCSPLOWO2_02_FULL_56_15 | reverse complement strand
TCAAGGAGAAGGAGCAGGAAGCCACAGTCAAGCAGAAGGAAATGCTGGCCAAACTGGAGGAGGGCGGGCAGGAATCGGAACTGTTGCTCCTGCAGTTGCACCAGGTCCAGGAGGAGTTGGAGCATTATTTCCTGGATAACCAGAGGCTGGAATCGAAGCAGGGGGAAATACAAAAGAGTCTGGAGCTCAGCAACCAGCAGTCAGGGGAAAAGGCCCGGCAACTGGAGCAAAGCCAGCAGCGCCTGCAGGATCGAGAACAACAACTGGAGCAAAGCCGGCAGAGCCTGCAGGATCGAGAACAACAACTGGAGCAAGGCCAGCAGCGGCTGCAGGAGAAAGAGCAACAGTTGGTGGATATGGAACGCCATTATAACGAGGCCAGGTCACTGCTCGATGAATACCGGGAAACACTGGAGAAGGCCAGATACAGTATTTCCGCGCTGTACAAGAAC
>MGYR01000201.1:0-749 GCA_001801825.1 Gammaproteobacteria bacterium RIFCSPLOWO2_02_FULL_56_15 | reverse complement strand
CCATGCATCGCTCCGGCAGCTCGGCCGTCACGGGGCTGCTGCAGACGGCGGGATTGCATATCGGGACCAGGCTGTTGGAAGCAAACTTTGCAAACATCCGGGGCTATTTCGAGAACCTGTCTTTCTACCAGTTTCATCAAGAGGCCCTGAGCTCCTTGAAAAATAATCCTAACGGGTATTCCCTGCACAGATTTCCCGCACTGCTGGAACCCTGGACAACCCGGGCCAGGGAATTGCTGCAACAGGAGCAGCAGGCGGGGCCGTGGGGATGGAAAGACCCGCGTAGCGTACTGTTTCTGAATTTCTGGCGGGAGCTCTGTCCGGATGCCCGCTACGTCTTCCTGTTCAGAAACCCCTGGTGCGTGGTGGATTCCCTGTACCGGCGGGGGGATGACTTCTTCAGGAACCAGCCCGAATACGCCCTGGCCTGCTGGTCCTATTACAACCGGGAACTCCTTGCGTTTTGTCAGACCCTGCCGGACCGGTGCCTGCTGGCAAAGGTGGAATGGGTCTTTGAGAATCCCTCCGGATTCGTCGATGCTGTGGGGCGGAAACTGGGGATCAAGCTGGGTGCAGTGAGCGAAGCACCCATCGAAACCGGACTGTACCGCCATGAATCGGAGCTCTCCTTCTATGCCCACATGCTGGAGGAACACGCACCTGAGGCGCTCAACTTGTATCAGGAGTTGCTGGATGCCAGTGACCATGAGCTGTTGGGGCGGGACCGTGGAGCCGCAACCAATCCCTCC
>MGYR01000200.1:4892-5182 GCA_001801825.1 Gammaproteobacteria bacterium RIFCSPLOWO2_02_FULL_56_15 | reverse complement strand
GACGTTAATCCTTTGGCTGAGGTAGGTATAAGAGCTGGTGTCCTGGGTCGCACCGTTCCAGACGTCCTGCGGGGTGTCGTTGTCCATGTCATAGTTGCGGTAGTGCAGGTTGACATTGAGCGCCCGCAGCGGACTGGCGTTGTACGCCAGGTTGAACATAGTGCTGTCGATCTCCGCATCCGCCGTGTTCCTTGGTAAGGTACGTGCCGGATCGTCGAAGTCGCTGGTGGCGTAGGGCAGCAGCAGGGTGTCGTCCTGCTCCATGACGGTATAGACGAAGCTGGCGCTGA
>MGYR01000200.1:4025-4885 GCA_001801825.1 Gammaproteobacteria bacterium RIFCSPLOWO2_02_FULL_56_15 | reverse complement strand
GCTCCACATCGGCAGACGGTAACTGCCGTTCAGGGTAAAGTTCTGATAGGTGTTGTCGGGGCTCAGGGTCAGGGTGCCGGTAGTGGCATACTCCGTGCTGCGATAACCGATGAGATTGGCATTGGCCCGGATGCGGTCGTAATCGGCCGCCCCGGCGCAGGCAGGGATGGCGGCGCAATTGAAATTCGCGGCGTGGAACAGGCTGTTCCAGCTCATCTGGTTTACGTTATTTTCGAATACGGAATATTTATAGGCGGCATCGATGGTAAAACTATCGGTGTAATGCTCGAAGGAGACCTTAAAGTCATAGGTGTTATAGTCGATCGGCTCCGGCAGTTGCACCGTCAAGGACCGCGGCGGCCGATCGCCGATGGCGGCCCCGGTGAGGATGCTACCGTCCTTGTCGTCGCGTTGAAACTCGAACCGGGCCTTGGTCCGGTCGGTGAAGTAGAAATTCACCCCGACCGTGCCCGTTTCCCGTTGCGTGCCGATGTCAATGGGGTGAACTGCGTCCCTAAGGATCCTGGCGATACGGGTATCCTCGCCAAAACCGCCGGGTCCGGCGTCGGGCCGGGTCCAGGTGCGGGCGTCATCGATACTGAAGATCTGGATATCGTCAACGATGCCCCCGGCCACCCGGTAGTTGCCGCGGCCGAGATAGTCATAGGGCGTGGTGGCGGAGTTACTCAGCAGATGGGGTGTTTCATCCCAGTCGAAATCGACACTCCACAGGTCGGACGTACCCAGTTCCAGGGACAGCTCCTGATCGTCCCGGGACAGGCGCCTGCCGCGGAAGTCCAGATAGCGACCTGTCTCGGTATCATCGATGCTGAAATACGCCTTGTTGATCAGCGCGTCGG
>MGYR01000200.1:2744-4014 GCA_001801825.1 Gammaproteobacteria bacterium RIFCSPLOWO2_02_FULL_56_15 | reverse complement strand
CGGTACTCGTTGAATTTGCTGGAGTCGGTGTCCGATTCGACAATCTGGCCGCCGACGTCCAGATCGAGTGCGATTGAATAGCGCTCGGGTTCTGCCTCCACAACTTCTTCTTCAAGGTCCTGGGCATAAGGGGCAACAGGGTTGAGGAAAAGTACCGAAGCGGAAAAGACTGAAATCAAAATCTTGTAGTTCATCGCTATTTACTCCTATCGCGTCAGTTTTGAACCGGATGGATGATTGGAACCATGGACCCGGCTGTGACAGTTGGCGCAGCCCTGGGCCAGATTGGTGCTGACCCGGTTGTAGCGCGGCATGTTGGGGTGCCCGCCGAACTGGTGGCAGCTCAGGCACTGAAACGGACTCTTGATCTTCAACATGCCCGGATTATTGGAACCGTGCGAGTCATGGCAGTTGGCGCAGTTCTCCCGAACCGGGGCATGCTCCCACAGGAACGGGCCGCGTTTCTCGGCGTGGCACTGGTAACAGGTCTCGTTCACAGTGGCCGTGTTCAGGAGTTTGGGTCCATAGGAACCGTGGGGGTTGTGGCAACTCCCGCAATCCACCTTGCCTTCCTTGACCGGCATATGGGCCGATTTCATGATCTGACCGCGTTTTTCGATATGACAGGTGAGGCAGGCGTCTTTGCCGTCCTCGGCGATGGTCAGGTTCCGGTCGCTGCGGCGCGCCATCGTATAGTGGCAGGAGTCGCAGGTCACCTCGTTGACTTCATGGGGCCCGCCCTCCCAATAGGTCCGCCGGGTGCCCTCGTGGCATTGCAGGCATATGGCGGATTTTTGCGCCGGCGATAGCTTGCCTTCGGGTTTGAAGGTAACGGCCAGCGTCGGTTCTTTTCTCGGCGCATCCAGGTGTTTGCTCATGGGGCCGTGACAGGACTCGCAACCGCCTTCCGGGAGTACCCTGCCGTGCTTGGTCATGGCGTAGGCCTTCACGTAATCCTCATGACATTCCAGGCATTTGTCGCTGCCGGGAACGGAGACTGCCCCGTCGAGATCCGGATTGAGTTCTACCCAATCCACATTCCCCGCCAGACACTGCAGCGGGAATGAGAGGACCGCGGCTGCAGCCACGGACAGAAATTTACCGGAGAACATTTTATTCATCATAATCTCCCCTAGACTAGAATTTTTTGGCGGCGATGTCCGCCGCCGTTGAAAGACCGATGGAGACGGGGAAGGAGGTGTAATGCTTCCTGCCCCCGTTGCCGTTATCGTGGACGGCAATACCGATATTGAAAGCGGTACCATCCGTT
>MGYR01000200.1:0-2548 GCA_001801825.1 Gammaproteobacteria bacterium RIFCSPLOWO2_02_FULL_56_15 | reverse complement strand
AACCGTCCAGGGTGGCCTGGTCTTTTACAGCCCCCTTGTCGCGGGTGTAATAACCATAGAGGTGGGTCTCGGTACCGCGGTTAGCCGGCATGCCTTCCTCATCGTCGTGGCAGGTGATAAAGCAGCCGAAATTGCGGAAGGTCGATATCTTGTCAGCGATTTGCACTGAAATCCGGTCGGCTTTGTTATCGGCAGCGAGCGCAGCATCCTTGACACTGGCGCCGGAGCCGGCCCATTGCAAGCGCAGATAAAAGTTCCCGGCGTCATAGGCCGCCTGCACGGCCACATCGATAAAACCCTTGGCCCCGGCGATGGCTTGCGGTTCCAGGGGCGCTCCGGTTTTTGACTTCTTTAAGGCGCCGGAAATGATGGCATCGGCATTGATGTCGTATTCACCGGTCTCGCCGACATGGCATTCCGCGCAACCCTTCTTCAGGGTCTTGACCGGGGCCGCGCCCGTGCCATGGTCCTTGTCGCCGAGAAATGCCCAGGAGGATTGTCCTGGATAAAAGACCTTAACGGTTTTGGCTTCGACACCACTCCAATCCACATCGGCCGTCGCCGGCAGACCGGCCATTGCCAAAAGGAGGGAAGTAATCGAGCCAAACAGATAGGATTTGCAAGTTTTCATGGAATTATCCCTTGTAATATTGAGATTGGTATTAAATCGGTAGTCCTGTTGTACATATTATGCTTTGTGTCAATTATAAAACAGGATTGCCATTCAATTTGCTGATCTGGATCAAAAGTTATGCCCTGTTTCCGGTTTTTTGTTCGTCTAATTCGTCCGTGTTCATGACTTTTTTTTAAAGGGCTGGACGGTTGTGGCGGTACCCGTCCCGCCAACAGTTCTTTCACCGCCTCCACATCCACCGGCTTGTGCAGTACCCCGCACATGTTCAGACCAGCGGACAACCCCAGTTGCATCAAATCGGTCGTTTTATCTTCTTCCCTGTCGCTTAGCAGGATGATGGCTGTCGGTGATTTCCGTTCGACCAGATAACGGCAGAATTCGGCATTATCGTTACCGGCAATTTCCAGGTTTAACAGTATGACCGCGGGCACTTGCTCGTTATAGAAGGCTTTGAAACTATCGTAATCGGCCGCCGCCAATGCAGCGTAACCCATCCGGGTGATGATGCGGCCCAGAACCCGGCAGACACGATCATCGTGTTCTATAATCAGGACCCGGTGTTCTTGCATTGTTGTTATTCCAATCCGCCAGTATAAATAATAAAAATCTGAAGCTGGTCAAATGCCTTGCTGTTACCAGATGGGCATAACATTATTTATATCAGACAACTGTAATCCTCCTGCTTAGTCTTTGTTCATTTAAAGTAATGTTATGTAAAGAAATGTAATAACGGCAGGAGTGAGGAGTCCGGTGTGAGGGGATAAAAAAATATGAATTGATGGGTTGGAATTAGAATATGCTGATTTGCAATTAAAATGCAAATATGTAAATATTGTCCGAATGAAGTACGTTGCTAGATCCATCGAAACGGTCCTCTGTAAGGCGGTCAGGCAATCACCCGCGGTGATAGTGACCGGCCCCCGGCAGTCAGGCAAGACGACGTTGTTACGGCGCTTATTTTTAAAATCCCATCAATATGTGTCGCTGGACCATCCGGATACGCGCTTACAGGCAATAGAAGATCCGGAACTGTTTTTACAGAACCATCCGCCGCCGCTAATAATCGATGAGATACAATACGCTCCGGATATTTTTTCCTGGTTGAAGATTCACATTGATGCACACCGCAACAGGGCGGGTCAATTTTTATTGACCGGTTCGCAGAGCTTTCCGTTGATGGCCGGCGTCACTGAATCGTTGGCCGGACGAATTTCAATATTTACGCTGCTTTCTTTCTCTATCAGGGAACAGATGGCCAATAAAAAATTAACACTGAATACCTTGAAGGCCATGATATTGCGGGGCGGTTATCCAGAACTTGCCGTTAACCGGAAAAGCGATGCAAGGTTATGGTTTAATAATTATGTGCAGACCTATCTGGAACGCGATCTCCGGCAGCTGGTAAATATCAGCAACTTGACTGATTTTCAGAGGTTCCTGGAACTGCTGGCTGCCCTGAATGGGCAGGTGCTAAATTTATCGACCATGTCCCGCGACTTAGGCATTGCCGTGAATACCGTAAAAAACTGGATTTCAATCCTGGAAGCAAGTCACCAGGTGATTCTGATCAAACCATATTACAGGAATAAAGGAAAACGTATCGTAAAAAGTCCGAAAGTATACTTCCTCGATACCGGTTTATTATGTTTTTTGAACGGCATCTATTACCACGAGCAAATCTTTAAGGGTCCTTCATCGGGGCAACTGTTTGAAGCCTCCGTCCTCGGTGAACTCATCCGAAAGTTCCATATGGAGGGCGAGATCCCGAAAATTTACTGGTGGCGGACCAATACCGGAGAAGAGATTGATTTTATTCTGGAGCGGGGACAAAAAATTTTCCCTCTGGAAATCAAGTTGACAACCCGGAGTCATCAAGGGTTGATTAAAAACATGGCATCTTTCTGCAAACTTTTC
>MGYR01000199.1:5870-5983 GCA_001801825.1 Gammaproteobacteria bacterium RIFCSPLOWO2_02_FULL_56_15 | reverse complement strand
GCCGCCGCCGAAATGCGTGGCGTACAGACCTCGCTTCACCGAGGCGATGATCTCCCGCGGGTCATGCTTGCCGGCCAGCATGTAGGTATTGGTCATTCTGGGCATGGGCAGGT
>MGYR01000199.1:5697-5838 GCA_001801825.1 Gammaproteobacteria bacterium RIFCSPLOWO2_02_FULL_56_15 | reverse complement strand
CACGGCATGCCCATGAGCCGGGCATTCAGTTTGTCCTGCATGAAGTTCCGGAGTATGCCATCCTCGATCAGCGTCGTGCACTGGCTGGGGGTGCCCTCGTCGTCGATGGTCAGGGAACCGCGGCGTTCCGGCAAGGTTCCA
>MGYR01000199.1:5407-5645 GCA_001801825.1 Gammaproteobacteria bacterium RIFCSPLOWO2_02_FULL_56_15 | reverse complement strand
AGAAGGCGGAAGTCCCCTTGCGGTTGAAATCGCCTTCCAGCCCGTGACCGATGGCCTCGTGCAGCAGGATCCCCGGCCAGCCGGGCCCCAGCACCACGGTCATGGCGCCGGCGGGTGCGGCGATGGCTTCGAGATTGGTCAGAGCCTGGTTGACGGCCTCTTCGATGTAATCCTGATATTTATCGCCACTGAGGAAGAATTCGTACCCGAAGCGCCCACCGCCGCCGGCGTTGCCGTT
>MGYR01000199.1:5150-5337 GCA_001801825.1 Gammaproteobacteria bacterium RIFCSPLOWO2_02_FULL_56_15 | reverse complement strand
TAAGTACCGTCAATACCCGCCACCAGCACGGTGGTATGTTGGGCGCTCAGATTGGCGATGACCTGTTTAATCCGGGGGTCGCGTTGCCGTGCCAGGGTATCGATCGATTGCAGCAGGCTGATTTTCTGTTCAGTGCCGATCGACAGCAGTGGATCGCTGTCCCGGTACAGAGCCGGCGCTGTGGTTT
>MGYR01000199.1:4482-5082 GCA_001801825.1 Gammaproteobacteria bacterium RIFCSPLOWO2_02_FULL_56_15 | reverse complement strand
GTCAGGGCCGGCAACAGGATTTCATCGGAATAGGCGAAGCCGGTTTTCTCGCCGCTGATGGCCCGTACACCGACACCCTGATCGATACTGTAGGAGCCTTCCTTGACGATACTGTCCTCCAGGACCCAGGATTCGGACCGGGAGGATTCAAAATACAAGTCCGCCTGATCGATGCCGCGGGTGCTGAGTTGATCCAGAGTCTGCCGGATATCCTTCAATTCCATGCCGACCGGGGCCAGTAGTTGTTGTTGTGCTATTGCGAGAGAGTCAGTCATGAGTTTTGATCACTGTAACAGGCGTGTGTGTTGCAAGGCCGGGAAGCTGTCCCGCAGTTCGCGTTGGTGGGCAAGATCCAGTTCAGCGCAAACCAGGCCGGCGCCGAATTCCAGGGTGCCGAGGACTTCCCCCCACGGGTCGATAATCATGCTGTGGCCCCAGGTCCGGCGCTGGTCCGAATGCTCGCCGCCCTGGTTCGGGGCGATGACAAAACACAGGTTCTCGACTGCCCGCGCCTTCAGCAGCAACTCCCAGTGTTTTCTGCCGGTGGTTTCGGTGAATGCTGATGGTACGGTCAGGATCACGGCTTCCCTGGCCAGCATC
>MGYR01000199.1:3100-4465 GCA_001801825.1 Gammaproteobacteria bacterium RIFCSPLOWO2_02_FULL_56_15 | reverse complement strand
AAAGCGCAGATCATAACAAATGGACATACCGATATTGCCGAAGGGTGTTGCCGCGACTACGACCTGGTCACCCGCGAGCATGGTTCTCGATTCATTATAGGATTCTTTACCGCCACCAACGCGGACATCGAACAGATGGATCTTGTCATAACGGGCGGTACAGACGCCGTCAGGATTGAACAACAGGCAACTGTTGTGGACGCGCCCGTAGTCGCCGGACGCTATCGGTATCGTGCCGCCCATCAACCAGATTCCATATTCTCTCGCATTAGCGGCCAGGAATGCCTGGATCGGACCGGCGCCGTATGGCTCCTGGTGGCGTAGTTTGGCTCGTTCATTTTTACCGATGATCGGAAAAAATTCCGGCAGCACGGCCAGATGCGCCTGCTGGTCCGCCGCCTGGCGGATCAGGTCCCCGGCGGTGGCGAGGTTTTCCTCGACGTCAGCCGTGGAAACCATTTGCAGCGCGGCCACTTTCACGTTATTGGTCATGGTGTCAAGTATACGGTAGCCAGTCAGGTTGGAACAGGCTGAGAATAAATCGTTGCTCGTGGTGATTCGTGTACATCGCCGCCCTGTATCCCGGTTCAGGAATACCTTATAATCAACCACTTGAATCACAAGGTTTGACACCAATTCCCGAATATTAGTGTTGATAGCAGGTTTATGAGCGAAGAATTTCCCAGAATTAAGCGGTTACCGCCCTACGTCTTCAATATCGTCAACGAATTGAAGATGGAAGAGCGTCGCCGCGGTGAAGACATCATCGATTTTGGCATGGGTAACCCGGACCAGCCGGCACCCCAGCACGTGGTCGACAAACTGATCGAGGCCGCCCGTCGCGACGATACCCATCGCTATTCGGTATCGCGCGGTATCCCCAGACTGCGTAAGGCCATTGCTGACTGGTACAAGCGCCGCTTTGACGTCGATCTGAACCCGGAGACGGAAACCATTGTGACGCTGGGTTCGAAGGAAGGCCTGTCGCATCTGGCCATGGCCATCGTGGACAAGGGCGATGCGGTGCTGGTGCCCAATCCCGCCTATCCGATCCATCCTTACGGTTTCATTATCGCCGGTGCTGACGTCCGGCACGTGCCGATCGGGGCCGATATTGATTTCTTTGCGGAACTGGAAAACGCGGTCCGTAACAGCTGGCCGAAGCCGAAATTACTGTTATTGAATTTTCCCAGCAACCCCACCACCCAATGCGTCAACCTGGCGTTCTTCGAGCGCATCGTGGCATTTGCCCGGGAACACGAGATCAGGGTGATCCAGGACCTGGCCTATGTCGATATCGTGTTCGACGGTTACCGGGCGCCGTCCATCTTGCAGGTCAAAGGCGCCAAGGACATCGCGGTTGAA
>MGYR01000199.1:2502-3010 GCA_001801825.1 Gammaproteobacteria bacterium RIFCSPLOWO2_02_FULL_56_15 | reverse complement strand
ATCGCCGGAATCTCGGCGCTGGAAGGGGATCAACAGTGTGTAACAGATAACTGCAATACTTACCGGCAGCGCCGGGACACCTTATGCGACGGCTTGAACTCCGTCGGCTGGAAGGTGGATAAACCGAAAGCGACCATGTTTGTCTGGGCCCCGATCCCGCCGGAATACCAGGCGCTGGGCTCGCTTGAATTCTCCAAGAAATTATTGCTGCAGGCTAAGGTCGCGGTCTCGCCAGGGATTGGATTCGGCGAGTATGGCGATAAGTTCGTCCGCTTTGCCCTGATTGAAAACGAGCACCGGACGCGCCAGGCAATCCGGGGCATACGCGCCATGTTCCGGGACGATCGCAAGCAGGCCGGCGAACAATTACAGGTTAAGAATTAAAGGTAGAGTGACAGGCATATGCAACCGGTCAAGGTAGGTTTACTCGGTCTGGGTACCGTCGGCGGCGGCACCGTGAGTGTCCTAAGCCGCAACGCGGAAGTGATTGCCCGCCGCGCCGGCCGCG
>MGYR01000199.1:2238-2490 GCA_001801825.1 Gammaproteobacteria bacterium RIFCSPLOWO2_02_FULL_56_15 | reverse complement strand
GTCACGCCGCCGCCAAGGCCTATAATGCCGACGCGATAACCGGGCTGGATCTGATCGAAAGGATCACCGATGATGCCTTTGCGGTTGTCAACGATCCCGAGATCGAAATCGTCGTCGAGTTGATCGGCGGCTATCACCCGGCCCTGGAGCTGGTCATGCAGGCCATCGCCAATGGTAAGCATGTGGTGACCGCCAACAAGGCGTTGATCGCCATCCATGGCAATGAGATCTTCGCCGCTGCCCAGAAACAGG
>MGYR01000199.1:1245-2175 GCA_001801825.1 Gammaproteobacteria bacterium RIFCSPLOWO2_02_FULL_56_15 | reverse complement strand
ATGGGCCGCCGGTATCATTAATGGCACGAGTAATTTCATTCTCACCGAAATGCGCACCAAAGGACGTGACTTCAAACCTGTCTTGAAGGAAGCGCAGGCGCTGGGTTATGCCGAGGCCGATCCGGCGCTTGATATCGAGGGTGTCGATGCCGCGCACAAGCTGACTATACTGGGTTCCATTGCATTCGGAATCCCACTGCAGTTTGACAAGACTTACATCGAAGGCATTATCGGTATTGACCGCCTGGACGTCGCCTATGCGGAGGAATTGGGTTATCGCATCAAACATCTGGGCATCACCCGCAATACCGGTCACGGTATCGAGATGCGGGTGCATCCCACGCTGATCCCGAAACGGCGTTTAATCGCCAATGTCGACGGCGTCATGAATGCCGTGCTGGTGAAGGGTGATGCCGTCGGCCACACTCTGTATTACGGCGCAGGCGCCGGTTCCTTCCCAACAGCATCGGCGGTGGTGGCGGATCTGGTGGACATCACCAGGGCCCTGACCACCGATCCGGAAAATCGCGTTCCGCATCTGGCCTTTCAGCCGCATGCCATGGCCGATACCAGGGTCTTGGCAATGGAGGAAGTGGAGACTGCTTATTATTTACGCATGCAGGCCGTGGACCGGCCCGGCGTGCTGGCACTGGTGACCAAGATACTCGGTGACCGCGGCATCAGCATCGAGGCGATCATCCAGAAGGAGCCCGGTGTAGAGGTGAAGTACGTCCCCATCATCATCCTGACCCAGCGCATCCAGGAACGCAACATGAATGAAGCCATAGCCCTGATCGAAAAACTGGATGTGATCAGGGGGCATGTCACCCGGATCCGGGTGGAGCCGTTGGAATAAAGTAGCAAGTTAAAAGTGAAAAGTGAAAAGTGGAAAGTAAAAAGTGAAGCGGTATACAGGAATTATTAATCGGT
>MGYR01000199.1:0-1161 GCA_001801825.1 Gammaproteobacteria bacterium RIFCSPLOWO2_02_FULL_56_15 | reverse complement strand
GTCATTCAGATCAAGGGTAACTTCGACGATGGCATGCGGCTGGTCAAAGAGGTCGCTGAGGCAGCGCCGGTGACCATCGTCAACTCGATTAATCCCTTTCGGTTACAGGGGCAGAAGACGGCTGCCTTCGAGATTATCGATGAATTAGGGCGCGCGCCTGACTATCATTGTCTGCCGGTCGGCAATGCCGGGAATATTTCCGCCTACTGGATCGGTTACAGTGAATATGCCGGCCAGGTCGCCGGGTCCTGTAATTTTTGTGCCGGCGTCTGCAAGTTTCAGCAAGCTGCGGTCATCACCAGCCGGCCGAAGCTGCTCGGTTACCAGGCCAGCGGCGCCGCGCCGTTTCTGCGTGGCGCCATGGTTGACGATCCGGAGACCATCGCCACTGCGATCCGTATCGGCCGGCCGCAGTCCTGGGAACTGGCCTGGAACGCCAGCCGGGAATCCGGCGGCTGGTTCGATGAATTCACCGATGCCGAAATACTGGCCGCACAAAAACTACTGGCGGAAAAAGAAGGCATCTTCTGCGAGCCGGCCTCGGCGATAGCTGTAGCCGGTGCTTTGCGTGATATCGGCAGCGGTAAAATCCCGGAACAAAGTGTAGTTGTCTGCACGCTGACCGGACATGGTTTGAAGGACCCGGACACGGCTATCAAGCAGAGCACCAGACCAGTACTGCGTATCGATGCGGAACTCAATCAGGTTAAAAAGGCGATACTCGATAATATCCCGTGAGCTGAATGCAATAACCTGATAAGTAACGGCCAGGGATGATGTTCAGGAGAACAAATGTCGCGGGCGCAGGGATGCGCAAGAGCGACGGGCCGTCCAACACTGGTGTCAAGCTCGCCGACATATCGTCAGGATTGACGATTTGCACGGACGAAGTCCGCCATGCAATGGCAAAGTACATGGAAGTACTTTGTGAGGAGCGCAGCGGCCGCTGGACAATGTCTGGAACACATTGTTCAGCGGCCAGGACGAAAAAAAAGTGTTTAATGAAGTGAGATACGATTATTAATTCAATAAACAATCAGACCGACTCATGTATTCTAGCCTCAGGAGTGTGTCTGGAATGTCCAAACTGACCTTACTGATCCCCGGACTGCTGGGATCCTCTTCAGATATACCCAGCGAGGAGCAGCCACGCTTTCCGGC
>MGYR01000198.1:15918-16147 GCA_001801825.1 Gammaproteobacteria bacterium RIFCSPLOWO2_02_FULL_56_15 | reverse complement strand
CACCGCATCGCCTTTCAGGTAATCATTTTCCCTGGTGAAGTTGAAGATCTGAGGCGCGCGCCCGATCCGCTCCAGGCTGACACTCACTTTGGTCCGCCCGGGATCGGTTGGTTTTTCGTCCTGAAAGGTATAGATGCGAAATTGCGGTTCGGCCCCCTGTTCGAAGATGGTCAACTCCAGGCCATAGCCATCCGCGGTGAACAAACGGCCTCCATGCGGCCCCTTTTGC
>MGYR01000198.1:4125-15874 GCA_001801825.1 Gammaproteobacteria bacterium RIFCSPLOWO2_02_FULL_56_15 | reverse complement strand
GGTCGGCTTGGCAGTGTCCGTGCCGAGTATGTAGACTGCGCCGAAAAATCCGATCAGGATGATCAGGCCAATCGATAGCACTTGCCTGGAAAGAAAGGCGCTTTTGGGAATGACTGATTTCATTGGTGACTCCTATGGCTTGGCGTCAGGCTGTGGGGATACGTCGGCTGAATTACCCAGCAGCCGGTGGATGTCTGCGGCAGCGCGATGTGCTTCAGCAAGTGCGCGCAGATATTGGGTCTTGGCCTGAAAAAGCGTTCGTTGGGCATCGAGCACATCGAGGAAATTGAATTTTCCCAACTGGAAACCCTTGGTCGCGGCGTCGTAGGCGTTCTGGGCGCCAGGTAAAACGTCACGATCCAGGGTTTCAGCCTGTGTTCTCGCGGCATTCAGGCGCTCGCGCGCCTCAAATGCCTCCGTGCCCAGCCGGTTTTGAATCGCCACATGCTCGTCCCGCGCCTTGTCCTCTCTTTTCAAGGCTTCAAGCAAATTGCCTCGATTACTATCGAAGATCGGGATCGGAACCGATACGCCAATCAGCGCCTGATCGCGATCCAACTGCTCGTCGCGCATGACACCCAGGCTTACGGTGACATCGGGTATGCGCTTGGCTCGCTCGAGATCGGCGAGCGCTTTACGGCGTTCGATTTCGAACTGAGCGCGCCGCAGATTGGGTGATCCGGCGAGGCGGGTTTGTAGCGCATCGATGGAAGGCAGCGCTGGTAAGGAGTCGACCGAGCCTTCCACCCGTGAGAAGTAGGGGATCGGATCACCCCAGGTTGCCGCCAGACGCTGGCGGGCAGTGGTAAGTTCGCTTTGTGCTTGCGACAGATCGATCCGCGCGTTCGCTTCCGCTACCCGTGCCTTGGTTTCTTCCACAGGGGAGATCCTGCCGGCCTGTACGCGTTTGGCTGCGGCTTCGCTCGCGCTCCGTGCAAGCTCGACGGAATCCCGAGCCAGCCGGACTCCCTCCTGGGCCACGGCGACCTCGAAGAAAGCGCCGGTGACCGTGGCCTGGATCTCGGCTTGACGGGCAGCCAAATCCTCCGAGGCAATATCCCGGCCGCGTTCCGCCGCATCGATGCGGGCAGCACGCTTGCCGCCCAGTTCGATCCGCTGGCTGAGTTGAAGCGTCGTCGTGCGTGTAGCTTGACGCGTATCTTCCAGCAACAACAGGGCCTCGGGGTTGGGGTGGGCATGCCCCTGAATGATCGCACCTTCGGCCGCTTCCAGCTCACGATATGCGACCGCGAGGTCCGGACTGGCCCTGAGCGCCAGCTCAAGTGCGGCCGCGAGAGTGAGCGGCGCGCGCGCATCGTCCGCCGCCGGACCGATCGGCGTTTGGGCAACCGCAGGACTCGAATAAGGCGCGCTACCAGCTAATAATGTCGTGACTGCCAGCCCGAACAGCCAGGACTGATGATTCGTGATTTGCATCCAATTCTCCTTGTGAAAAAAGGGGGAACTGGCGAGGAAACAACACACCACATCACCACCTCCGCGAACTTGCGGGAGGAAGGATCAGTGAAAATCAGGGGTAATCCGCCTCGCCAGTCAGACGAGGCAAGACCATTTGGGACGTTCGATGCGTGTTGGAAGCGCAGTCGGCAGGCGGGAGTTATCGGCGCCTGCGAGTGTACCATGCGCGGTGTACGTGGGTAACGAGACGGAGGTCACGGTCCCCAAAGCACCGCCGTGATGGTGACAGCAATGTGGCTGTTCGGCGCCATTCTGCGAACCGGGTTGATCGCTGTTGTCAGCGTGTCCATCGACATCTTGCCCGAAGTGCCGCGTAGCCTTGCCTTGCTCATGATGCGTGCAATAACTACATGCTGCAGCCCAAGTGATCTGCAGCGGCATCAGTACCAGCAAGAGGATGGTGACCAGTCTACGCATAGGCGGAATTGTAGCAACTATAGTCTGATGGTGAAAAGGGTTTCCGCAACGGCTTACTCCTTCGTGAGAGAGAAAGAGATACGCTGGCTGTCATCGGTTGGGCGGGCAGGACAAGGGAAGAATGTTGCGTGTATAATGGGTCTGCACGTACTCTGGATATTCCTTCAGACAACTTGATTCAGGGTCCGGCAAAGCTTGACTCACTCACCCTATGTTTAGTATTGCCCTGGTAGCTCAGTAGGATAGAGCGTTCGCCTCCTAAGCGGAAGGTCACAGGTTCGACTCCTGTTCAGGGCGCCATATTATTCAATAATTTCGTGGACTCGGGATGTTATTGGGGCCGGAGTGATTTAAAATAAATCACTCCGGCCCCATTGGCTTTACATGGCCTCCGGGTTCAGCTTCGGACGCCCGGTCGTCAGGTCATAGCCATTCGTCCAGTTGGACGCGACGAAGTTCTTTGCGCCCAGCAGCTTGCCGTTGGCGGCATCCACGAGGTAGAAGTAGCCGCTCTTGGTGGCATGCATCAGGACATGCTTCAACTCACCGTTGATCTCCAGATCCGCCACCAGGATCTGCGCGGTGGCGTCAAAATCCCATTGTTCTTCCGGGATCTCCTGGTAATGCCATTTCAGTTCGCCCGTATCCGCATCCAGAGCCACGATGGAGACACTGTAGAGGTTTTCGCCACCTTTCGGGCTGCGCAGCAGGGGGTTCCAGGGTGAGCCGTTACCGACCCCGACATAGACCAGGTTCGTCTGCGGATCGTAGGTGATACCGTCCCAGGTGCTGCCGCCACCTCCCATGGTCCACCACTCGCCGTTCCAGGTCTCGGCCGCCCTCGAATCCCCCCGGATGATGATTTGAGGCCCAGAGTATTGCGCAGTTTGAATGCCTACGCACGTGTTTTGGGCTGGAAAATAGGGAAATTTGTAGGAAACTGTACCAGGGTTTTCAATGCGCCGCCTTTCCCATCATCGGTGGCAGTGCCTGGGGCTTCAACGCTGTGACATACCCTAAACGGGGTATTGTTCACATCCCACACTCTGGTCATAATTCCCTGCAACAACAAGAATAAGCAATAACGCTGTACACAACAGGGAACAATACTCCCCAACGTGCGGAGGTATCTAAGAAGGGGGCCTTATGTATGATGGAAAACCCATACGTCGCGTTGTTATCGCGGTCGTAATAGTAACAAGTCTGTTCGTCGTTCGTCCGGCGGCGCCCGCCGATGCAACGTGGCTGGCATTGGACTCGCCGCGCTTCGATGTGCTCTCCGCGAACAACGAAAAGAATACGCTGGCCTGGAGCGAGGAATTTAACCAGTTCCTGGATGCCCTGGGGAAAGTAGTAACAATAGACGAGCGCACCTTGCCGCATCTGACTGTGATCATGTTTCGCAGTGATCGGGATTTCAAGCCCTATAAACCACTGGATACAAAGGGCAAGGTGGACAACACTGTCGCCGGGTTTTTCAGCAAGTCCGGGTCCTATAGTTCGATTGGCCTGTCGACCGGGTATGCGCACGAAGAGACCAGACGTGTTATCTATCATGAAGCAGTGCACTGGTCTGCCAGTGGGATCAAGGAGCCCTTGCCGCTGTGGTTTGAAGAGGGACTGGCGGAGGTGTTCTCGACATTCCACACGAAACGCAAAGATGTAGTATGGGGTGATGTCATAGTGAACTATTTGCACCTGCTGAAGGAATCCAGCCTCATGGATCTGGAAGACTTGCTCGCAGTTCGCAATGGCGATGATTTGTTTGACGATGATCGCAAAGCGTCTCTTTTCTATGCGCAATCCTGGCTGCTGGTGCATTATGTGATGTTCGGTGTCTACGAGGGATCGCGCACGGGGCTGACTGACTATATCGTGAAATCACAGACCCGTACTCGTGAAGCTGCATTTCAGGAGGCATTCGGCATGGATTACCAGGCAATGGAACGGATGCTTGATCAGTACCGGCGCAGCGGGAAATATTTTCATCACCAGTCGCCAAAGACAGCTTCGTCTTTAGATCCGGCATTTTACACAGCCGCCACGGATATTTTCCATGCCAAGCTGGCGAAACTCGCCCATGCGACTGGGCGCATCGAGCAGCTTAAACTGCACGCCGACGCATTGGCGGCATTACATCCTGAATCAGCGCTTAATTTTGATGTCCAGGCATTGCATGCAGCGGCTACTGGCTCGCCCGATCAACTGATTGCTGCGGCGGAGCGCGCGATCGAGCTGGGTACAAAGGATGCAAGGACTTATATGTTATTGGCGGAGGAGGTGGAACGGCAGGCTGCGAAGGCGCCGGATTCGCTTGCCCCGCTAAAACGCTTAGCTCCGGATCAGGCACGCCGTATTGTCGATCTCTGTCATCGTGCAATTGAGCTCTATCCGGTATATCTCGAAGCGTACCGGGTCATGGCATGGGCATTGCTGAACGTCCAGGAGGTGACGAGTGAGGATGCCGAAGTATTCCGCGTGGGGGTGCGTCGCTTTCCGGATGAGCCCGAACTCAAACTGGGACTGGCCATCGTGGAGCGCAAGAACGGCAAGCTGGAACATGCCTTGCAGTTGGTGCGTGAAGAGGCGTGGCGCCTTGGCGGCAAGTCGGATTCTATGAAAGGAATGATCCACATCATTGATGATGTCTGGATGATGGAGGACTATATGAAAGGAATGGCCCGAATCATCGATGATGTCTGGATGATGGAGGACTATCTGCCACGGATCATCGCGGCGGTGGATGCTCATCAATTTGATGAAGCTAACCGATTACTCGACGAACTCGATGCTTACGATTTTGAGCGGAGCTATAAATCCATGCTCCGTCATAATCGCCAGAATGTGGCTATTTATGAGCAAATTCATGGTGCCGAAGTGGCCATCAAGGAAAAGCGGCGCGAGGACGCTCGAACCATTCTGAAAAAAATCAAGACAATGGATGGGATGACGCCGCTATTCAGACGGCAGGTGGATCGAATGATCGAATATTACAAGTTAGCTGATGGTGAGTGACATTCGCTCACCTTATTATTCCTGCAATAAATAATCACCGCCCGAGAACAACGAGAAGAAATAGTGATACCAGTTCCCCTGAACAGGATTATTGCTTCACAATCTCAACCCGTCTGTTTTGCGCCTTTCCTTCATTGGTATCATTGGTAGCGACCGGGGCTAAAGGACCGACACCGCCCGCTTCAAGACGCGCTGCTTCGATGTGATAATGGCCCACCAACTCGGCAACCACAGCGGCCGCCCGTTCATTGGAAAGCTTCATGTTTGCATCAAGCTGGCCTGCATTATCGGTATGCCCGACGACATAGATCCGGAGTGAAGGGTCGTTGGCAAGCAGCGCAGCAATCTCGGCCAGTGTTTCCGCGGACTCGGGTTTCATATCCGATTTACCGGTATCAAAGTTGATACCATACACTGCCATATGACCGTCTTTCAGTAGATTTGTCTTCAGCATGTCCGCCGTGATTTTCACCATCCCGGTTTCCATCGGCTGCTCCTCCACCACCCTGATCTTTGTCCAGGGCCCTTGAGTGACAAATACACCAAGCCAGACATCGCCTTCCTGCCTTTCCAGAAAGGCAGTGAGATAGCGCTCAGGGGGATAGTAACCAATTGACTCTATCTGGATTTCCGGCCCGCATTCCTCTTTACTGCAACTATAAATAATCTCGAATCCACCCTGGTTTAAGGCTTGTTCGTAGTTGCGCATACGTTCCAGCGAAGAACGGTCGTCCGGGTCCCGATAATCGATTCGGGTTACCTTGCCTTCGATCCGCTCGGTTTTCACCGAGCCATCCTCTTGCACCTTGCCGATCACAAGTTGCTGTTCATCAAATTCCTTCACTTCCTGGCTTTCAACAAAGGATCCTGCATAGGGCGTTATCAGCGGGTGACCGTTATCTTGTGCAACAGCATGCGAGGTTGCGGCTATTATTGTTACGATCAACACATTCCTGGTTAACATTATTTTTTCCTGCCTGGTGTCAAGTGCGAGCCGGGGATGCGTAGTCCCCGGCTCATATTAATGTTGACTACTTTTCCTCGTGCGGTTGCTCCTGCTCTGCCGGCGGTTGCGGGAAGCCGGGAGGGGGTGGTGCGTTCTTGATCTCGTTGGCGCGTGCGACGATGTAGGCGAGGATAGCCTGTGTGTCTGCCGGTGTCAGTGCCTCGGCGAACGAGGCCATGCCGCGCTCGGCGAGCGCCCCTTGCAGCACGACCGTATCAAAGCCTTCCTGCGAGTGCAGCATGGGTGAGCGGGTAAGGTCCGGGAAGGTGGAGCCGCGGGTCTGGCCATTCTCGCCGTGACAGGTCGCGCAGTACTGGGAGTAATGGGCAGTACCTGCCGTGACCACCTCGGCGGCGGCTGTTGCCGGTGGCGGATCGAGCGCCGGCGGCACGTACTCCTGGACCGGTGGCAGTTGGAGGGCGCCGTTCAGACCGAAGACCAGCATGCGCGAATAGTTCGGTGCATAGTAGCCGCCCTGCACGCTGCCGCCGACGCTCGCCGCGATGTATTGCTGACCGTCCATCTCAAAGCTGATCGGTGCGGCCAGCACCGCGGTCTGGGCCAGCATGCTCCAGAGTTTCTCGCCGGTCTGAGCGTCATAGGCGCGGAATTCCTGTCCGCTGCCGCCACCATGGAATATCAGACCGCCGGACGTCGCCAGCGCGCTGCCGGTCGGACCCTGGTTGATCTCACCGCGCCAGACCTCCTTGCCCGCCACTGGGTCCCAAGCTTTGAGATAGCCAATGAAATCGCGCTTCGCGTCCGGGTGATCGCGGTAAAAAGTGAACTGCGCGCCGAAGTCGATCGCGAGGTTATAACCCACATCGTTCGGCTTGTAGTTCGGGTCCGCGACCATCGGGAAGTAGGCATGCTGAGTCGGGATGTAGATCAACCCGGTATCCGGGTGGTAGGCATTCGAGTGCCAGCCGTGCGCGCCCTGGACGCCGGGCAGCAGGTTGAAGGGCGCCTCTTTGTAGCGTGCTTCCGCCAGAACCCGCGGACGTCCGGTCTGCATGTCCACCCCGTCGGCCCAGTTGATCTCGGTGAAGGGCTCGGCGCGCAACAACTCACCGCTGGCGGCATCCAGCATGTAGAAGAAACCATTTTTACAGGGCTGCATGAGGACGTGGCGTTGCTTCCCGTCCAGCGTCAGGTCCACGACCATTATCGGACTGGTCGCGTCGTAGTCCCAGGTCTCGGCCGGCGTCGTCTGGTAATGCCAGACGTATTCTCCGGTATCGGGTTTTAACGCGATGATGGAGGCGAGGAACAGGTTATCTCCGCCCGCAGGATCGCGTGCCTGCTGATTCCAGGGCGTGCCGTTGCCGGTGCCAATATAGACAAGGTCGGTGACCGGGTCATAGATGGTGGCATCCCATACGGTGCCGCCACCGCCGAGCTTCCACCACTCGCCGCTCCAGGTGGCTGCGGCCTGCTCCATCTGCGGGTTCTCGAAACCGTCCGCCGGGTTGCCGGGCACGGTGTAGAAGCGCCAGGCCATCTCGCCGGTCTCCGCATCGTAGGCACTGATGTAGCCACGGACACCGAATTCACCGCCGGAATTGCCGATTAGCACCTTGCCCTTGACCACGCGCGGTGCGCTGGTGATCGAATAGCGATGGAGCGGTGAATCTTTTTGCGACTCGTCGAAGGTCAGGGTGGACCAGATCTCTTTGCCGGTCCTGGCATCGATGGCCACCAGCCGCGCATCCAGCGTACCGACATAGATCTTGCCATTCCACGCCGCGATCCCGCGGTTCACCAGACCGCAGCAGACTTTGGCGGCCCACTCGCCGGGGACCTTGGGATTGTAGCGCCAGAGCTGCTGGCCGGTCCTCGCATCGAAGGCATAGACATTGCTCCAGGCGGTGGAGACGTAGATCACGCCATCGATATAGAGCGGCGTGCCGGTCTGCTGCAGATTAGAGTCGTAGTCGGCGAACCAGACCAGACCGAGGTTCTTGACATTCTCCTTGTTGATCTGTGACAGCCTGCTGTAGTGCTGCTCGTCGTAGGTACCGCCGTAAGTCATCCACTGCGAAGGTTCAGCCGCAGCGTTAAGCAAGCGTTCGGCAGTCACGTTGGCGGTGGTAACCTCTGGGGCAGCCGGCGCCTGTGACTCCGTGCTGGGAGCCGGCGCCTCGGAGCGCCCACATCCCACTAATACAACCGATAACAGGGCGCTCAGTCCCCAAACCAGGATACGAGTCATCATGAATTCCCCCCTTGTTCTTTAGAAATATTGTGTAATGATGATTGCCTGAAGTTTACCGGAGGCATGATATACCTGATGCCATTTATCCGCTATACGGATGCTGTGTTACGGTGCATGTTATGAACCAATCCAGCCATCGAAATCGGGGTCTTCAATGGTGCTGACTCCCAGATAGCCAGAGCTATGCTGCAACACGATCACCGGCAGAGGCCTTGGAACTGTTGGACATACGATGCTAATGGTTTCAGTAAGTGTGGAGAGGATGGGCAATCTGCTATAAAATCCTGTTATTGCCATGAGACATGAAACTGCGAAATGAACGACCTCAATCACCCCCTGAGCGATGCCGAGATCGACCTGCTGGATGATTTTCTGCTGGACCGGGTTCCTGAATTCGCCTCGGATGGATACAACGATGAAGGGATCCTGGACATTTCCGAACTCGACGGTTTTTTCACGGCTATCCTATGCGGACCGGAGATGATCACACCGTCTGAATGGCTGCCAGCGGTCTGGGGCGAGTTCGAGCCGGAATGGAAGGACGAGGGGGAATTTCGAAAGATCCTGGGCCTGCTGCTGCGGCATATGAACAGCATCGCCGGTATGTTGATGGGATCGCCTGAAAATTATGAACCACTGTTTCTGGAGCGTGTGGTCAAGGGCAAGCGTTATATGGTGGTCGATGAATGGTGTTTTGGTTTTATGAGCGGGGTATCCCTGGCGGCACATGCATGGGATGCGGCCGGAGAGGAAATGACCGCATTACTGGAGCCGATCCTGCGTTTTGCGGACGAGGCTGGCTGGGAAGAACTCGAAGACATGGAGGATGAGGAAATTGAGCGTCTGCAGCGATGTATCAAACCTAATGTTTGTAAGATCCATGCTTGGTGGCTTGCGCAACGAAGCGCTTCCACGCCCATGGCGGCTCCCTTCAATTACGAAGAGCCGCGCGTAGGCCGTAATGATCCCTGCCCCTGCGGCAGCGGCAAGAAGTATAAAAAGTGCTGTTTACATTGATTCCCTTATTTCTTTTCAAATGCCAACGAGGTGGGACGGTTGGTCTTCTTGGCCTTTTTCGCCGCGCGTTTTTCCTTCAGTGACAGGGCGGGTTTTTTCAATGTTTCCTTGCGGGTATTGCGTTCTTTCGTCATGGCAGTAATCCTGGTTAGTGTGGGCAGCATGCAAGTATGCCTGCTGGTTACTTTACTCCTGAGAAAATACAAATAAAAGGGATAGGTTTGTTTATCAGGTTCGTTTATAGGTGCCAATCAACCGGTTCATGCCGAGTACATCCGGCTCGATGGCCTTGAGCAATTCCCACAAGCTCAGTCCCGGGGGCAGATTGGTTTCCTTGCCAAGGGCCAGCACCCAGAAATAGTAATGATGTTTCCCATGCCCGGGCGGCGGCAAGGGGCCGGTATAACCCGGCTTGCCGGCATCGTTCACACCGGCTGTGAATCGTACGGTACCTTCTTCAAGACTGTCGATGGATGCGGGGATATTGTACAAGACCCAGTGTACGAAACCATACATGCCTTTAGGTGTAACGAGCGGGGCGTCCGGGTCGTGGCAGATGATGGCAAAGCTTTGGGTGCCTTTCGGGGCATCGGTCCAGGCCAGGGCCGGAGAGGTGTTCTCCGCAACCCCGGTATGCTTATCGGGGATAGGCTTGTGGTATTCGATTGCGGTGCTGGTCAGTTGCATTGTGGATGGCGCGAATCCCATGGGTTTCTCCTTAGCTTACGTTCTATTACAGCAAGCATATCAAAGTTTCGATGCTTCTGTTAGAAAGGAAGTGTTGGTTTAGATGATCGGTCGTTGCAGCAGATCCTTGACTGATATGAATCCTACCTGCCGATCCCCCTCGGTGATGACGACATGACGGATGCGTTTTTTCGCCAGCAGACGGTAAACGCCATAGATCGGGGTCTTGATGTCCACGCTAATCAGCGGTGCGCTCATGATCTCGCTGACCGGCGTGGTGTTGATGTTCAATCCCTGTGAAACGGCCTTCTTGACGATATCGGATTCACCGACGATGCCGAGTGACTTCCCCAGTTCGCCTACCAGTACGGAACTGCTGTTGTGCTCCTTCATGATGCGCACCGCTTCTGCGATGGTGATCTCCGGATTCACGGCGGGCGGCCCCCTGGTCATAAGATAGCGGATAGGTTCGGCTGCGCTTCTGCGGAGGTAAACGAACCAATACACCGCGCCGACGAAGAATACACCGCCGATCATGTTGCCGATGGTGACCGGCACGAGATTGCTCCACAGAAAGGAACTGATGGTAAGGCTGTCCACATCCACGGCTTGCGTGGAGAGGCTCATGGCGGCCTGCAGCAGGGCCGGATCGTGTATCACGGCCAGTCCCGTGGGGATGAAATACATGTTCGCCACGGAGTGCTCAAAACCCAGGGCGACGAAGGCGCTGATCGGGAACAGGATCGCCAGGATCTTGTCGGTCACCGAGCGGCCGCTGTAGCAGAGCCATACTGCCAAACAAACCAGCAGGTTGCAGAGGAGGCCGCGAGTGAGCGCCTCCAGGAAGGAGAGATTGACCTTGGCCACGGCAATCTTGACGGCGAACAAAGCCAAGGCGCCACCCGCAGTTTTCAGGTGGCCGCTGAGATAGATGAACAGTACGATTATCAGGGCGCCGAGGAAATTGCCGATGAAGACGATCACCCAGTTTCGCAAGAGTTGGCCACCCGTTACCTTGCGGCTCACGTAGGCCATCACGATCAGGTTGTTCCCGGTGAACAGCTCGGCGCCGGCGATGATGACCAGGATCAGTCCGAGACAAAAGACCAGGCCACCCAGCAAACGGCTTACTCCGAGGGTCAGAGTGGCATCATGCAGTACGAAGGTATAAAGCGCGGCGCCGAAGGAAATGAAGGCTCCGGCAAGCAGGGCAAGGACCAGCGTGGAGAGCGGATCCAGGTTGCCCTTGGTGATCCCGGCCTTTTCAACCCTGGCGGCCATCTGGGCCGGAGAGTAGGCGTCGATATCAAAAACGTCCAGGCGTCGTACCCCTACATTTTTTGGTCAGGTGGGAGAAATATATAACACTCTCGCTCCTCTAATCCAGGTCATTCGCAGCGGGTGGTCGTTTTCTGCCGTGGATCATCGCCGCGACAAGATTCTCCCCCGTATGCCGCGAAGTGCTTATCGCTCCGATCACATGCAGGGCGACCAGACCGAGGAGGATATTCGTGAGCCCCTCGTGCAGTTCTTCGACCCACTCTACACCCCAGAACATGTCGGTGGTGTAGAGCCAGCCCGTCCAGCATACCAGGAAGACCATGCTCAGCAAGGCGATTGTCATCCAGCCGGCCAGGGGGTTATGTCCGATATAGCGCCGGGCGGAACCGTCGATCACAGCGCGTGCATAGGTCAGGGTATGCCCCGGTGTCCGGATAAAATGGCTGAAGCGTGCATATCTCGTCCCGATGAAGCCCCAGCATAGTCGCAACAGGACGATAGCCAGAGCGAGGTAGCCGAGATTTTCATGCCACTCGCTCTGACTGTGTTTCGTCAACCAGGCCAGCGCTACACTAATCACGAGTAACCAGTGACAGCAGCGGACCAGCAGGTCCCATACTTTCACGGCTGGA
>MGYR01000198.1:0-4115 GCA_001801825.1 Gammaproteobacteria bacterium RIFCSPLOWO2_02_FULL_56_15 | reverse complement strand
TCCGCTCGGCCTCTATTCACCCTCCTTTTTTTCAGTCGGTATGAATTCCAGCGTTTTGGGATCGAAGTAGGCCTCGACACGATTTCCTTTCTCGTCCAGGGCATAGGCTTCGTAGCAGCCGCCATCGACCTTGATACGGCGCACCTGCCAGCCTTTTGCTGTCAGTTGCTGTTTCAGGGTTTCTTGGGATTGCCAGTCTGCCTCCGGTCCGGAATCGCAGGTGGCGAGGCCGGTGGCGAAACTGTTGAGAGACAGGCCAAGACCAAGGTTCAAAACAAGAATGCTGAGTAAAGATTTCATGGGGGAGCCCCTCGCTATAGAATGGATTGGTATACCAAATATAGTGACGAAATCATAAAAAAAAAGCCTGACAGGTGAAGGTTCTTGGTATTTCCACAATTAGGGAACATCTGAATAAGTAACTTCACCGTCATGCTGGTGCACTGGAAACCGCTCCTGCGTTTCCAGTATTTCCGCCCTCCTTGGCGGTCAACACCAGCATCCAGTAGACAATATGTCTTTACTGGATTCTGGCCTTCGCCAGAATGACGACCCAACTATTTTTTAGACTTATTCAGAGCTTCCTTAGAGGGAAAAAGCCGGAGGAATACGTAAAATTGAGATCACTCCAAAGGGTGCCCCCTTGAATCTGTGTAATATTGGTTTAGGCGAATCCCGGAATGGCTTCGCGTTCGATCCGGCGCTGGATCAGCCGCTCAATACTCAATAGTTGTTTGTTTTCGTCTGGACTGACCAGGGAGATCGCTTGACCGCTGGCCCCGGCGCGTCCGGTCCGGCCGATGCGGTGGATGTAGTCCTCCGGCACATGGGGCATGTCAAAGTTGATCACATGCGAGAGCTGGTGAATATCGAGACCTCGCGCTGCGATATCAGTGGCCACGAGGATCTGAATTCGATTCTTTTTGAAGTCCTCCAGTGTCCGGGTGCGTTGCGACTGGCTCTTGTTGCTATGGATGGCCGCAGCCTGGATCTGGTCGCGCCCCAGCCGCTTGACCAGTTTATCGGCGCCGTGTTTGGTGCGGCTGAACACCAGGGCCTGGTACCATTTCCGGGTGCGGATCAGGTGAGACAACAGCGACGCTTTGCCTTCCTTGGCCACCGGATAAACCATCTGGCTGATGGCGTCGAGGGTACTGTTGCGCGGCGCCACATCGATTTCCATCGGGTTGTTGGTCATGTTCTTGGCCAGTGCCCGGATATCTGAGGAAAAGGTAGCGGAGAACATCAGGTTCTGACGTTGCCGTGGCAGCAGGCTCAAGATCCTCTTGATGTCGTGAATGAAGCCCATGTCCAGCATGCGATCCGCTTCATCCAGCACCAGGATACTGACGGTATCGAGCCGTACCGCCTTCTGTTGCGCCAGATCCAGCAGACGCCCCGGCGTGGCGACCAGGATATCGACTCCGGAACGAAGCTTGTTGATCTGCGGATTGATATTGACTCCCCCGAATACTACGGTGGACCGTAGCGGCATGAATTTTCCGTAGGTGAGAATGCTGGCGTGTACCTGGGCGGCCAGTTCCCGGGTCGGGACCAGCAGCAGAGCGCGGACCGGCCGGTGTTTCTGTTGGGGTAGCGCATCGAGCCGCTGCAACATGGGCAGAGTAAAACCTGCTGTCTTGCCGGTTCCGGTCTGGGCCGCCGCCATGATGTCTCTGCCTGCGAGGACAGCGGGTATCGCCTTGGCCTGGATCGGGGTTGGTTGGGTGTAACCGGTTGCTTCAACAGCGCGCAGTAAGGGTTCGGATAGACCGAGAGTTGCAAATGTCATTCTGTTCATTCCTTTGTTGTATAAATATCCCGCTTGAGGCAGGCGCTGATGAGCGCGCCCCATGCAGAGGGATGGATCGTCTGGCTATAGATTATTCAATTCCCTGTGGTCTGCACTGGTGGTGCTCCCTTCGGGGGTATGGAGATAACTTAGCCAATTTCGCGTGCACTAGGCACAGGCGACATGCAGTAATTGGCTCCGGGAGAGGAGGGATTGTAGGACTCTGCGCAGGTATAAGCTTGGTTTCAGAATACGCGGTGAGGCAAACATACAACTAAAGATGACGCGCTGGGAAAACACAAAGAGCGTTTCCAGTACGCGCACTGTAACAGATGCTGGTAATAAATCCAGGGGTTTCTTGGGTGGTTCTTTCGGTCGCCAGGGTTGGCCCCAGACGTTGCTACTCAAAGGTCCTTGTAAAGGATATTGATCGATCCGTCCTCTTCAAAGGCTTGTTCCTCGATCTTTTTTTTTGCTGCCACTTCAATTGTAATGCGGTTTTGTTTAATCGCGATCATGGGATCATCCGAGACGCAATGAAACTTCCTGTTCAGATCCGCCTGCGAAATCCTGCATAAGATCCGCCCACCGTTAAGCTGGGCTGCGATGGTGGCTATTTTCCTCGACGGATTCCACGACTGCAGTAGCGGGAAAGAAATTGTCTCGTCAGTTTTATTTGACTTA
This sequence comes from Gammaproteobacteria bacterium RIFCSPLOWO2_02_FULL_56_15, assembly GCA_001801825.1. Taxonomy (GTDB): domain Bacteria; phylum Pseudomonadota; class Gammaproteobacteria; order Eutrophobiales; family Eutrophobiaceae; genus 2-02-FULL-56-15. The sequence continues at coordinate 1,639 of MGYR01000198.1, read as the reverse complement.
TACATACATAGCGTTGTCGAATGTCGATCTGGATGCAGACAGCGCAACCGGGTTTGTCTCCCTGTCGAGGTTATTGCTTGCAGCGGTTACCCGGATCTGATTTCCGCGATTTGACAGAGGCGATGAACAACTAATGTCCGCACTATAACACAACCAGCGATTATTTGTTGAAATGCCTACGCTGGATCCTGATACGTGAAATATAATGCACAGCTGTCGATAACTGACAGCATCAGGCTGATTATTAATACTACCTCTCAAACCTATTCACGACGGCTGGTTTATGAAAAGACTCCGGATCAAATCTATAGAAGTCATCCTTGAACATGCGGAACGCAAACGACTGAAGAAACAATTGGGCGCGATGGACCTGCTCCTGCTTGGTATCGGCTGCACCATCGGGACCGGTATCTTCGTCCTGACGGGTGTAGGTGCGGCCATGGCGGGACCCGGCCTGACACTGTCTTTCATCGTCGCCGGCCTGGCATGCGGCTTGGCCGCCCTGGCCTATGCCGAACTCGCGGCCATGGTGCCGGTATCCGGCTCCGCCTACACCTATAGCTACGCAGTGCTGGGTGAGGCGGCAGCCTGGCTGGTGGGCTGGAACCTGATTCTGGAGTATGCCATCTCCGCCAGTGCCGTGGCATCCGGCTGGTCAGGTTACGCCTCCGGCATCCTGCAACAGGCGGGTTTTGGCCTGCCGGAAGCGTGGACAACGGCCACCCGGAACGGCGGTATTATGGACCTGCCTGCCGTATTTATCTGTCTGGTCGTGTCTGCATTGCTGGTGATAGGCACACGGGAAAGCGCCTGGGTCAACCGGCTGCTGGTCGCAGTCAAGCTCGCTGTGCTGGGGCTCTTCGTGATTATTACCGTCCCCCACGTGGAAGTCGGCAACTGGCAACCCTTCCTGCCCTTTGGCTGGTTCCAGCGCGTTGGCTATGGTGAGAACATCGGTGTATTCGCCGCCGCCGCCATCATCTTTTTCGCATACATCGGTTTTGACGCAGTCTCAACTGCCGCCGAGGAGACCCATAATCCCAAACGTGATCTGCCCATCGGTCTGGTTGGTTCGTTGCTGATTTGTACCGTGATATATATTGTCGTGGTGCTGACGGCGACCGGTGCGCTGCACTATAGCGAGTTGGGGCAGAGCAAGGAGCCATTGGCCCTGGTCCTGCGCAGTATCGGGTTCCCCGGAGTCGCGTCCATTCTGGCCATCGGTGCGATCACCGGGATTACCACAGTGCTGCTGGTTTTGATCTACGGTCAGACCCGTATCTTCTTCGTCATGTCCCGGGACGGATTGCTACCGCAGTTCTTCAGCCGATTGCACCCGAGGTTTCATACTCCACACGTGGTTACGATGCTGACCGGTCTCGTGATTGCCTTTATTGCCGGAGTGCTGCCGCTCCATGAACTGGCCGCACTCTCCAATATCGGCACGTTGTTTGCCTTTATCGCGGTTTCCGGAGGTGTGATGATCCTGCGGGTCACACAACCGGACCGTCACCGTCCCTTCCGCTGCCCATGGGTATGGTTCACCGGTTCGGCTGCCATCCTGAGCTGTGCGGCATTGATGTGGTTCCTGCCCACCGAGACCTGGGTGCGGTTCCTGGTATGGAGCCTTATCGGGATG
>MGYR01000197.1 GCA_001801825.1 Gammaproteobacteria bacterium RIFCSPLOWO2_02_FULL_56_15 | reverse complement strand
GGGAATCAATGGGTGTGTTCTCCACGATGGTAATATCCCGACCGGGATCTACCCGTGTGGCGATGGCCCAGATGACGTCCTGCCAGTTGCGTACGTTGATATCCTCATCGGTCACGATGACAAACTTGGTATAGCTAAACTGCCTCAGATAGGACCAGATCCCGAACATGATCCGCTTGGCGTGACCTGCATATTGTTTCCGGATACTGACGGTGGCGACACGGTAGGAGCATGCTTCGGGTGGTAGATAGAAATCCACGATCTCCGGAAACTGTTTCTGCAGGATGGGAACAAAAATCTCATTGAGCGCGAGCGCCAGCATGGAAGGCTCATCGTGAGGGGACCGCCCGTTATAAGTGGTGTGGTAGATAGGGTTGTTGCGATGGGTGATGCAATCGATAGTGAATACTGGGTGTGTCTCCTGCGCATCATAATATCCGGTGTGATCTCCAAAGGGACCTTCGAGTGCTTCTTCCCCGGGTTCGATATGACCTTCCAGTACGATTTCCGCTTCCGCCGGCGCTTGCAATGGGATGGTCCGGCAGTTGCAGATCTCACTGCGAGCCCCACGCAACAAACCCGCAAACTGGAACTCCGATAAGGTATCCGGTATCGGGGTCACTGCCGCCAGTATAGTGGAGGGGTCGGCCCCAATGGCTACAGCAACCGGAAATTTCTGCCCGGGTCTGGCCTGTTGCCATTCACGGTAATCCTGCGCACCCCCTCGATGTGGCAACCAGCGCATGATCAGCTTGTTGGCAGCGATAAGCTGCTGTCGGTAAACGCCGATGTTCAAACGTTCCTTCAATGGCCCCCGCGTGATGGTCAGTCCCCAGGTCAGCATCGGACCGGCATCCCCAGGCCAACTGGTCTGTACCGGAAGCTGGTACAGATTCACATCAGTACCTCTGATGATATTTTCCTGGCAGGGTGGGCCGCTGCGAACCAGTCGTGGATGGAAATGCAATAGCTTCTTGAAGGCAGGAAACTTGTCCATGGCATCCCCCAGTCCCGTGGGCCACGATGGGTCTTTCAGACTGGCGAGCAATACCCCCAACTCGCGTAGCTCTTCGGGAGAGTCACGTCCGATTCCCATGGCGATGCGTTTGGTGGTGCCGAACAGGTTGCACAGTGCCGGTGTCTTTGACCCTACAGGATTTTCAAACAACAATGCCGGTCCCTCCTGGCGCAGGCTGCGATGGCAGATCTCCGTCATCTCCAGTCTGGGATCGATGGGAAGTACGATCCTTTGCAGCAGTTTGCGCCGCTCCAGATCCCGGAGAAACTCACGCAGGCTGAGGTAAGCGGTATGGCTCATAATGGTGTATTATTCAGTGCTGTCGAGTAAATAATTCTAGGGAAGCTCTGAACAAGTCTAAAAAATAGTTGGGTTGTCATTCTGGCGAAGGCGACCCACAGGAAGTGGGAAATGTCGCGCGAGGACAGGGAGTCCGAAGCGACCAGAATCCAGTAAAAACAATTGTCTACTGGATGCTGGTTTTCACCAGCATGACGGTGAAAATGCTTATTTAGAGGTTCTCTAGTGTGTGCCATGCAATGGTGACCAATAATACTGAATCTTCAGACCATCCACTCCATCAGGCCATCGCCTGGTTCCTGCAGCGGGTTCCTGATCAGGTCAAGACCAAACTCTTTGTTCGTGTCTTCAATCACCTCGTGAGAGGCCAGACGCTGGTGGACAGACTCCTGGAACTGGACAACCGCACCCTGGCTCTCCGGGTTACCGATATCCCCTGTGTCTTTCGATTCCGTATCCTCAATGCCAGGTTGCGGGCCGTAGATCAGGACTGGAGTGATGTTACCATAAGCGGCGATCTCCGGGGATTTTTGCAGCTTGTAAGCCTGCGGGAAGACCCGGACACACTCTTCTTTCAGCGTGTCCTGCGCATTGACGGAGAAACGGAAACAGGCGTTCATATCAAGAATATCTTGGATGCCCTCGAATATGACTGGGACGCCCATTTCGATGCTGTCCTCGCCGCAATTCCGGTGGCTGCAAACGGCGCAAAACGGTTCATGCATCTGGCGCGCCCATATATTCCGGGGAGAATCCGGGACGGACTCGGTATCCTCAACCTGTAGCCGCGCTGGATTGGTGCATCCCGGGGACCCCGTTCCAGTAACCGTCACAACTGCCATGGGTCTGAAAAGGCAGCAGTTGTTGCATGGCGGTGGGAATATCGAGTAAGCCATCCGCTACCTGCCGCAGAATCCTGATGATCTCCGGCATGCCTTCGAACTGTGGTGAGAGCCGCAGGATATCGATACCCCTTGACACCAGCTCCTCGTAGTGGCCAATGAGATTGCAGGTGGCCGCAGACTGGATCTGGATCCCGTTGATCTGCAGGAACGGCTGGTTATCCTGGGTATTGAGCAGTATACCATCCGTATGTTCTCCGCAGATGAAGCCACATTCATCCTTGCCGCGGTTATGTGCCCGCGCACTGAAGCAACGTGCCGAAAAGGCCAGGGGCAGGCGTCCAAAAGCGAATACTTCCACCTGCATCTCCTGTGGTCGCTGTTGCAGGATATCTCCGAGGATATGCTGGCCGATCTCCATAGGTACGACCCATCTGCTTGCCCCAACAAGGGAGAGAAGTCTGAGCGAATGCTGATTATAGATATTGATATGCGGCCCAATTACGAACTTCTTTCTCCCGGATAAGAGTTGGATCGCCGCCATGTCATTGGCCTCAACTGCATAGTCAGCATTACTCGTGATCCGCTGCAGACTGGAAAGCTCTGATTCCGACTCGATCAGGCTGAGACTGGACAGGATGACTTCCTTGCCCGCTTTTCGCAGGCTACCGGCGATATCCAGCCAGTCGCCCAGGTCCAGTTCACGGCGTTTGGAACAGACGGTTTCTCCCAGATAGATGGTGTCGGCAGGAGAATCCTGCAGGGATTCATAGAAGGCGAATACCCAGTCTCGTTTCCAGAAGTACTGGATGGGCCCGATGCTAATTTTCATTGCCACGGTCGGTGATAGGCGCCAAGGGTATGACAATTGCCCTCGGCGAGCTGGTTTAACTGATTGATCCATTCTGCCTTCGCGCTGAATACGTCAGGATCCTGGTGACAGGCATCCAATGCCGCGCGGAGAATTCGGGTGACCGTGGCGACATAAGCCCGGCTGCGTTGCCGTCCTTCCACCTTGATGGCAGTGATGCCGGCCCTGGCGATCTCGGGCAGGATTTCCAGCAGATTCAGGCAGGTGGGTTCCTCGATGGCATGGTAGATGGTGCCATTGACCATGAAACGACCCTTGCAGATCGTGGGATAGCTGGCCGCCTCGTCCGTGCTGAAAGTATTGATAAGCACCCCATTGAGGTAAGAATCCGTGCCGCTAGCGGTTTCCTGCCAACGGACTGCGTGTGCCGGGGAGCAGACGCCGGCGCTGTTAGGCGATTCCGCCGTCACGTAGGAGGAGAGGGAACAGCGGCCTTCAGCCATGACACAAAGGCCACCATAGCCGAATACCTCGATCTCCACTCCTGCGGTTTGTACCAGTCTGGCGACCTGGCCCAGGGACAGGACCCTGGGTAATACCACTCGCTGTATACCGAACTTTTCCCGATAGAAGGCGATGGCATTCCGGTTGGTGGCCGACCCCTGTACTGAGAGGTGCAGACGGAGGCCGGGATAGGTGCTGCTGGCGTATTCCAGCAGGCTGAGATCAGCCAGGATCAGTGCATCGGCGCCGATGGCAGCGGCGATATCGATGGAATCGGCGGCCTCCTTCCAACGCTGCGGTACCGGATAGGTGTTCAGCGCCAGGAAAACTTTTTTGCCGGCCTGTCTGGCATACTCAATCCCTTTAACGGCCTCATCTCTGCTGAAATTCAGACCGGGAAAGTTCCTTGCGTTGGTATTGTTGCGGAAGCCGATGTAGACCGCATCTGCGCCGTTATCGACGGCGGTTCGGAGCGCCGGGAGGTTGCCTGCGGGGCAGATCAGTTCCACTGGTTTTCTGTTCATGGTCCTCTTATTCTATCTCACTGGCATTGTTCATTATTCACCCACCGCGCCGATCCGGCTGGAATCTGCCGGAGAAAAATACCATCCTGTGGCGTATATATTTCGGCATATGGCTGGCATAGACGCCAATCAGAACGATAATGCAGAGCAACGGGACAGCTGCTTCAAACCATACGGCGATGCACAGCATCAGACATAGTTTTACTATTATCGCGATGCCCCGTACTTCGAACAGCACACAGGCCGATGCGTGTACGTCTATGGCCAGGAGCATGGTGCCTGAGACTATGGTTGCATACAGCCAGGGGAGGAGATCGGCCACAGGTAGTGCGAAAATGTGACCGCCGAGCAGGGTTCCTCCACTCAGAATGTGGAGCGATCGAAACAAGGTTTTTACATCCCGCCGCAAGGGGAAATCGCGGGGTACCACCGGAAACAGAATGTCTGTGAGTTTGCTTGAATGCTGGACCATCCGCATGCTGTCAACCAATGTTAGATGTCTGGTGAAAGCGAGACCTGCACAGAATCTCACTTGGAATTTTTCTGCATGAATCTGTCAGAATGGTGAATCCACTGCAACGATACAACGCAGGGAAACGGTGTTTCAGATCGTTTTTGAAAAAGTCTGCTCTGCCTGTGCCTGTCTAAGGTATTTATCGAACACAGCGCAGATATTGCGAACCAGCAGGCAACCAGCCGGTGAAACCTTGATTTTTTCCGTGTCGATGCTTAACAGCCCGTCCCGTTCCATGCCTTTCAGAATGCTGATTTCGTTGTAGAAATAATCGTTGAAGTTAATCCTGTGCCGTGCCTCGATCTGCTCGAAATCGAGACTGAAATGGCAGATGAGCTGGGTGATGACATCCCTGCGTAACAGGTCATCACCATCGAGTTTCAGGCCCCTGAAGATGGGCACACGACCGGCTGCAAGCGCCTTTTCATAATCGTCGATCTCGTAAACATTCTGTGAATAGCAGTCGCCGACCTTGCTGATGGCTGAAATCCCCATACCGATGATGTCGCAGTTTGCATGCGTTGAATAACCTTGAAAATTACGGGTCAGGGTTCCCTGCTTTTGTGCGATAGCCAGTTCATCATCGGGCCTGGCAAAATGATCCATGCCAATATAGGTATAACCTTCCTGGGTAAGATAGTTGATTACATGTTGCAGGATATTGAGTTTCTCCGATGCCCCTGGAAGATCGGACTTGTTGATTTGTTTCTGTACCTTGAAGCGCCGGGGAAGGTGGGCATAGTTGAAAACCGAGATTCGATCCGGTCCAAGATCGATTATCTTCTGCAGGGTCCTGGCGAAACTTTCCACGGTCTGTTTGGGCAGGCCGTAAATAAGGTCGATATGCACGGACTTGAATGCGTGTTTCCGTGCAGCTTTGATGACGGTAAGGGTTTCTTCGATCGTCTGGATGCGATTCACCGCTTTCTGTACATCCGGATCAAAGTCCTGCACACCAAGGCTGATCCGGTTGAAGCCAAGCGAATGCAGCAGTGCGATAGTCTTCGCATTTGCTTCCCTGGGATCGAGCTCTATGGAATATTCACCGCTGTCATCATCGCGCAGCGAAAAACAACTGCGGGTATGAGCCATCAGGTCACGCATCTGATCGTGACTGATGAAGGTAGGTGTACCGCCACCCCAGTGTAACTGCTCGACGACACGGTCATGGTCGAACAGGTTGCTTTGCATCGTGATTTCTTCGTGCAGCAGTTTCAGATAGGGGGCGGCATGGGCGCGGTTTTTGGTCACTATCTTGTTGCATGCACAGTAATAACAAACGGTGCTGCAAAAGGGGAGATGGAAATAAAGCGATAATTGCCTGGGCACCGGTTCTTCGTTGGTAACCCTGGCGATCTCGACGAAATTGTCATGGCCAAAACTCTCGTCGAACTGCACTGCAGTTGGGTACGAGGTGTACCTTGGTCCCAGCGTGTCATAGCGGGTGATCAGGTCCTTGTTGAAAATCAGGCTGTTAATCATGGCTAGACAGGTACCGATTGGTAATGAAGGAATGCGTGGGTAATTAAACCTCTAATCAGGCGCTGACTGGATGATCCAGATCAAGTTTTTCTTGATTGGCTTGGATCCGGCGTACAGCAGGTTGGTTTCACGCTTTCCCCTAGTGCGGGAGCTAATCCGATTGCTGCGGGATAAGGCTGCTGTTCTCGCTATTGGCTACCAGCGGCGGTTTGGCTTTTGGCTGAAGATTCCTTGATACCCGTGCACATGCTTCTTATCAAAGGCTCATTCACGATCTTGATCAATTTTCGGTCGATCACTATGAGCTTGTCTTTCTGCAGGCGGCTGAAGATGCGGCTGACAGTCTCCACGGTCAGGCCCAGGTAGTTACCAATTTCTTGCCTGGACATGGGCAGTCTGAATTCCGTAGCGGAATAACCCAGCACGTGAAGGCGTGATGAAAGATTGACCAGGAAGGTGGCAATCTTTTCCTCGGCGCTTTTCTTGCCGAGCAACAGGAGCGACTGATTCTCACTGGAGAGTTCCCGGCTCATAAGCCGGTAAATCTGGTGCTGGAGTCCTGGTATCTGCTGGCATAATTCCTCCAGACGATTAAAGGGTACAGCGCAGAAACTGCTGGTTTCGAGTGCCACGGTAGTACATACATGACGTTCCGTGTCTATAGCATCCAGGCCGAGTAATTCTCCCGGTAGGTAGAAGCCGAGGATTTGCTCATTACCTTCCTCGGTAGTTCGGTAAGCCTTGATAGCGCCTGAGCGGACGGCATAGACCTGCTGAAATTTATCACCAGAGTGGAAGAGGTAGTCGCCGCGCTGCAGAGGTCGCACTCTTTTGATAATCTTTTCCAACTCATTTATGTCTTCGAGTTTCAGACCCCAAGGCAGACATAATTCAGCAAGACTACAATTACCGCAGGATACTTTAAACTTCGAGATGTCAAATATCTGGTGTGTTGAAGTCACTGATGCCTCGCTATGGTGTGACTGCATGAGTATTGATTACAGCCGGGATGGTACCAAAAACATGTGCTGTTCGCGAAGCTTTTCTCGTAAGTTTGCTCTGCGGTAATTGATTCATAGTCCTTGTGGTTATTCGGAAATCCCACAGGATGCATGCCGCTGTTCGTGATGTGGTTAGTCCGGTGTTCCTAACTGCGTGGTTCCCGCCGGTCAAGACCATCAAGTCCTGCCATAGATAATGCGGGTACACTCGGCGGCGACCTCTGCTGCAACTGTCTGCATGGCAGAGGTTATGGTATGCAGGACCAAATCCCTCGCGAAACCCAGTCTGTGGGGTAGTTTGATGGAGTTGCTCAGGATCCTGGTTTCGCTGACGTACAACATCAGGACCCTAAGGATGAAACTGTTAAACTGGTTGCGATCAAATAGTGTCTGCACCGCCTTGCGCAGGCGGGGTTTTTGTTCCCAGAGCAAGAACAGACGGTAGCAGTTCTCCAGCAGGTGTCTCATCCTTTCCCTACGGATGTCCTCGATATCTTCATACGGTATATGAATGGATACAGGCAGCATATGCGCCTGTCGGATGAACTTCCGGTCGATTTCCTGTGCCTGTTGCAACAACGCGCGGAGTTCATCCTCACCCGGCGGCATTCGCATGTCATAGGCCTGGTATGCCGCGAAAATAACAGCGTGATCCTTCTCGATTTCCTTCTGTACGTTATTACGAAGAAAGTTGCTGAAGGGCGGCAATATCAGTTTGAAGAACCGGGTGTTTCTGAGTCTTTCAATGGTCTGGTTGTTGAATTCATGCATTATATAGGCGCTAGCGGCGCAGAGCAGGCGGTGCTTGTTCACTGACGTCTCTAGACTGACGTACAGACTAGATTTTTTGTGCCTTGTGAAATCCCACCAGTCCCCCCAGCAGGGTTTTGTGCGTGACGTTGGAAAATTCCAGATGTTGGAGTAGTTCTGTCAGTTCGGGGGCGGAGTAGAAATTACTTAGCACATCCAGGAAGTACTCCCTGCAATCGAGTGCTTGCGTGCCGCTGCCGAATATTTTTGCAGTGAAGGTCAGACACATGCCGAGGTAGCCATATTGCAACTTCCCAATCAAACGATTCCGGGGTCGTAACATGTCGGCATGATAAAAGAACCCACCGGGCTTCAGCACCCGCCTGATTTCACTGAAAACCTCCAACAGCCGCAGGTGTCTGGATGCATATTGTATGGTTACCAGGTTGAAATGGTTATCAGGAAAAGGAAGTTTATGAACATCGTCAATGACACTTTCAATATGCAGACCCCTGCGCTCGGCCCGCTGCCTGCCCACATTTTGCATTTCCTTGTTGCGGTCAATAGCGATAATCTTAAGATCCGGTTGTCTCTTCAGCAGGGCGATACCTGTGGCATTGGTTCCAGCGCAGACATCCAGAACCGTATATCCGGGCTGTAATTCAATGGTTGACAGAAAAGTATCCCGAAACCAGCCAAACAGTCCCAGGCTGGCGACATTGTTGGCGCTATCATAGTAGGAGGCAATATCAGCAAATACATGGTCCAGATCGCCACTCCATACATGTTTGAAAGAATTTTCCCGGAAACTCTCATGCGCGGAAAAATGAACTGCCTGTTTCCCGTTTGCCATCACTACTGTACCTCTGGTTAAGCGGACTTTTTGTTACCCGTTTGCCGCAGATCCGGGAGTCAGGTCTGACCACTCATGGATTATATAATAACGGCAGAATCTGGCATAATGAATAGCACAAGATTTGATTCGAGCTGCCAATGACTTGATCTGAGTCAATGTGTGGTTGTTCAGATGTGCATACGATGCAAGAATCCCAGGAAGGCCTCGTCATATAATAAATAATCAAGCCGTTGTTCGAAACGGCAAGTCTGGAGAAAAACTAAGAGTGGAAACAATTAAGGCCGATATAGTAATAGTTGGTGGCGGCGGCGCCGGTCTCCGAGCTGCCATAGCTGCGGCGGAATCAGACACCGGGCAATCGATTGCTCTGGTCTCCAAGGTCTACCCCATGCGCAGCCATACGGTTGCCGCGGAAGGTGGCGCAGCTGCTGTTACCCAGCCTCAAGACGACCTGGAATACCATTTCAATGATACGGTCGCCGGTGGCGACTGGTTGTGTGAACAGGATGTGGTTGAATATTTCGTGGCGCATGCTCGTGAAGAACTGGTCCAGATGGAGCACTGGGGCTGCCCTTGGAACCGTAAGGAGGATGGCCATGTGAATGTCCGTGCCTTCGGGGGCATGAAGATCGAACGAACCTGGTTCGCGGCGGATAAAACGGGTTTCCATATGCTCCACACGCTGTTCCAGACCTCCATCAAGTATCCATTGATCAAGCGTTTTGATGAATATTTCTGTGTGGATATCGTCGTGGAGGATGGTCGCGCTCAGGGTGTGGTCGTCATCGAGATCGCAACAGGCAGGATCTGCTTTATCCAGGCGAGGGCTGTGGTCCTTGCAACTGGAGGGGCCGCCAGGGTTTTTCGTGAAAATACCAATGGTGGCATCGTCACCGGTGACGGCATGGCCCTTGCCTATCGTCAGGGCGTGGCGTTGCGGGATATGGAGTTCATGCAATATCACCCTACCTGCATGCCCGGTACCGGACTTCTCTTTACTGAGGCCTGTCGTGGTGAAGGAGGGTATCTGATCAACAAGGATGGTTATCGGTTTCTTCAGGATTACGGACTTGGTCCGCCCAGTGACGAGCCCCGTAACAAGTTCATGGAGCTGGGGCCGCGCGACCGGGTGAGTCAGGCGATCTGGCATGAAAAGCAGAAAGGCCGGACCATTGATCATCCTCATGGCCAGGTAGTGCACCTGGATATGCGTCATCTCGGAGAAAAGAAACTGCGAGAGCGCCTTCCCCAGATCTATGAATTGGCAGAGGAATTTATGGGGCTCGATCCTGCGCATGAACCCATCCCGGTGTTACCGGGCGCCCACTACACCATGGGCGGTATCGAGACGGATGGCAGAACAGCAACCAGCCTGCCTGGACTCTATGCAGTGGGTGAGTGCGCCAGCGTGGGGATACATGGCGCGAACCGGCTTGGTTCAAACTCCCTGGTGGAACTCTGTGTATTCGGCAGGGTGGCTGGTGACGAAGCAAGCAGCTATGCCAAATCCGCGCGGAATTCGTCCACCGCAACCCTGGAGAAAAAAGCGGATGATATCTGCAACCGCGTTCGTGGTCTGGTGAACAATGCCAATGGCAAGGAACGCATCGCGGATATCCGCAACGAAATGGCCAAGAGTATGGAGGAAGGTTGCGGTATCTACCGGAATGCTCCCGTGATGCAGAAAACCTGCGACAAGCTGGAAGAACTTAAACAACGCTATCGCTCGATCAATATCGAGGACAAATCCAGCGCCTGGAACACCGAATGGCTGCTGGCAATAGAACTTGGATATCTGCTGGATGTTGCCCAGGCGGTGGCCTGTTCGGCGATAAACCGCAAGGAATCGCGTGGTTCGCACCAAAGGCTGGATGGGTATGAACAACGTGATGATCAGAATTACCTAAAGCATACGCTGGCACGCTACAACAGCGAGGGGCCTCCGGGAATCGAGTATTCCAAGGTAAAGATCACTAAATCGGAGCCGGGTATCCGTGCCTACGGTGAGGCGGGTGAAAAGGCCGAAGCGGAGCGAAACAAGAAAAAGGGTGCGGCCCATGACAAGTAACGACAAAATAATCGAGATAGAGGTGCTTCGTTATCGCCCGGAGCAGGATGAGAAACCTTTCTTGCAGAGTTTCAAGGTTCCTTTTACGGATGACCAGTCCGTGCTACAGGGCGTCCAGTACATCAAGGATTACCTGGATGGTTCACTGAGCTTCCGCTGGTCCTGCAGGATGGCCATCTGCGGGAGTTGCGGGATGATGATCAACGGCGTACCGAAATTATCCTGCAAGACTTTCCTCCGGGAGTATTATCCGGGAAAGATTACCCTTGAGGCACTGAAACATTTCCCGATAGAAAAGGATCTGATTATCGATCTCTCTGATTTCATCAACAAACTGGAGAGTATTAAACCCTATATCATTCCGGCCGCGCCGCGTACCCTGGAACAGGGCGAATACCTGCAGACACCGCGGCAACTGGACCGTATCGCCCAGTTCAGTTCCTGCATTAACTGTATGCTGTGCTATGCCGCCTGTCCCCAATATGGATTGAAACCGGATTATCTCGGTCCGGCGGCGATAACCCTGCTGCACCGGTACAATGAGGATAATCGCGACGCAGCGAAAGCAGAACGTATGCAACTCCTCAATGCCCATGAAGGTGTCTGGGGTTGTACTCTCGTAGGTTACTGTTCGGATGTATGTCCCAAGGATGTTGATCCGGCTGCCGCGATCAACCGTAACAAGCTGAACAGCACCATGGATTATTTCCTGCGGTTTGTAGCACCCAGGGGAGGAAACTGATGAGTACGCGTAAACCCTATGTCAGACCCATGGCGGGATGGTGGCTGAAAAACCCCGTATATGTCCGTTATATCCTGCGCGAATCCACTGCGGTATTCGTCGGGATATATGCGGTTATTCTGTTGGTAGGTCTGCTGCGACTGAGTTCAGGGGAAGCAGCCTGGAATAACTGGCTGATAGCGATGCAAAGTCCGGGGGCGATACTTTTCCATGTGGTAGCGATGGGCGCGGCTGTCTATCATTCTGTCACTTGGTTTTCAGTTGCACCCAAGGTCATGCCGCCGCTGATGTTCAATGGCGAGAAGGTCCCCGTCGCGAAGATCGTCGCTGGCCAGTACATTTTCGCCGGTATCATCTATCTGGTCCTGTTGGGCCTGATTCTCTGGGGGTAGTCATGAGCAAGCGATCGAATGAACCGATAGTCTGGAGCCTGTTTGGCGCCGGTGGAGTGGTGGTAGCCCACACTATGCCCGTACTTATTTTTGTCACAGGGATCGCTGTCCCGCTGGGCCTGGTATCCGCCGATGTCCTTGCCTATGAAAGGCTCGCCGGGCTTGCCGATGGCTGGTTCGGCAAGTTGTTTTTGCTGGTGATAATCAGTCTGCCCCTGTGGCAGTCGGCCCACCGGATCTTCCTGAGCCTGCACGATTTTGGAATCACGGGGGGAGAGACATTTTTCCGGGTTGTTTTTTACGGCGCGGCGCTCTGGGGTACGCTTTTACCCCTGTTCCTGCTGGTAGGAATGTAGATTCTAATCTTGAATCAGTTTACTTTGGAGTAACATAATATTGCATTGTCTGGTGATCAACCAAAAAAAACCCCGCTTTAAATGGGGGGACAGCGGGGTCAATGTCTGGGAGGACATATGTAATGTGCAATTTAAGACCAGTGGTTACGTCACTGGTTCCCCGTGACAGAAATTATGTTCAAGGTGTTCTTCATTACAGGGAACAGGTTTGTGACCGAGTTAACAGTTTGTCGGATAATTTTACAAGTAGAGAAAAAACCAGAATTCTTCATAACCCTTTGACTCTAAAGAATAATAGTGTGATGCTCATCACATTCTGATAAATTCCTTGTCGGTAGCATTTACAATACTTCCTGACTCAGTCTCCAAGACTTTGTGCTAACATTTTGAATTAAATAATAAAATAATAATGGCACACGGATTGCTTGGAATATTTTGGCACATGCGAAAGTCCGCAAGATGCCGTCGTAATTATGTGATCCAATAGAATCCATTCAATATTAACGGGGGTCATACAGATGGTGGATCGGGGGTTCATCGAGGGTGGAAGATACTGTCAGGCCAGCAGGTACATCAATAATCTGATGACCCTGAAAGCACTGACAAGAAACGCGGCTTTGATGTTGTTGATGATCATTGCGGTAGTGGCATTGCTTGGAATTGTAATCCCGGCCAATTACTGAAACTATCGGAACCTAAAGTTTCGGCGTAGCGCCACGCATCCTCATCAAGCGGGTTAGCTTTTCCCGCGCTCTCATGCTCCGCGTTGTAGCCGTCGGGTTTGTTTCCAGCAACAATCCAACGGATACGAAAACACATAACCAGATCTATCGTCCCCGTCTTTTTTTGCTTGCGACAGGCGCTGTTATAAGCATATATTATTTAGAAACCATGGCGCGAAAAGAGTACACAAAAGCGCCGGAACCACCGGGGAGGCAGCTCATTGGAATTTCTGATCTGGCTTGAAGAGAGCGGGTTGGGTATCTGGATCCGCGAATCGATGTGGGGTTACCCGCTCGTACTGGCCAGCCATGCCGTGGGCATGGCCATGGTGGTTGGCGTGGTCACCATGATCGATATCCGGGTACTCGGTTTCGCGGCGCGTATCCCCATTGCAAATTTCAACAGCCTGTTCGCCATTGCCTGGATCGGTTTCTTCCTGAACTTCATCTCCGGTTGCTTATTATTCTGCGGAGACGCCCAGCGCTTCTTCTTTCAGACAGTATTCCAGATCAAGATACTACTCATCGTGCTCGGCGTCATCGCTCTGTGGGTACTGTTGCGCCAGACCCGCAACGCGGCAATCACGCGCGCGGCGAAACTGACCGCTGCGTTTTCCCTCTTGTGTTGGTTCGGCGCCATCACCGCCGGGCGGCTGACCGCCTACATAGGGCTGGAATAGGGGCTCGGCATGACTGAAACAGAAATTCTGAGCTGGTTCGAATCCTCCTGGCTGGGAGAGGCGGTGCGCGACATCTTCTGGGTCTTTCCCACCTTTGAAACCCTGCATTTCATGGGCTTGTGCGTGATGTTCGGAGCGCTGCTGGTGATCGATCTCAGAGTGCTGGGCGTGGCGCGGTTTATCCCCATGCGTCCGGCGCTGGCCTTTACACCTGTAATCCTGCTGGCCTTCGCGGTCGTTGTGCTGACCGGGATCGGATTTTTCTGCTCCGATCCCACCGGCTATTACACCAACCTCGCCTTCCGGATCAAGATGGTATTGATCGTCCTTGGCGGTCTCAATGCGATCTGGTTCTGGCTGGCGAAACAGGGGAAACTCTCCAGCCTCCCCGACGGCGAACAGGCGGATCCCACTGCAAAGCTCATCGCCGGATTGTCCCTGATAATCTGGGCCGGGGTGATCGTGATGGGGCGGCTGATCCCTTTCCTGCTGTAATCAGTTTTTCGTCGGGTGCGGATAATGCACGGGCGGGACCGAGGTGCCGGGGTAGGGGCTGTGTTCTGAGGTGGCCGCCGCATCCGGTGCAAGCCCCGTGGCCGGCAGGGAGCGAGGATAAGCCGATTTCGCCCACCCTTCGCTGTCCCGCGTGGTCATGCGGGGATACAATCGCAGCGTCTGGATCTTCCAGACGCCGTCCTCTTTCACATACTCATTCTCGTAGATGCCCGTGCCCACATAACCGAATGGCTTGCCCGGTTCGGCTCCGGCAGCGGTGACCAGGCTTGGGTCAGAGGCCGGATCCAGCGCTCCGCCCTGGCTAAGCAGATGCCAACGACCCCGTGCTGTCCTGCCGTCGCCCGCCACGGTAATGATCGGTTGCAACAGGAGGTGGTCCAATAGCCGGCCGTATTGTGGTCCCTCCTGTCCCAGGGACCGCAGGTAGGCAAGGACGCGCTCGC
>MGYR01000196.1 GCA_001801825.1 Gammaproteobacteria bacterium RIFCSPLOWO2_02_FULL_56_15 | reverse complement strand
CATGTACCAGGGCTGGGGGAAGCCCCTGCGGATCGAGTCAGATCTTCGAGACCTTGAACCCGTACTTGGCGCCGTCCCGCAAGACTTGAACGGAACGCTGTATCGTTGTGGCCCGGACCGGCAATACCCGCCCAGGACCGGCTCGGACATCTTCATCGACGGCGAAGGCATGGCGCACCTGTTCCGGTTCCAGGACGGCCACGTGGATTACCGCAGCCGCTGGGTTCGCACTGAACGTTTCCTCTTGCAGGCCGCAGCCCGGCGTTCGCTCTTCGGCCGCTACCGCAACCGCTACACCAACGACCCCTCGGTGGCAGGCAGGAACCAGGGCACGGCCAATACCAACGCCATCTGGCATGGGGGAAAGCTCCTTATTCTCAAGGAGGACTCCCTGCCCATGGAGGTCCATCCCGATACCCTGGAGACCCTCGGGGAATGGAATTATGAGGGGGCGGTGAAGGCGGTCAGTCTCACGGCGCACCCGAAGCTGGACCAGCACCGCAATGAGCTGCTCACCTATTCCTACCAGGCGGGAGGCGACGGTAGCCGGGATGCGGTCTTTTATGTGATAGACGCCCGGGGAAAGGTCGCCCACGAGTTGTGGTTCGAGATGCCCTATCCCGGCATGGTGCATGATTTTGCCGTCACCGACACCCATGTGATTGTTCCCTTTTGGCCGCTGATCACCGACATGGAAGTGGTCAGGAACGGCGGCCCCTACTACCAATGGCACGCCGATGAGGACTGTCATTTTGCGGTCTTCCCGCGCCGTGGCAGGAATTCGGACATCCGCTGGTACCGGGGACCGGCCGCCAGCGCCGGGCACATGATGAATGCCTGCAATGAAGGCTCTCTGCTGCACCTCGATGTCTGCCTTTACCAGGGTAACTGTTTTGAATTCTTCCCCAGTCATGACGGCTCAGCCTTCGTCCCCTGTATGCCGAAACTGGCGCGATTGAGCTTCGACCTGGACAAGGAAGGCGCGGATTACCAGGCCGGGATCAGGCTAGAGTCCCCCTGCGAAATGCCTCGCATAGATGAACGTTACATCGGCAAGCCCTATCGTTATGGCTATATGCTCTGCCGCCCGCCGGAGGCCAGCGCGGCAGGCAGCATGGGCCTCTCCGCCATCGGCTGCTATGACCATCAGACTGGCAGGCTCTGCACCTGGTCCCCCGGACCGGACAGCGGGGTACAGGAGCCTATCTTTGTACCCCGGCGTCCAGGGGCAACTGAAGGGGATGGTTATCTGCTGGTACTGGTGAACCGCATGACGGAGAATCGCAGCGACCTCGCCATCCTGGACGCGCGGCAGGTCGAATCAGGACCGGTCGCCCTGCTGAGGATGGAGATCCGGGTACGATCCACCTTTCACGGCATGTGGGTACCGGCCGGGGCGCTACGGACCGGGAAGTACACAGTTTGACCAACCATCATCCAACGCAGTAAATTCTGTAAATCCGTCATGTCCGGCGGAGCAGGAGAGAACAACAATGACCAGCACCACACCCAGAGAACTCGCCGTCCGTAATCCATGGACCGGGGCGATCGATTTCACTATCACCGCCGCTTCGGACCGGGAGATAGCGGATTGGTCAGCGCGCCTGCGCCGGGCGCAACCGGCCTGGGGCGAGGCGTCTATCGAGCACCGGATTGCGGTCATGCAACACTGGGCCGATCGGCTGGAAAGAGACAAGGCGTCGCTCATTGAGGCCGATTCCATCGACACGGGCTACGGGCAGATCTCCCGGGTCGCCCCGGACATGGTGATCAACGCCATCCGGCGTACCGCCGCCGTGGCGCCCAGGATTATGGATCAGGCCAGGCGCCGCGGAAGCTCGCCCGCCCTGCCGCATATCAAGTACGACACCCTGTTCAAACCCTACCCGCTGGCCGGGATCATCGGTCCCTGGAACGCCCCGCTGATGCTCTCGACCCTGCATGTCATCGCGCCCCTGTTCGCGGGCTGCGCTGTCCTGGTGAAACCCAGCGAGGTCGCGCCCCGCTTCGTCAAACCCATGATGGAAACCATCCGCGCCATCCCGGAGCTCGCGGAAGTGCTGGTCTATGTGGTGGGGGATGGACTGACCGGGCAGGCCATCGTGAACAATGCCGACATCATCAACTTTACCGGCAGCGTGGCGAACGGCCGCAAGGTGGCGGAGACCTGCGCAAAGCGCTTCATTCCCGCGATCCTGGAACTCGGCGGCAAGGACCCGGTGATCATCACGCAGAATGCGGACCTGGAGCAGGCCGCCACCGCAGTGCTGCGGGGTGCGGTCACCAGCACCGGTCAGGTCTGTTTCTCTATCGAGCGGATCTATGTCCAGCGCACCGCGCATGACCGCTTCGTGGACCTGCTGATCGCCAAAGCCGCCGAGGTCAGACTGAACTACCCGGACCCGCATGCGGGCCAACTCAGTCCCTTCATCTTTGAGCGACAGGCGCAGATCGTGGACAGCCACATCGACGACGCCCTGGCGAAGGGCGCCGTCCTGCGCTGCGGCGGTAAGAGCGAGAAGCTCGGCGGCGGTCTTTACATGCGGCCCACCCTGCTGACCGGAGTCAACCATGATATGCTCATCATGCGCGATGAGACCTTCGGTCCGGTGATGCCCGTCATGGCCTACGACACCGAAGAGGAGGCTATCCGGCTCGCCAATGACAGTTACTACGGACTCTCCGCCGCCGTGATTGGCGGCGATGAAGCGGAGGCCCGGCGTATCGGAGTACAGATAAATGCCGGTATGATCAGCCTGCAGGATACCTTCCTCACCTTCGCGGGTTCCGGTGTCGCGGACTGGGATTCCTTTAATTACTCGGGGCTCGGCGGCCGCGGTTCAGGGATCCTCACCTTCCTGCGCAAGCAGGCCCTGCTGACCAACACTGCGGAGCCGGCCTGTTTTATCAAGGAAGGATTAAAGGCAGTGAAATAACACCTTTTTACCACGCCACCTCATTAGACACCCCCGAAGAGAATCATGCGCGCACATTGCCTCCAACATGTTCCGTTTGAAGGTCCCGGAAGTATCGAGCCGCAGCTCCGCACCGCGGGTTATGAACTGAGCCATACTGGCTTTTTCGCGGCACCGGATTTGCCGGCGCCCGGCGACATCGACCTGCTGGTGGTGATGGGCGGCCCCATGAGCGTCAACGACGAGCGGGAGTTTCCCTGGCTTGCCCCGGAGAAGAAATTCATCCGCAACCTTATCGAATCCGGCAAACCGGTACTGGGAATATGTCTGGGCGCACAGCTCATCGCCAGTGCCATGGGCGCCCGGGTCTACAAGAATCCGGTGAAGGAAATCGGGTGGTTCCCGGTGCAGGGCGTGACTTCACCCGGGTCTGCGTCTTTTAGCTTCCCTCACTCGATTGAAGTATTCCACTGGCATGGAGAAACCTTCGACTTACCGCCGGGGGCGGTTCAGCTCGCACGCAGTGAAGGCTGCGAGAATCAAGCGTTTCAGATAGGCAGATCGGTCATCGGGCTTCAGTTTCATCTTGAAACCACCCTGGATTCGGCATGCGAGCTTATAGCCAACTGCCGCAATGAACTGATTCCCTCACGCTATGTGCAAACCGAAGATGTAATCCTGTCCGCCGGTAGTGAAAAGTACGAGTCGATCCAGCAGATGATGGGCAAGGTCCTTTCCTATCTCTTGTAGCCAACCATCAAGACTGACGCTATAGGTTTGGATACTATTCCCGACCTATTCATCAGGTGTTGCCGTTCACAACGTATGGCTTAGCAAGGCGAATTTTTCAAAATAATCAGGAAAGGTTTTTGCGGTACAACCCGGATCATTAATAATCACGGGCACACCGCCCAGCGCCAGCAGTGAAAAACACATAGCCATGCGGTGATCCTGGTAGGTGTCGATGACCGCTTCCCGTATCTGATCCGGCGGAATTACCGTAAGGGAATCATCGCCTTCCTCGACCACGGCGCCCGTTTTCCTGAGTTCATTCGCCATGGCCCGGAGGCGATCGGTTTCCTTGATCCGCCAGTTGCCGATATTACGGATCACGGTGGGGCCTGCGGCAAACAATGCAGTCACAGCGATGGTCATCGCGGCATCCGGGATATGATTCAGATCCATATCGATCCCTTTCAGAGTGCCGCGACTCACGGCGATATAGTCATCGCCACGCTGTACCACTGCGCCCATCTTTTCGAGTACATCGGCAAAGCGGATATCTCCCTGAATGCTCCGCGCCCCGACACCCGTCACCTTCACGGTCCCTCCCCGGATGGCTGCCGCCGCAAGAAAATAGGTGGCTGAACTGGCATCCCCTTCCACCAGGTAACGGCCCGGCGAGCGATAGGACTGTTCGCCGTCGATGATGTAGAGGCGCTGGCCCCGGCTCTGTACCGCTATCCCGAATTGTTCCAGCATGTGCAGGGTCAACGATATATACGGCTCCGAGACCAGATTCCCGATTACCTCGATTTCCATACCGTTGCGGGCCAAGGGCGCCGCCAAGAGCAGTGCGGACAGAAACTGGCTGGAGAGGCTGCCATCGATACGGACCCGGCCACCATGCAGCCCCCGGCTGCAAATGCGCAACGGAGGATACCCTTCGTTCTTGAGGTAGTCTATATCCGCTCCCGCCTGTCGCAGGCTGACCACCAGGGGGCCGATGGGACGCTCTTCCATCCTTGGTTCCCCCCGGAGTATATATTCGCCGGTCCCCGTGCAGAGCACGGCGCACAGGGGGCGGAAGGCGGTACCGGCATTACCGAGGAACAATTCCCTGGGAACAATGGTTTGGACAGGCCCGGACAATCCGGTGACTACACAGTGATTCCGACCTGTATCCAGGCTATAAGGCACACCCAGTTGCCGGAGGGCTGAAAGCATGTGCAGGGTATCGTCACTGATCAGGAGGTTATCGATCTGCGTGCTTCCCTTTGCCACCGCGGCCATCAGCAGGGCGCGGTTAGACAGGCTCTTGGAGCCCGGCAGGTTGATCTCGCCATCGATCCTGTCTATGGGATTGATTATCAATGAGTCCATGTCTTTTTCAATTGTCCTGTCCCGCCCAGGGGACAGCCAGTTATGCATGGCGCCCTGCGCGGCCTTGTTGCCCGCAGAGACAAAAAAACCCGGTGGATACCGGGTTTTTTTGTGGGCGCTACGGGATTAACTATCCTGGATCTCCCATCTCCCATCCGGAGTACGGCAGGCCGTACCGGTAACCACATCCTGTTGTCCATCCACGATAATCGTCTGATTGAATTCGCGGCAGGGCGATCCGTCCCTGGAGACGTAGGTACGCGTGGGGGTAATCGAGCCGGAATGGCCGGTACTCGGGTTATTCCATCTGGATGAAGTACCGGAAACCTGGGTTTCCAGGGTGCGCTGGGTAGTATCGCTGTGATAGGACAGGTCCTGACAATCGAGAGACCGCCCGATGCGATTACCCACCAGTCCTCCGACCAGGACCCCTGCGCCAATTGCCACCTTGTTACCCGCTCCACCCCCGATCTGGGATCCGATCAGACCGCCGGCGGCGGCGCCCAGTAAGGTCCCAATCACCTCTTTATTACTGTTATCAGAATAACATTCCGCCCGGAGTGTCACCGGAACGACCAGGATTACCATAAGGGTAAGAACGAGTTGGATACGCTGCTTCATTGCTCATCACTCCACAAAAGTAGAAATTTTTCCGATATCTGTTATGACCAACCCGCCGCGAACGGGTTTCACTGACACTCAATTATAGTGTAGTACCGGCCTCTGCATAGCTGAAACAGGTCGCAGATGCGTTATTTCTTTGGTTCGGCATTTTTCTTCCCCTTCTCCGGCCGCTTCCAGCCCTTGACAACACGCCGTTCCATCCGGTTGTGAATCAGTAGATCGGGTTCCACATCCCGGGTGATCGTGGTCCCGGCGCCGATGGTCACCCCCCTGCCCACCCGGACCGGGGCCACCAACTGGGTATCCGAGCCGACGTGCACATCGTCTTCAATGATGGTTTTATGCTTATTGGCGCCATCGTAGTTGCAGGTAATGGTGCCAGCGCCGATATTCACGTTGCGCCCCACCTCGCTGTCGCCCACGTAGCTCAGATGGTTGATCTTGCTGGCGGTGTCTATGGAAGAATTCTTGATCTCAACGAAATTGCCGATGTGGACCTCTTCAGCCAGGCGTGTGCCTGGCCGGATCCTGGAAAAAGGGCCGATTCGGCAGCGATTCCCGATCACCGCGTCTTCGATAATGCAGTTGGCGAGTATTTCCACGCCGTCACCAATCTCGCTGTCCCGGATAAGGCAATTCTGCCCGATCGTCACTCCATTACCCAGCCTTACCTTGCCCTCGATCACCACATTGATATCAATGTTGATATCGGTCCCGGTATCCAGTTCGCCTCTGAGATCGAAACGTGCGGGATCCGGAAAACTGACCCCTCGGTCCATCAGCGACTGCGCCAGCTGCAGCTGATAATGGCGTTCCAGTTCAGCGAGTTGTCCCCGGGTGTTGACACCCTGGACCTCGGTCCGATGGGTGGGTGAAGTGGTATGTATCCCGATACCATCTGCGACCGCCATGGCGACGATATCCGTCAGGTAGTACTCGCCCTGCACATTGTCATGGTTCAGCCGATCCAGCCACTGTTTCAGCAGCACTGCCCTGACGCACATCATCCCGGTGTTGATCTCGGCGATCTTACGCTCGGCAGCGTCCGCATCCTTATCTTCCACGATCCGAGTGATCCTGCCTTGCTCATCCCGAACGATGCGTCCGTACCCGTAGGAGTTTCCAAGCCAGGCGGTGAGCAGGGAAAAACCCGGGCCTGAGGCAGCCTCAACCAGGGCCATGAGGGTCGTTTTGGCAACCAGGGGGACATCTCCATAAAGGATCAATATATCATCCTCGTCCCGGATTCCAGGTATCGCCTGCTTTACGGCATGTCCCGTACCCAGTTGCTCGGCCTGGAAAATCCAGGACGCGGACAGGTGTGATAAAAGGTGTGGAACTTGTTCTCCTCCATACCCATAGACGATATGAATCCCCCTCGTGTTGAGGGATGCTGCCACGGTATACACATGTTCGAGAAGGGTGCGGCCGGCAAGCCGGTGCAGGACCTTGGGGATGGCGGACCGCATCCGGGTTCCCTGACCTGCGGCCAGGATGATGATACTCAGGGACATCTCAGGATCCGTTTCCGGGATAAGATTGCGAGTGATGGTTCACTGTCCCCATGGAAAAATATCATAGCCCCGGCAAGCGGATGAAGTAAAGCCGGGCAAATCCGTGGTGAGCAGTCTTTATCGGCCGGTACGCTTGCGCAGGCGCTGTAGCGTCAGCAACTGTGCCGCTACCTCGGCCTGCTCTGCCAGGACCTTGGCAAAATCCATCTCTGCGGCATGATCATGGAGTGCCCTGTCGGCTTCCTCCTTGGCCTTGAGGACCGCTGCTTCATCCAGATCCTCGGCACGCATGGCGGTATCGGACAGAACCGTGACCACGTGGGGCTGGATCTCCAGAATGCCGCCGGATACATAAAAGGATTCTTCCGCACCGCCAGGCAATTTCAGCCGGACCTCACCGGGAGCCAGGTAGGTCAGCAGGGGGGAATGCTTCGGTGCGATACCCAGTTCGCCCATGATCCCCGGGGCAAAGACCATCTCCGCCACACCGGAAAAGATCTCCTTCTCAGCGCTGACAATATCCACATGTATAGTCATAGCCATATCATTATATCCCGTACGCTCTAGAGTGATTTGGCCTTCTCAACGGCTTCTTCGATGGTGCCAACCATATAAAAGGCCTGTTCCGGCAGGTGATCGAATTCCCCGTTGACAATCGCACGAAACCCTTTGATCGTCTCCTTCAGAGAGACATACTTGCCTGCCGTACCGGTAAAGACCTCCGCGACGGTAAACGGCTGGGACAGGAAGCGCTGGATCTTTCTGGCTCTCGCGACCACCAGCTTGTCTTCTTCCGATAGCTCATCCATACCCAGAATGGCGATGATGTCCCGGAGTTCCTTGTAACGCTGCAGCGTATTCTGGGCATTACGCGCCGTGTCGTAGTGTTCCTGACCTACAATCAACGGGTCGAGCTGACGGCTGGTGGAATCCAGAGGATCCACCGCAGGATAGATACCGAGTTCGGCGATCTGCCGGGACAACACCACGGTAGCGTCCAGATGGGCAAAGGTGGTGGCGGGCGAGGGGTCGGTCAGATCGTCGGCGGGGACATAGACTGCCTGGATCGAGGTGATGGACCCGGTCTTGGTGGAAGTGATCCTTTCCTGGAGGCGGCCCATTTCCTCCGCCAGGGTGGGTTGGTAACCCACGGCGGAAGGCATCCGGCCCAGCAGGGCGGAGCATTCGGTCCCCGCCAGGGTAAAGCGGTAGATATTATCCACGAAAAACAGCACATCCCGGCCTTCATCGCGGAATTTTTCCGCGAGCGTCAGGCCGGTCAGTGCGACGCGCAGGCGGTTTCCGGGGGGTTCATTCATCTGACCATAGACCATGGACACTTTCGATTGGGAAAGATCCTTGAGATAAACCACACCTGATTCCTGCATTTCATGGTAGAAGTCATTACCTTCGCGAGTCCGCTCGCCGACCCCGGCAAAGACAGAGAGACCGGAATGTTTCGTGGCGATGTTGTTGATGAGCTCCATCATGTTGACGGTCTTGCCTACCCCGGCGCCGCCAAACAGGCCGATCTTGCCGCCCTTGGCGAAGGGACAGACCAGGTCGATCACCTTGATGCCGGTTTCCAGCAGTTCGGTTGCGGGACTGAGTTCCGTGAATTTCGGGGCATTCCGGTGAATACTCCATCTTTCCTCCGTCTTCACTTCGCCCAATTCATCGATGGGCTCTCCCAGGACATTCATGATCCTGCCGAGGGTTCCCACGCCTACGGGAACGGAGATCGGAGCGCCGGTGCCGTCCACACTGAGTCCCCTGGACAGACCATCGGTGGATCCCAGCGCAATCGTCCTCACGACCCCGTCACCCAGTTGCTGCTGGACTTCCAGGGTCGTCTTGATCCCCTCTCCCCTGACCAGCAGGGCATCATAGACCTTGGGTAATGATTCCCTCTGGAATTTCACGTCAACCACAGCGCCGATGATTTGTACTATATGTCCGGAACTCATGTCATTCTTCCTCGCAAACGAATTCTGTGTCAGTCATTCTATAAATCAGCGAATCCACTTTAAACAACCCTCGCCTGAAGGCGAGGGATTTGTACAGTCGGCTGCAAGCCGACTGAAAAATCTCCCTTCGCCCTCCGGGAGAAGGGCCGGGGATGAGGGAAATGCGATCCCTGATAAACCGCTGTCCCTCACCCGCCACTGCGTGGCGGCCTGGAAAATCCGTTCCCGACATTTTCAACCGCCTGCATCCATGCAGGCGTCTCCCGGTGGGAGAGGCGAAAACGGCTCACGTTCGCTGCCATCACATTTCTCTTATCATCCTTCGCCTAAAGGCGAGGGCTTTACGGATCTCCTATCGGGGACTCTAAACCGCGGCGGCGCCGCCCACGATCTCAGAAAGCTCCTGGGTAATCGCGGCCTGTCTCGCCTTGTTATAAACCAGTTGCAGCTCGCCGATCAGCGTCGTGGCGTTGTCAGAAGCGCTCTTCATGGCAACCATGCGGGCAGCCTGCTCGCAGGCGATGTTCTCCACCACGCGTTGGTACACCAGGGATTCAATGTAGCGGGTCAGCAGTTCATCAATGGTCTGTTTGGCTTCCGGTTCATAGATGTAATCCCAATGGTGCTGAAGTTCCTGTTCACCACTCGGAGGCAGGGGTAGTAATTGCTCGATCCTCGGTTTCTGGGTCATCGAGTTGAGGAACTGGTTGGAAGCCAGGAAAAGACGATCGATCTCGTTTCCCGTATATTTATCCAGCATGATCTTCACCGTGCCGATCAGACGCTCCAGTCCGGGAGCGTCACCGAGATGGGTGGCCTGGCCGCGGATCTTCAGGCCAAAACGGCTGAAATAACCCACCGCCTTGTTGCCGATGATTACCAGTTCCAGTTCGACCCCGGATTTCTTCCACTCGCTGAAACGCCGCAACAGTTCCCGGAAGAGGTTGGAATTCAGGCCCCCGCACAATCCCCGATCGGAGGATACGATGATCACGCCTATACGCCTGTTTTCTTCGTGATGGATCAGGAACGGATGCTTGTATTCGGTGTGGGCATGTGCAAGGTGTGCGATGACATTCCTGATCTTATGCGCATAGGGCCGTGCCGAATGCATCCGGATTTGCGCCTTACGCATCTTGCTGGCGGCCACCATCTCCATCGCCTTGGTGATCTTCTGAGTGTTCTTGACACTCGCGATCTTGGTTCTGATTTCTTTTCCTACCGCCATATCATTGAGTATCCGTTCGTGGTATCAAAACTCATGGATAGGTGCATATGTCCAATGTCCCACTTACCAGGAATGATTCGCTTTGAATTCATCCAAGGACTGCTTGAATGCGTTTTCGATCTCTTCGTTGTATTCTCCCGAAGCGTTGATCCGTTTCATGAGATCCGCGCGGTTGCTGCGCATATAATTATGCAGGGCGGATTCAAAGGCGCTGACCTTTTCCAGCTCAATATTATCCAGATAGCCGCGGTTGGCCGCGAACAGACTGATCGCCATCCCGGCGACGTCCAGCGGGGAGTACTGTTTCTGTTTCATCAGCTCCATGACCCGCTGGCCGCGTTCGAGCTGAGCCCGGGTTGCCTCATCCAGATCGGAGGCAAACTGGGCGAAGGCCGCCAGTTCCCGGTACTGGGCAAGCGCAAGACGCACACCACCACCCAGTTTCTTGATAATGGTGGTCTGGGCGGCGCCTCCCACGCGGGACACGGAGAGTCCGGCATTGATGGCCGGTCGAAAGCCGGCATTGAACAAATCGGTTTCCAGGAAGATCTGGCCATCAGTAATGGAGATTACATTCGTCGGTACGAAGGCCGATACATCGCCCGCCTGGGTCTCGATGATCGGCAGCGCCGTCAGGGATCCCGTCCTGCCCTTGACCCTGCCGCCGGTGATCTTCTCCACATAATCCGTATTGATACGCGCGGCGCGCTCCAGCAGTCTTGAGTGCAGGTAAAAGACGTCGCCAGGATAGGCCTCGCGCCCCGGGGGGCGACGCAGCAACAGCGAAACCTGGCGGTAGGCCCAGGCCTGCTTGGTCAGATCATCATAGATGATCAGCGCATCCTCGCCGATATCGCGGAAGTATTCGCCCATGGTGCATCCCGAATAGGGTGCGATGTACTGCATCGCCGCGGAATCCGATGCGGTAGCCGCCACGACGATGGTGTGCTTCATGGCATCGTGTTCTTCCAGCTTGCGAATAACGGCAGTGATGGAGGAAGCCTTCTGGCCGATGGCGACATAGACACACTTGATACCGGTGCCCTTTTGATTGATGATGGTGTCGACGGCTACAGCGGTCTTGCCTGTCTGCCTGTCGCCGATGATCAGTTCCCGCTGTCCGCGGCCGATCGGCACCATGGAATCAATAGACTTGAGACCGGTCTGTACCGGCTGGCTGACGGACTGCCTGGCGATAACCCCGGGGGCGATCTTTTCAATCGGGGAACTTTGCTTGCATCCCACCTCCCCCTTGCCGTCGATGGGATTACCCAGCGAGTCCACGACCCGCCCCAGCAACTCGGGCCCGATGGGCACCTCGAGGATCCGCTTGGTGCATTTAACAACATCACCTTCCGTGAGATGTTCGTAATTACCCAGGATAACCGCACCAACCGAATCCCGCTCGAGATTCAGCGCGAGCCCGAAGGTATTGCCGGGAAATTCAATCATCTCACCCTGCATGGCATCACCCAGTCCATGGATCCTGGCGATACCATCG
The DNA here is from genome assembly GCA_001801825.1 of Gammaproteobacteria bacterium RIFCSPLOWO2_02_FULL_56_15. Taxonomy (GTDB): domain Bacteria; phylum Pseudomonadota; class Gammaproteobacteria; order Eutrophobiales; family Eutrophobiaceae; genus 2-02-FULL-56-15. The sequence continues at coordinate 1,161 of MGYR01000196.1, read as the reverse complement.
GTAAGGCTGATGATGGTTCCCTCGGTTCGGGCCTCCGTGGCCAGATCCAGACCCTGGATCTTTTTCTTTATCAGGTCGCTGATTTCTGTTGCACTGATTGACATGGTATACCCTCAATAACTGCCGTATTTTTCAGGTAACGCTGCCACCTATCCGGCGAGTTCATTACCCAATTGCCTTAGTTTCCCCTTGATGGAAGCATCGATTACCGAATCACCCACCCGGATGACCACACCACCGATGAGGGAAGTATCGATGCGGGTACTGATACTCAGCTTGCGGTCGAAACGTCCGGCCAAAATCCCGTTAATCCTGTCCTGCTCTTCCTGTTCCAGCGGAAAGGCGGACAGGATTTCCATTTCAACAACACCTTCCGCAGCCAGCCTTTGTTGTTCGTAAATACTGTATATCTCCGGCGCCAGCACCAGTCTGCCCGCATCGGACAAGGTCCTGACCAGATTCCGTCCCTGATCGTCCAGACCATCACCACAAACAGCAATAATCAGATCGCTCAGTGCCGCGGCATTAACCCGCGGGTTATTCAGCACCGCCTGCATCTGGGGGTCAGCAAGGACCTGTTGCAACAGATGGAGCATCCCCGACCATGCATTCAGGGCGTCGGACTCCCGGGCCAGTTCGAACACCGCCGTGGCATAAGGTCTGGCAATGGTTGTAGTTCCCGCCATGTTGTCCGTGGTCCTAGAGACTTGCGCTTATCCGGTTAAGTACATCCCTGTGAACATCGCGATTGACCTCCCGCATCAGTATCTGCTCCGCACCGGCCAGTGCGAGCGCCGCCACATCCTGACGCAAGGCTTCCCTTGCCATCTGTCGCTCCTGGTCGATCTCCGCACGCGTGGCGACCAGGATCCGCTCCCCTTCCCGGCGCGCATTTTCCTTGGCTTCCTCGATGATTTCGTCAGCGCGTTTCTGCGCCTGGCCAATATATCCCTTGGACTGCTCCTTGCCCTCGTGGAGGATCTCCGCAGCACGCTTGTTCGCCAGTCCCAGATCATGCACGCCTTTCTCCGCGGCCGCCAGACCATCGGCGATCCGGGTCTTGCGCTCTTCGAGAGTTTGGATAATCAGCGGCCAGACCAGTTTGGCGCAGAAATACCAGAACACGGCAAAGGCGATCATCTGGCCGATCAGTGTCGCGTT
>MGYR01000195.1:3565-16592 GCA_001801825.1 Gammaproteobacteria bacterium RIFCSPLOWO2_02_FULL_56_15 | reverse complement strand
CCTGTGCCGTGGCCCACGGCAACCTGGCGGTGATCATCAGCAGCGAGCCGGTGATCAGTCAGCCGGCGCCATTCTCGCCCTTGGGCCAGACGGTGCAGGCGGAACGCGCGCAGGTGGAGATCCGCGCGGACAAGGGCGGCCTGGTGATGGTGCAGAACAGCGTGTCCTTGGGGGACGTGGTGAAGGCGCTGAATGCGATCGGCGCGACGCCCCAGGATCTGCTCGCGATCCTGCAGGCGATGAAAGCCGCCGGCTCATTGCGCGCCGAACTGGAAATTATCTGAACAGGATGATTAATTCATTCGACATCGCAGGCAGGCTGGCGATCGACGGGCAAAGCGTTGACAAGTTGCGCCTGCAAGCGAGGACACACCCGGATCAGGCGCTGAAAGCGGCTGCGCAACAGTTCGAAGCGCTGTTCATGAATATGCTGCTGAAGAGCATGCGTGAGGCGACCCCCAAAGACGGCGTGTTCGACAGCGAGCAAACGCGTTTCTACACTTCGATGCTGGACCAGCAGTTGTCACAGAGTCTCTCGACAAAGGGTATCGGCCTTGCCGATATCCTGATCAGGCAATTATCCGGCTCCGCGGTACCGAACGGGCGGCGGTCATCCGACAGCGCACCGGCGGCAGGCGGCCTCGGTCTGTCCGATACCATGGTCAGGCAGTTGCCCCGCCCCACTGTTCCGAACGGCGCAGGGGCGACCGGCCGCGAGCCGGCGGCGCGTGGTCTGGGGCTGTCCGATACCATGGCCAGGCAGTTGCCCCGCCCGGCGGTCCCGAACGGGCAGCCGTCATCCGCAGTGCCGACAGGGTCAGCAGAAGATATCGCCCCGGCGCCGCAATCCGACGATTTTGTCCCGGCGACATCCCCGGAAGCGACTCGCGAAGACGACTTGTTCGACAGCGAGCGTCTCGAGTCTCTTGCCTCGATGCTGGACCAGGAGTTGGCGCAGGGGCTGCCGGCGCAAGGCATCGGCCTTACCGATATCGTGGTCAGGCAATTGACCCCCTCTGTGGTTCCCGATGTGCGGAAGCCATCCACGCCGGCGGCAGCAACTGCGGTGGCATACACTACCCCGGTGTCACAGACTGGCGCTTCCGTCTCGCTGTCGCCCCGAGATTTCGTGAACAGGGTTTGGCCCCATGCTCGGGCGGCAAGCCAGGCTACAGGGATCCCCGCGCACCTCGTGGTGGCTCAGGCGGCACTGGAGTCCGGATGGGGGAAGCACGAGATCCGCCGCGCTGACGGCAAACCAAGCTTCAACGTGTTCGGCATTAAGGCCGGCGGCAACTGGTCGGGTCCGGTAGTCGAGAAGATCACCACCGAATACGTCAACGGTGTGCCCCATAAGACGATGGAAAAATTCCGGGCCTACGGCTCTTACGCTGAGGGGTTCCGGGATTACGCGAATCTGCTGATCAATAACCCCCGTTATGCCGCCGTGCTGCAACAGCAGGATGCGGGCGGTTTTGCGCGCGGCCTGCAGCGGGCGGGGTACGCCACCGACCCGATCTATGCGGGCAAGCTGATGCGGATTGTGAATGGGAATGTGTTGCGCGAGAGCCTCGCGCTGAAGGCCTGACGACGGCCGATTTGAAGCGCTGGCTTTGATTCAATATTTCGGTTTTTTTGCCGTTACAACGCTGTCCGACAGAAAAGGTCTTGCGGTGACGGATTACGAAGGAATTTAACAGTGGGAAACAGTATCTTCGGCATCGGTCTCACCGGACTTAACGCAGCCCAGGCGGGTCTGCTGACCACCAGTCACAACATTAGCAATGCCAGCACGCCGGGCTACAACCGCCAGCAAATCGTCCAAGCCAGCAACATTCCCCAGTTGACCGGCGCCGGTTTTATCGGGCAGGGCGTGCAGGTTTCCACTGTGGCGCGCGTCTACAGCCAGTTCCTCTCCAGCCAGGTATTACAGGCGCAGACCCAGAGCAGTCAGCTCGACGGCTATTACACCCAAATCAAGCAACTCGATAACATGCTCGGTGACCCGAGCTCCGGTCTGTCCCCGGCGTTGCAAAGCTTTTTCAGGGGAGTGCAGGATGTCGCTGCCAATCCCGGATCGGTGCCGTCGCGACAGGCGTTGTTGAGCAACGCGCAATCGCTGGTTGCCAGGTTCCAGGAGTTGAACCAGCGTTATTCGGAAATCCGCAACGGTATCAACAGCCAGATCGCGAGCAGCGTCACCGGGATCAATTCGCTGGCGCAGCAGATTGCCGCTCTGAACCAGAATATCATGCTCGCCGGGGGTGCGGCGAGCGGGCAGCCGCCGAACGACCTGTTGGACCAGCGCGATGCGTTGGTGGCCCAGCTTAACCGGGAAATCAACACCTCAGTCGTGCGGCAGAGCGACGGCAGCTACAACATCTTTATCGGCAATGGCCAGGCACTGGTGGTGGGGACGCAGACGCTGACCCTGAAGGCGACGGCCTCGCCTGCTGATCCCGCGAGGACCATGATCGGCTACGTGTCCGGCGGCAACGCCATTCTGATTCCGGAGGGCGATCTGCAGGGAGGGACTCTGGGCGGATATCTGGCATTCCGCAACGGCACGCTGGACGGCGCTCAAAACGCCCTCGGCCGCATTGCGATTGGCTTGGCGCAGACCTTCAACGATCAGCACCGGTTGGGGCAGGACCTGAACGGCGCCATCGGCGGCAATTTGTTTAACGTCCCGGTCCCGAGCGTGATTTCGGCTAAAGGAAATAACCCGGCTTCAAACATTGTCGCCGGCATCAGCAATGCGGGCGCGCTTACCACCAGCGACTACCAATTCGGTTTCGACGGCACTAACTACACATTGACTCGGCTGGCGGACAATATTTCCGTGAGCACCACCGTGCTGCCATCGGGAGCTTCTCCTCTGACCCTTGACGGCATCAGCATCACCGGGGCTACCATCAACGCCAATGAAAGCTTCGCGATCCAGCCCACCCGCAACGGCGCCCGGGATATTGCCGTTGCCATCAGCGATACCGCGAAAATCGCCGCCGCAGCGCCGATACGCACCGCCGCCGCACTGACCAATTCTGGATCGGGAACGATCAGCGCCGGCACCGTCAATCCGCCACCGCCGATCAATGTCGATCTGCAACAACCCGTCACGCTTACTTTCCATGTGCCATACGACGGTCAGTTTGATGCCACCGGGGGGGGGGCCGGCCTGCCCGCAATGAATCAAACCTACACTCCGGGCGCTGACGTCAGCATTCATGGCTGGACGGTGCAAATCAGCGGCAACCTGGCAGCAGGAGACTCGTTCACCGTTGGGCCCAACAGCAATGGCACTTCCGATAACCGCAACGCGCTTCTGTTGGGCAGCCTGCAGACGCAAAATACGCTGATCGGCGGCACCGCATCCTACCAGTCGGCCTACGGGCAGTTGGTGAGCCAGATCGGCAACCAGACCCGCGAACTGGAGGTCACCAGCAAGGCGCAGGCGAACCTGGTGGCGCAGAGCGAACGGGCGCAGCAGTCGCTGTCAGGCGTTAACCTGGATGAAGAGGCGGCCAACCTGTTGCGCTACCAACAGGCATACCAGGCATCCGGCAAGGTGATGCAGATTGCCAGCACGTTGTTTGATACTCTGCTCAGTCTCGGAAAATAAGGACCATGCCATGCGCGTCAGCACCAACACCATATACGAACAAGGCGTAAGTACCATCCTGCAGCAGCAGGAGAGTATGCTGAAGACCCAGCAACAGATCTCGACCGGGAGGCGCATCCTGACCCCGGCGGATGACCCGGTGGCGGCCGCGCGGGCCCTCGATGTTACGCAAGCCGAATCCACCAACGCCCAGTATGCCGAAAACCGCAACAACGCAAAAAGCAGCCTGGGATTGGCCGAGGTCGTCTTGCAGGGGGTCACGAACCTGATCCAGGACGTGAGGACGGCAACCGTGAACGCCGGCAATCCGACCCTGACGAATAACGACCGGGCGGGTCTCGCAGCCGAGATGCGCAGCAGGCTCGAAGAATTGGTCGGTCTGGCGAATAGCACCGACGGCACGGGACAGTATCTGTTCTCGGGTTACCAGGGAACCACCAAGCCGTTCACGCAGACGGCGACCGGTGCGCAGTATTCCGGGGACCAGGGGCAGCGCCTGAGTCAGGTCAGCGCATCGCGCCGGACTGCCGTGAGCGATTCCGGCACGGACATCTTTGAACGCATCAAGAACGGCAACGGCGTGTTCGTGACGGCGGCAGCCGCGGCGAATTCCGGGAGCGGAGTAATCAGCCCCGGTACGGTCGTGGCGCCCGCGAGTTTGACCGGCCACAATTATCAGATCACTTTTACGGTCGCGGCCGGCGCCACCACTTATGACGTGGTGGATACCACCACTGCCGCCACACTGTCGGCCGCCAACCCTTACACCAGCGGCAGCACGATCAGTTTCGGCGGCCTCCAGTTCGATATCCAGGGCGTTCCCGTCAACGGCGACCAGTTCACCGTGGCGCCGAGCACCAACCAGAGCCTGTTCAAGACCCTCAGCGATTTGATTGCCGTGGTGGTGGCGCCGGGGAACGGCCAGCCCGGCAGCACCCGGCTCACCAACGGCCTGAATACGGCGCTGTTGAACCTGGATCGTGGCCTCGACAACATTCTCAGCGTCCGCGCTGCGGTCGGCACGCGCTTGCGGGAACTTGATGCTTTGGACAGCACCGGCGAGGATCTCGCTCTGCAGTATCAGCAAACCCTGTCGCAACTGCAGGACGTGGACTATGCGAGGGCGCTCTCCGAGCTTAGCCGGCAGCAGGTGTATCTCGAAGCGGCGCAGAAATCGTTTGTGAAAGTTTCCGGCCTGTCGCTGTTCGATTATGTGTGACGGGAGGGCGCAGCGATGAAACACAACATTACCCTGCTGGTTCTGTTGGGCCTTGCCGGTTGCGGCAGCTTTACGAGCAAAGGCACTTCGGGCGCCGATAGTTCGGGGAACACCATCAGGCCTATCATTCCGAACGAATCGATCGCCATAGCGAAGTCGTTGAGCATTCCCGCCGAGGCGCTGGCCTTGGGAGTGGTGATCTATTTTGTGGTGGATCCGTTAAGCCCCAACTGGCAGATCGAGGAGGCCCGCATCGGCGAAAACCGGTTCCGGATCTCGCTGCGCAAAAAACGCTTTGCCACCGGCGGGGACGGTGAGGCCACGCAGGTTTTCTACCGTCGGGCGGAGCAGATCGTCAGGGAAAACGGCTACGCCGGATACACCGTGCTCGAATTCGGTGAGGGCGTGGAATCCACCGTTCCCATCGCTCAGCGGGTTTCCCATGGGATCATTGAAGTCAAATAGTCCGCTCCAGCTTATGGGTCGGCCGCTGGACCGCAGGCCGGGTCAGCGCGGATTAATACGGGAGAGTTCGGCAATCTGCAGCATCATCTGAAGACCGTTCTGCATCATGCGCTCCAGCACCGGGGCGAAGTAGGGCAGGGCGAGCCCCATCACCAGCAGGCCGATCGCGAGGGTGAGTGGGAAGCCGACGGCGAAAATATTCAACTGCGGCGCGGCGCGTGTCAGAATTCCCAGAGCAAGGTTGGTGATCAGCAAAGCAGCCAGCAATGGCAGCGACAGCAGCAGGCCCGCGACAAAAATTTCTCCCCCCCAGGACACCAGTGCCCTGAGGCCGGTGGTGGCCGAGGCTTCCGCGCCGATCGGCAACGCGCTGAAGCTCTGGGATAGCAGGGAAACCATTTGCAGATGGCCGTTTACGGCCAGAAAAAACAAGATTGCGATCAACCCCAGAAACCGGCCCACGACCGGAACATGGCCGGCGTTTTGCGGATCGAAGAAAGTCGCGAAACCCAAGCCCATTTGCAGGCCGGCGAGTTCTCCCGCCATTTCCACGGCGACGAAAACGATGCGCATGGCAAACCCCATCGCCAGACCGATGATGACCTGTTGCGCCAGGATCAACAGGCCGGCTAGGGAACCGGGGTCCACCTGCGGCATCGGTCCCAGGGTCGGCGCCACGGCCAGCGTGATCACCAGAGCGAGCCCGATTTTCACCCGCAGCGGAACGCTGGGGTTGCCCAATACCGGGGCGCTCGCGATCAGGGCGAGAACCCGGGTGAGTGGCCACAGGAAAGCGGCCAGCAGGGCGTTCAACTCTGCAGTGGTGATGCTGATCATCGGTGAACGGAGTTACTGGCGCGAACCACGAATTACGAGTCACGCCCTTATCCCACTATCCAGGGAATGCCGGCGTACAGTTGCCGCATGTATTCCAGCAACACGTCGAGGATCCAGGGACCCGCCAGGACCATGACTACGAACATCGCCAGCAGCTTGGGAATGAACGACAGCGTCATTTCGTTGATCTGGGTGGCCGCCTGGAAAATGCTCACCAAAAGGCCGACGACCAGCGCAGCCAGCAGCAGAGGAGCGGACACCATGATGGTGATTCCCACGGCCTGCTGGCCAATGGTCATCACGCTTTCTGGAGTCATCGGAGAAATCCTTGGTGAACGGTAAACGGTAAGCGATGTTGCGCCGCGCGGCGCAGCAAGTTGATTTTCCCGCGCACTGCTTACTGTTCAAGCCGCTAGGTGAAGAAACTCTCCGCCAGCGATCCGATCAACAGATGCCATCCGTCCACGAGCACGAACAGCATGATCTTGAACGGCAGTGAAATGATCACCGGCGAGAGCATCATCATGCCCATGGACATCAGCACGCTGGCCACCACCATGTCAATGATGAGAAATGGAATGAATACCACGAAACCAATCTGGAACGCGGTTTTCAACTCGCTGGTGACATAGGCCGGAATCAGGATTTTCATGGGTACCTGTTCGGGTTTCTGCAATTCACCGTTATTGGAAATTCTGACGAACAGCGCCAGGTCCGCCTCGCGGGTCTGCCGCAGCATGAAAGTCTTGAGGGGAGCGCTGCCTTGTTCCATGGCCTGCGCCATGCTGATCCTGTTTTCCGCGAAAGGCTGATAGGCCTCGGTATAAATCTTGTCAAGCACGGGGGACATGACGAAAAAAGTGAGGAACAGCGCGAGGCCAATCAATATCTGGTTCGGAGGCGAGGACTGAGTCCCCAGGGCCTGGCGCAACAGTGACAGCACGATGATGATGCGCGTGAACCCGGTCATCATCAGTACCACCGCCGGCAGAAACGTCAGCGAAGTGAGCAGCAGCAGGGTCTGGATGCTCAGGGTATAGGTTTGACCACCGCCCGGCGAAGGGACGCTGGTGATCGCGATCGCGGGCAAATCCGCCTGTTGGGCGAGGGCGGGCAGCGCGGCGAACCCCGCAAGCATGAACAAGGTGCGGAAAAACCTTTTCCTGAATGGCAAACGGGCAACAAGCGCGCGGATACGGCTGTTCATCTGTGACCTGAAGGAGTGGATGCTTATCTTCGAAAAACCTCAACTGGCATTACGCTTTTCCATCACTTGCCGCAGCCACACTTGAAACCCCTTGCGCGGTGGCGCGGGCAGGTCGTTGGCGAGATGCGTGGCAGAGACCTTGGGCATGCTGTGGAGGGCGCTTACTTGGCCGGGGGCGACCCCAAGTACCAGCCAGGTTGTGCCGATTTCGACCAGGACCACCCGTTCGCGTTGTCCGACTGCGGCGCCGGCGATCACTTTGATGGCGCCTGCGGCAGTGCCCGTAGTTACGGCAAAACGCCTGAGCAGCCAGAAGGCGGCGCCGACTACCGCCAACACCAGCAGTAGTCCGCCCAGCATCTGGAGCATGCTCGCCGCAGTCACCGCGGAGGCCGGCGGCGCATAGGTCGCCTGCGGTGTTTCCGCCCAGGCGCACAGGGGCAATGCCAGTGCCAGCAGAGTCGAATGGCGAATCAGCATTCCAAACTGTCACCGGTTGAGCTTGCGGATGCGTTCGGACGGCGTGATGATGTCGGTCAGGCGGATGCCGAATTTATCGTTGACCACCACCACTTCTCCCTGGGCGATCAGATAGCCGTTCACAAGGACGTCCATCGGCTCGCCTGCCATGCCGTCGAGTTCGACCACCGAACCCTGTGCCAGTTGCAGCAGGCTCTTGATGGCGATTTTGGTGCGCCCCAGTTCGACCGTGAGTTGCACCGGGATATCCAGGATCATGTCGATGTCGTTCCGGGCATGGGTCAGGACATTGCTCCCGGAAAACTGCTCAAAGACCGGCGTCGGCCCGCCATTAGGTGTAATCCCCGGCAGTGGCGAAGATACGCCGGCATCGGCCTGGGGCGCCACCGATGCTTGCTCCGCCATGGCGGCTGCCCAATCGTCGGTGGCTGTCTGCTCTACGGTCGCGGAATCAGGCATGATTATCTCCATCGGGTGAATCGCTTCCTGCGTGGTTGAGCGTCTTCTCGATTCTCAGCGCATACTGCCCGTTAAAAACCCCGTACTTGCACTCCATCACCGGCACCCCGTCGACTTGCGCCACGATCGCTTCGGGGATCTCCAGCGAGATCACGTCCCCTAACTGCATGTTCAGAATCTGATTCAGAGTCACCGGCGCATGCCCGAGATTGGCGACCAGTTCCACTTCCGCGACCTGCACCTGTTTTGACAGCAGCCGCACCCAGCGCTTGTCCACTTCCATGTGGTCCCCCTGCAGCGCGCTGTAGAGAATGTCGCGAATCGGTTCAATCATCGCGTACGGCATGCAGACGTGGAATTCACCGCCAGTGTTCCCCAGCTCGATATTGAAAGTGGTCGTTACCACCACTTCGTTGGGGGTCGCGATGTTGGCGAACTGGGTATTCATTTCGGAGCGCACGTACTCGAATGTCACTGGGTAAACCGCCTTCCAGGATTTTTCGTAATCCTCGAAAACCACGTTGAGCATGCGCTGGATAATGCGCTGCTCGGTCTGGGTAAAATCCCTGCCTTCGACGCGGGTGTGAAACCTGCCATCACCGCCGAACAGGTTGTCCACCACCAGGAACACCAGGTTGGGATCAAAGATGAACAGCGCGGTGCCACGCAGCGGCTTAATCTGCACCATGTTGAGGTTGGTGGGGACCACGAGGTTGCGCACGAAGTCGCTGTACTTCACCACCTTCACCGGCCCCACCGAGATTTCCGCGGTGCGGCGCATGAAATTGAACAGCCCGATGCGCAACAAACGCGCAAAACGCTCGTTGATGATCTCGAGCGTGGGCATGCGCCCGCGCACGATTCGTTCCTGGGTCGCCAGGTTATAGGGACGGACCCCCGAGGCGTCCTCATCGTTCTTGGCTTCGTCGGTCTCGCCCGTGACGCCCTTGAGCAGGGCGTCCACCTCATCCTGGGAGAGAATTTCCTTGCTCATGGCGGAATTACTGAATCACGAAGGACGTGAAAAACACGCTGATGAGTCCCTGTTGAAGTTTCTGGGGCCTGATCGATTGCCTGGCCTCGTTCATGATCTCCGTGCTCAACTGCTGTTTGCCCGCCACGGTCGAAATTTCCGACGCTTTTTTGCTGGACAACAACAGCAGAATCCTGTTGCGCACTTCCGGCATCTGGAGTTTGACGGCGTCCACCGCGGCCGGCTCGGCCACTTTCAGCACCAGGCCCACCTGCAGATACTGGTCTCCGTTTTCCGGCTGCAGATTTACGGTAAAAGATTCCAGGGTCACAAATACCGGAGGCTTTTCCTGGGGAACCGCCGCTTCCGGGGCGGCGGAAGGTTGTTCCATCGCATACCATGCAGCCCCTCCCCCGCCCGCAAGCACCAACAGCGCAAGCACGATTTTCAGCAGCCAACTCTTTTTCTTCGGCTTGACCTGGGCGCCGGGCGTTACTTGTGCTTCCTGTTTTGCGGGCGTTATTTTCGCATCCTGTTTTGACGGGCTTTTTGCCATGACGGATCCTTGCTGGATACACGGATTATGCGGACGACCGTTCTGCCGCGATTCACGGAACAGACCCGCGAATCGTTGTCAGCTCCGGATTTTGAAACAGCCAGGAGTTTGTCGGACTTGGGTCGGCCAAACTCCCAATGCAAAACCGGCGCCAGTAAAAATTGCAAAAGAGGATGACGGATATGCGAATTCACCCGTGCTTTTCATATGCGGCCGCTTCGGGTGGGTTTTCTTCCGAATTGTCAGCCGGTTTTGCTTTTAGCAGCCTGTACGGACTGTGAACTCCGACAGGCTGCTAGGCAAACGTATCCACGAGGCCGTTGCGCCCGCTGCGGATGAGGGTTGCCGCGGGACGGGCTGCAAGCCCGGTGGCAGCTTCCGACATGTCAGCGGGTCGTTTCAGCCAGGAACGGTCCTGATGCCCGGCCTCAGCCTGTTGCTGGAACGAGTCGGCGCTCACGGTGACATTTCCCAGCGCAATGCCGCTGTCCGCCATCATTTCCCGTAGCCGCGGCAAGGCGGCTTCAATCGCTTCGCGCGCCGCTACATGGGGTGATGCGAATTGGATGCTGGCTTGGGCCCCCTGGTCATTGTCAAGGGTCAGCATGACTTCCACGGGGCCGAGGTGAGGTGGATTCAAATGCAGTTCGGCCACCTGTTGTTGCTGGGTCGCCATCCACACCACTTTCTGGGCCAATTCGCCGTTCCACCCCGGCGCCCCGACGCGGATATCGAGTTTCAGATCTTGGGTGGTGGGCGCCGAAGCGGAGGCCAGGGGCGCGACGACGCCGATCGAGGGATTGGCCACTTGGGCTACCGGCGCCACATCGGTCAGGCGTTGTGTCACCTGATCTCCCGTAGCGGAACGGGAGGTCTTCGCCTCCGCGGCAGCGAGCGGCGGGAATCTGCCGGGGGCGGCAAAATCTGCCGTGTCATCGGATTCCAAAGTCGGTCTGTCGCGAACCGCCGCCTGCAGTAAATTGCGCTGCGCCAATGTCTCTGTTGACAGAGCGGCGGGCAGCGCCTTGCCCGGAACTTGGCGCGAGTCGCCGAAAACGCGTTCATCGGGTTGGATGCCGGGCATCAGCGCCAGCAGCGCGGGTGCGACGAGGGCCGGGTCCGACGGGAGTTGCGGCGGCGCCACTTCGCTTTCCGGCTGTTGTATCTGGCTGTCGCCCGTCGCAGCGTCTGGGAGTGCGGTGTCGGACTTTGGCTTAATCGCCTTCGCGGTTAGCTCCCGCGCCAATACGGCGCTGAAATTCTCACCGTCCGGCGCGCTGGCGGATGCGGTGTCGGGAACGGCGACGGAGGCAACAGCATTGACGGACGGCGGCATTGCCGGCGAAAGAATCGGTAGATTCTGCATCAGCGTTTCTCGTGTTCGGTGGTCATGGCGGGAAACAACAGCAAACTCTATGCCACCCTTGCGGGCGCTTAGTCGCGCTCCGCCGAGACCTTGTTATGGACGAGAGACTTGATGGTCTGCTCATCGTGTTCCCGTTGTTCCCGTTTTGCTGCGCGCAGCGATTCGGCGCGCTCGTGGCGCTGCGACAGCGTATCGTAGGACTTGAGTTTGCGTTGCTGGGCGTGCCAGTCAGTCCTGCCCGCCTGCATGTTGTTCTGGGAACTTGCCACCGCTTTGTGCTGCTCGGCTATGGCGGCGTCCAGCTTGCCCATGAATGCCCGGAAATTTCGCCACTCGGCCTGATCGATGCCGTTTTTCGCGAATTCCTGGAAACGGACTTGATAATCTTGCCGGTATCCCAACAGCAGGCGCAGTTTCTGTTCCGCCTCCTGTTCCTGGGAATTGAGTCGGCCCAGCTTTCTCGCAGCGGCGTCGCTCCGCGACTGGGCCAGGTCAAGCAGCACTTTCAGGGAAAACGCTGTCGGCATCAGGCGACTCCTTTTGAAATCCCGCTCTGTGTCATATCGAACAGCGCCGCCAGTTTCTTTAGGCTGTCGCCATGGTTTTCGCGCTGAAACATGTCCTGCCGCAGGAATAATTCGAGTTTCGGGTGGAACTCGATGGCCTGGTCCAGATCGGGATCGCTGCCAGCGACGTACGCGCCAACGCTGATCAGATCACGGCTGCGCTGGTAGCGGGCGTAAAGATATTTGAAGCGGCGCACCAGTTCGAAGTGTTCGCGGGCGATCAGACTGGTCATGACCCGGCTGATGGAGGATTCAATGTCGATAGCCGGGTAGTGGCCTTGGTCCGACAGGCTGCGGGACAGCACGATGTGGCCGTCGAGAATGGCGCGGGCGCTGTCGGCAATCGGGTCCTGCGGATCGTCTCCCTCGGTGAGAACGGTGTAAAACGCCGTGATCGAGCCGCTGCCGGCGCCGCCATTGCCGGCGCGCTCTACCAGCTGCGGCAGTTTGGCAAACACCGACGGCGGATAGCCCCTGGTGGCGGGGGGCTCGCCGATGGCGAGGGCGATTTCCCGCTGCGCCATGGCAAAACGGGTGAGGGAGTCCATGATCAGCAGCACGTGCTTGCCCTGATCGCGAAAATATTCGGCGATGGCCGTGGCGTAAGCCGCGCCCTGCAGGCGCAACAGCGGGGAAGTATCGGCCGGTGCGGCGACTACCACGGAGCGCGCCAATCCCTCGTTACCGAGAATGTTCTCGATGAATTCCTTGACTTCCCGTCCCCGCTCGCCGATCAGCCCCACCACGATCACGTCGGCACTGGTATAGCGGGCCATCATGCCGAGCAGCACGCTTTTCCCCACGCCGCTGCCGGCAAACAGGCCCATGCGCTGGCCGCGGCCGACGCAGAGCAGGGCGTTGATGGCGCGCACGCCGACATCCAGAGTCTCGCTGATGGTCACGCGCTCCAAGGGATTGAAAGGCCGGTTTTGCAGCGGTACGCTGTGTTCAGCCTGCAATGGCCCGATCTGGTCCAGAGGCTGTCCGGCGCCATCCAGCACGCGCCCCAGCAGCCCGTAGCCTACCGGCACATGCCTGGCGCGGTCGGCAGCGCGCCGCCGCGGATGCGGCACGCTGCCGGGTTTGGGCAGTACCTCGGTAGCTTCCGCCGGGACCACCTTGGCGCCCGGCGCGAGGCCATAGACATCGGTGGCCGGCATCAGGAACAGCCGGTCTCCCGAGAAACCCACCACTTCCGCTGCAACACTGTTACCGTTGGGGAGCAAAACGGTACAACCGCTGCCTACTGCGAGCTTGAGCCCCACGGCCTCCATCAC
>MGYR01000195.1:0-3407 GCA_001801825.1 Gammaproteobacteria bacterium RIFCSPLOWO2_02_FULL_56_15 | reverse complement strand
TAGCCACTCGCCTTCCTGGCCGATGGCTGCCAGCACTCGTTGCCAGCGGCTGGGCAGGGTGGCGTCAATCTGGCTGTTGGCGGTTTCCAGCCGGCAGCCGCCCCTTCCCATCCGCGTGTCCTCCAAAATCTTCCAGCCTGAGTGAGACAATTGGTCGCCCAGGCGAGAGCGCACCAGGGTGGCATCGTCTGGATGCAAAACCAGGTGTGCATGCTGATTGAACTGAGGCAGGCAGGCGATCGCTTCCTGCACCACCGCCAGGACAAGCTCCGGATGCACCCGTAGTGCTTGACACAGCATCTTTTTGGCAACGTCAAGGGACAAGGTCAACAAGTCCTGGGCCACCTGTTGATCGACCTGCTGCAGTTCCCGTCCCAGGTTTTCCAGCAACATCTGCAGGCGCTGTGCTTCAGCCTGGACGCGGTCCTGTCCCTCCCGGTAGCCGGCGGCGTGGCCTTCTTCCCGGGCTTCCTGGTGAATGCGCTCGATCTGTTCCACGGTAGGCAGGACCACTGCCGGATTCTTGCCGGGCGCCATGCGATCGAACGAGTTGAGTTCCCAACGCTGGTAAGCGGAGAGCTGTTCTTTGGGGATGATGGAGCTAGACATAACTATCCTCGCCCTTGCCGCCGAGGGCAATCTGGCCTTCGTCGGCGAGACGGCGCACCGTCTTCAGAATTTCCTTTTGCTCCGCCTCGACTTCGGAAACCCGCACCGGCCCCTTGGCTTCGAGCTCTTCCTTCAGCATTTCGGCTGCGCGCTGGGACATGTTCTTGAAGATTTTCTCCCGCAACTCTTCCGCCGCGCCTTTGAGGGCGATGATCAGGGATTCCGACTGGACCTCGCGCAGCAGCAGCTGGATGCCGCGATCGTCGATGTCCAGCAGGTTTTCAAACACGAACATCTGGTCCAGGATTTTCTGCGCGAGCTCGGGATCGTGCTCCTTGACGCCCTCGATCACGGTGGCCTCCTGGGCGGTAGGCATGAAATTGAGAATTTCCGCAGCAGTGCGAATCCCTCCCATCGGGCTTTTCTTGAGGTTGTTGCTGCCCGACAGCAGCTTGGTCAAGACATCGTTCAGTTCCCGCAGCGCGGCCGGTTGAATGCCGTCCAGGGTCGCGATGCGCAGCAGCACATCGTTGCGCAGCCGGTCGGCGAAAAATCCCAGGATCTCGCAGGCCTGGTCACGGTCAAGATGCACCAGGATGGTGGCGATAATCTGCGGGTGCTCGTTCCTGATGAGCTCCGCCACCGCCGATGAATCCATCCACTTCAATCCTTCGATGCCGCTGGTGTCCCCTCCGTGCAGGATGCGGTCGATCAGGTTGGCGGCCTTGTCGTCCCCCAATGCCTTGGTGAGCACGGTGCGGATGTAATCGCCAGAATCCATGCCGAGGGTGGTTTTTTCTTCAGCCTGGATGCGGAATTCGCTGAGCACTCCCTCGATCTTGTCGCGGGTCACATTTTTCAGGTTGGACATCGCCACGCCGAGCTTCTGCACTTCGCGCGGCGCCAGGTGCTTGAATACTTCCGATGCCCCTTCCTCGCCGAGGGACAGCAGCAATATGGCGCTCTTCTGGATGCCTTCATCGTTCATCGCCGGACACCCAGTCCTTGACGACGTTAGCAACTATCTTCGGCTCCTGGCTCGCCAGTTGCTTGGCCATCTGCAAGTTCTGTTCGTAGCCTGCATTGCCCTGCCGCCTGACGGCCGCTGCGGCTTGGCTGTCCAGTGCATCCTCAGGCAGGACCGGCGCCGGGCGGGCTTGCGCCAGACTTTTCAGGAGAGGACGAAGCACACCCAGCACCAGGTACAGCACTGCTGCCGCAATCAACAGGTGCTTGCCCACTTCCTTCGCCAGAATGAGTGTGGCCGGCTGCTTCCAGAACGGGACGTCGGGAACGACCTCTCTTTCGGCGACGCTGAACGGACTGTTCGCCACGTTAAGCGTATCGCCGCGGTCTTTGTTGTAGCCCATGGTTTCCTTGACCAGGTCGTTGATTTTCGCGATTTGCTCGGCGGCCAGCGGCGTGTGAGTGACCTTGCCGGCGGAATCGGTTTCCTTGCGGTAATTGACCACGACTGCCACCGACAGGCGCTTGATGCCACCGACCGGTTGGCGGACATGTTTGATGGTCTTGTCCACTTCGTAGTTGACGGTGGACTCCTTGCGGGAGTTGGCGGAGGGGGCGGCAGCAGCGCTGCCGGGCACGCCCGCCGGGGCATTGACCGCTGCTCCGGGGGCCGCGGCAATCGGCGCGCTCGCCGGAGCGGGCGGCTGATTCGACAATGCGCCGGGGACGCCGCCCACGGCTTGCGGACCGCCGGTGGTGGATTCCGTGCTTTGCTGGCTGCGGATCGCCGCCGGGTCGGGTGCGGTGTGGTTGGGCTTATAGATTTCCTCGGCGCGTTCGGTCTGGGAAAAATCCACATCGGCGGTGACCTGCGCCCGCACGTTGTTGGCCCCGGTAATGGGGGTGAGAATGGCCTCGATGCGCTTGACGTAATTGTGCTCAAGCTCTTGCACGTATTTCAATTGCCCGGCATCGAGCTGGGCATTCAACGTGGCGTTGCCTGGTGAGCTCAGCAGGCTGCCGCTCTGGTCAACGACCGTCACGTTCTTCACCGGCAGGTCCGAGACGCTGCTCGAGATCAGGTGCACGATGGCACTCACCTGCGCTGCATCGAGCGACCTGCCCGAAAACAGGTTAAGCAGCACCGAGGCGCTGGGTTTTTGCTGTTCCCTGACGAATACCGACGGCTTGGATAGGGCGAGATGCACGCGGGCGTTCTGGACCGCCGCCAGCGACTGGATGGACCGCGCCAGCTCTCCCTCCAGGGCACGCTGATAGTTCACCTGTTCCAGAAACTGGCTGGAGCCGAGTTTCTGGTTTTCCATCAGTTCGAAGCCGGCGAGGCTGCCTTTGGGAAGGCCCTGGCTCGCCAAGCGCAGACGCACTTCGTGGACCTGATTGCCGGGGACCAGGATGGCCCCGCCGCCCTCCGAAAATTTGTACGGCACGTTCATTTGCTGCAAGGCGCCGATAATGGCGCCACCATCGCGGTCCGAGACATTGGTGTAAAGCACGCGGTAGTCGGGGCTCTGGCTCCACATCCAGGCGCCGGCGAGCAGCGCGATGATGGCGGCGATGGCCAGCATCAGTCCGAATTTTTGTTGATTCTGCATCTGGATAAATCCCCTGAGCCCGTTTGCCACTGCGGTTTGGGCTGGCACTAAAGCCACGACGATATCCCCGGTTTAATATTCCGGCTGCCGGTCTTGGTATGGGAACGGCGGAAACTGCTGAATGCGGGACGCCGGGCCATGGGTCATCGGTCCTGGATTGTGCGACATGTGAAGGTCGAAGCAACAGGACGATTATCGGGAGTCTTGCGCGTTTCGATC
>MGYR01000194.1:5103-5526 GCA_001801825.1 Gammaproteobacteria bacterium RIFCSPLOWO2_02_FULL_56_15 | reverse complement strand
CTCACAGTAAAGCAGGCCGCGCAGGAGTGCCCCATGCTTGTTGCGAACTTCCTTGCCGCCGCTGAAGCCGTTGTTGCGCAACAGTTCGTCCACTCGGCCCCAAATTTCTGGAGTAACGATACCCGGGTGCTCACCGGGGTAGAAAGTGCCTTTATGGTTCACTTGGCCGGTATAGAGTACGTTGGTGAGCAGTCGGAAGAGGGCAGCCTTGGTGAAGGGTCGCCCGGCGTGTTCTCGCCCCTCCCGCGTGACCCAATGCTTGGTTCGCCATTCGCGAGCGTTCATTTCCTCGACGACTGCCATCAGGGAGCGGCGTTCCAAGTAGAGAGCGAAGATGGCCCGGACCCGCAAGGCTTCCCCTTCGTTCACCAGCAGCTTGCCGCCCTGCGGGTCCACGTCATAGCCCAGCACCGGCACTCCGCC
>MGYR01000194.1:4848-5037 GCA_001801825.1 Gammaproteobacteria bacterium RIFCSPLOWO2_02_FULL_56_15 | reverse complement strand
TGCGCTCGGCGATGATCTCACGCTCGAACTGAGCGAACGACAGCAGGATGTTCAAGGTGAGCCGGCCAAGCGAGGCCGTGGTGTTGAACTGCTGGGTCACGGAAACAAAACTCACGCCCTTCTTGTCAAAGACCTCCATGATGCGGGCGAAGTCGAGCAAGGACCGGCTCAGACGGTCCACTTTGTAAA
>MGYR01000194.1:3216-4571 GCA_001801825.1 Gammaproteobacteria bacterium RIFCSPLOWO2_02_FULL_56_15 | reverse complement strand
TCTTCTACGAGTCAGCATGCTGTCCCTCCTTGCCACCATTGAGGCCAAAGAACAGGAACCCGTTCCACCGGACGCCCGTTATCTCAGAGGCAATGGACGAGAGCGATCGGTAACGGTGCCCGTTGTATTCGAAGCCGTCATCGAGAACTCGGACTACAACTCGCTGGCCCCTATACTCGCGTGTGAGCTCGGTTCCGTGCATCGGCAGACGTTCATCTTTGCTGCCCTGCAGTCTGCTCACGACCGTCCGATCTGCTTCATCATTGCCTTCGGGTTTCAGAAAGTTTTTCGGGGCGCGAATCCTAAGATCAGCGTCATTGGCGATTTCCAAGGCCCTCTGGCGGGCGCGCTCCGAGAGACCACCTTCCGCAAGCACCTGCAACCGCCAGGCGATCCGCCGGATCAGGAACTGCCGATGGTTCGACCGGGATTCCTCGCCAAAGACCTCCCGGTATTTTTCGTGTAACTCGCGGACTGTCATCCGCTGCACTTCCTCAATTTGCCTGCGCACTGGATTGTTCATGCTTCCTCTCCCGTGGCTTTTTCCGTTTCTCCTCGGTTCTCGGTCTCGTTAACCACGGGGACATGAGGGCTTCTCTCGGCGGTAGAAGCAAGGCAATTCTGAAGCCCTCGGCGCATAGAATCGCGGTAGCGAAGGTAGCCGCGGGCAAGGATCGTGGCGATCTCGGCGAGATCGTTCGGGTGAACGTCATGCACCATGCGAGACTCCTTAACGTGGTGATTCCACCCACAAGGGAGTCCGCCTGGCGGTCGTCCTATTGTCTGGCAGGGCAGCGAAAATCCGCTGCTACTGTAAATATACGCAAAAAGTTCGAAAAGTGTACAGTTTCGGCCCCCGGTCGCAACCGGTTGTTAACCACGGCGGTCAGGTCAGGGTGAGAAACTGAGAGTTCGAGGCAGTTTCGTTTGGGGTGCGAGCGCAACCCTGAGGGTTTCGACCGCAGCCCGGACTCTCGCAATGCAAACTGAGAAGAGGGGAGAAACGGCAGAAAGGCGGGAAAACGTTTGAACTGCGTGCGTTGTGGGCGGCAGGCAATGATGAGAAATGAGGTCGAAATCCGTTAACCAACGGGCCAGGAAAATCACGCGGGAAAATAATTGGCTCCTCAGGTAGGATTCGAACCTACAACCCTTCGGTTAACAGCCGAATGCTCTACCATTGAGCTACTGAGGAGTGATTCTGAACCTATTTGATAGCAAACACGCACTTGCTGTCAAGCTGGTGCTGCTGCCAGAGGCTGCTCGCGCGCGCCAGAGCGATGCCATCGCAGCAACCCCTTTGAGAGGTATTCTTGAAGAAAGCGAAAAAAGGCCGATGCTTGTCGGTGACGGAC
>MGYR01000194.1:2590-3195 GCA_001801825.1 Gammaproteobacteria bacterium RIFCSPLOWO2_02_FULL_56_15 | reverse complement strand
CTGCGATTGTTCGTATTGTTTGCGGAGTGCCTCTTGGAGCTTGTGGTGGAGGTGTTCGGGAAGCGGGTATGGTTCACATCCCTGATAGATTTGGATGGTTTTGCGGGTGCTATCGAAAATCACCCAACAATTCGGGCACTTGGCAATGTGTCTCTCTAACTCCTGGCGGACCTGTGGTTCAGTCTCGTTGTCCAGGTAGTTCGAGAGTTCACTCAAGAGCTTCCGACAGCTAATCACGGGAATTCCCTCGGTGGAAATATTTGGTCAGCTTTTCACGAAGCTGGAGCCTGGCCCGCAGCAAACGCGATTTTACCGCAGGCACGGATAGATGCAACGTCTCTGCGGTTTCTTCCGTGGACAGGTGGCCCAGGTCCCGCAGAACGAAGACGGTTCGGAACACGGGTGGCAGCGAACTCACCGTGCGGTCCAGGATTTCGCGGAGCTCCTGGTTGGCGTATTTTTGCTCCGGGTTCTCATCCCAGGCGGCGATTTCCCGGGGGATCCAGTCTTCTTCGGTTTCGATCCCTTCGTCGAGCGAGACGGCTCGGCTTGTTTTCCGTTTCCGCAATTTCATCAGCGATTCATTCACAGCGATTCGCACCAGC
>MGYR01000194.1:0-2534 GCA_001801825.1 Gammaproteobacteria bacterium RIFCSPLOWO2_02_FULL_56_15 | reverse complement strand
GAACGCTTCCTGCAGCGCATCTTCGGCGTCCTCCCGATTGCCGGTGATGTGCTGGGCCAACCGGAAGATCTTTCCCCCGTAGCGATTCACCAATTCGTCGAAAGCTTCCAGATCTCCCTGTTTTGCCCGATGGACCAGGTCCAGGTCGCTGGGCAGTTGCGCGCTGGCGGACGGGGCCACGGGCGGCTGGATCGGATTGTCAAACGTGTTCATCGGTCAGTAGCCTCTTGCTGGCCGCACTTCAGGAAGCCAGGACCTCCACCAGATCAATTTGGAAATAAAGATCCTTTCCGGCCAAGGGATGGTTGGCATCCAGAGTGATGCCGGATTCGGTTACCTCCGTTACCATGACGCGGGTTTTGCGTCCCATCGGATCTTCCAGCCAGAGCTGGTCGCCGACTTTGGGGTCTAAGTCCGAGGGAACTTCTTCCTTGGGAACATCGAGTATCATCTCTTTCCGATGGGCTCCATAGGCCTGTTCTGCCAGGATCTTCTGGTGTTTTGTCTCCCCGGGGGACATCCCGATCACGGTCTGTTCAAATCCCTCCAGAACAATTCCGGAGCCGACGGTGAATTCCAGTGGGTCGCGGTCCACAGAGGAATCAAAAACACTCCCGTCCTCCAGCTTTCCCGTGTAATGGACTTTCACTGTATCGCCTTCCTTTGCTGGGGCCATCCCTGTCACCTTCCCTTGCAGATAGACGCTCTTCTCCGCTAATGCATCGGCCATGGCAAAATTGTTTATTTTGTTATCTTCACAGGGGGATAGGAGAGATGTCAAGGGGTAGCCATTCAGAGCAGCTATTCCTTTCCTTTTGATTAGAATCCCACAATGGCTGGGGGAAAATAGCCAGTCCAGCTTTCTGGCGCGCCCCCGGAGGAAATCCTGGGAATTTGGCATAAGTGTTTTAACAAAAACAAGATAGCCTCGACTGGTGCCACCGAAGAAGACGGATAATCTTGGCCCTGTACGTGCAAAATGAATTGAAGAAGACATGCGGGCAGGTTTTCGGACACTGCGGAAATGTTCGTGAGGATCAAAAACGGAGCAGAGTCGGCAGTATCCTCTGTGAACAAAGGGGTTTCTGGCATTGTCGCTGTAAAAAAGCCCTCCTGGATGATCGGAACATCAAACTAAGTAGAGGGAAGAAACGAACGAGGAGCTTACCCGCAGATGGAAAGGAGCAAGACAATGAAGTTAACCAACGTGATCGGATTCATTCTTTTAGTCGCTTTTGCCTCTGCCGTAACTGTTGCCGCTCAGCAAACAACACCATCCGCTTCCAAAGAACAGGAGCAGAAGACAACCCAAGAGCGCGAGCAAATCAGAACTCCTGGCGCAGAACCCACAGGTGTTCCATCTCAGGATCGGGCACAAGATCGAGATAAAGTGAAGGATCCAGACCAAAAACGGGATCAGGTTCGGACTCCAGGTTCGGAGCCAACGGGCGTGCCACAGCGAGACCGAATTCACACGCCGGACTCGAGGCCACGCGACGGTTCTCGGACACAGGGACCCATGCCGGAGCAGCGTGCTCCGATGGGTACACAGGGGAGTCATGGACCTGGCATGAGAAATCCCGGTGGAGGCAATAGCGGGCATGGAGGCCATCGGTAAGTCACATAAGCAACAACTTCCTGCCGGCAAACCGTTTCGAGCTGCCGGCAGCCACAACGTGGAGGAAATCGCCATGAAAAAAATACAGATGCGGCAAGTGCTGCTGATGCTCTCGCTGGGTGTCGCATTGTTGGCTCTCCCGGCGGCTGCGCAGAAGAGAATGGGCAATGGCAAGGTGATGGCCAACTATGATCCCGCTACCGAGATCACAGTGCAGGGAATCGTGGAAGAGGTGCTACAGATCAGCGGCCCTATGGAAGGCATTGGACGGATGCACAGCATGGGAGGCACTCACCTGTCTCTCAAAACCGACAAGGAAACATTAGACGTGCACATTGGTCCCTCCCACTTCCTGGAGCAAAGCAAGTTCGCGTTCGCCAAGGGCGACCAGGTAGAGATCACTGGTTCGAAGGTGAAAGTTCAGGGCAGCGAAGCCTTTCTGGCGCGGGAAGTGAAGAAAGGCGACAAAGCTCTGACTTTGCGCGATGCCCGAGGCGTCCCGCGGTGGTCAATGGGCCAGGGGCGTCCGTAACTGGCTTAGGAGGAATTTGCGGTGCTCGGAGAACCAGTAAAGTTTTCATGGAAAATCCGAAAATCTCCGAGTTCCCTCCTCCTTCCGTCAACGGTTAGAGTAAGACGAGGCATAAATGGGAATCGAAAGAGACAACCTTCTCCAGGCAATCCTGAGGGAAGCTATGGAAAGGAGGTCTTTATGAAACCGAGTTTCTTCATCGTGTTCACAGTTCTCGCACTAATGCAATTCGGAGTTGTTACACAAACTTTGTGGGCCGACAAACTGGAACTCAAAGACGGCACTCAGATTGAGGGAATCGTCAAGAAAGTGGAGAAAGGGCAGGTTACTGTCCAAATCGGGCAAGAAACGAAGGTGTTCGACATCCTGCAAATCGTCCGCATG
>MGYR01000193.1:3615-7870 GCA_001801825.1 Gammaproteobacteria bacterium RIFCSPLOWO2_02_FULL_56_15 | reverse complement strand
GGTAATCCTTCAGGGGCCTTGCTGTGGCTGTCGGGTTCATGCGTACCTCTGTTGCTGAGGGTTAACGGGTATAGGCCATTGCAATGACACGCTCCCGCGGATCCCGAGTCGGCCTGCCGAAGGTATACAACTGTTCCAGGTATAGGCCTTGGATACCGGTTTCTTCCTCCAGTTCCGGGAGCAGGACTACTGAAAGTATGTACGACATCCAGCGGGTGCTTAATGAATCGAGTCCGGGTGGAGATAGGCTGGATCTCGCGAAGGCGCTAAGCCCGCCAAGTTGAAGCGAATCTGTTTTCTTGGCGGCTTGGCGAGAAATACTTTCAGGATCCTGGCGGCGCTCCGGGATGAGGACCCCTAGCGGTTTTTTTCGCCGGGCTTCACCACCCGGATCCCCAACTCGCGCAACTGGGCGTCCGGTGCGTGGGAAGG
Organism: Gammaproteobacteria bacterium RIFCSPLOWO2_02_FULL_56_15; assembly: GCA_001801825.1. Classification (GTDB taxonomy): domain Bacteria; phylum Pseudomonadota; class Gammaproteobacteria; order Eutrophobiales; family Eutrophobiaceae; genus 2-02-FULL-56-15. Next base: position 7,438 of record MGYR01000193.1, on the reverse strand, counting down.
CGCCTCGGTCAGCATGCAGTTTGCGGTTTGGGTCTTGGGGAAGGCGATCACATCGCGGATCGATTTGGCGCCGGCCATCAGCATGACCAGTCGATCCAGTCCGAAGGCGATCCCGCCGTGGGGCGGGCAACCGTAATGCAGCGCCTCGATCAGGAAACCGAATTTTTCCCGCGCCTCCTCTTCACCGATGCCAAGCAGCCGAAACACGGCCTCCTGCATTTCGGGACGATGGATACGCATGGATCCGCCGCCCAGCTCGGTGCCGTTCAGGACCATGTCATAGGCGCGTGACAGGCAGGTTCCGGGACTGGCATTCATTTCGTCGATACTGTCAATCCGAGGGGCGGTGAAGGGGTGATGCAGTGGGTTCCAGCGTTTTTCCGGTTCGTTGTATTCGAACATGGGGAAATCGACCACCCAGAGCGGTGCCCATACCGAGGTGTAAAGTTGCAGGTCTTCCGCCAGCTTGTTCCGCAGTGGATTGAGGAAATCGTTGACCGCACGCGCCTTGCCGGCGCCGAAGAAGATGAGGTCCCCGCTGACTGCCCCGGTCCGTTGGAGCACGGCGGTGGTGACACTATCCCCCAGGAATTTAAGTATGGGGGATTGCAGTCCCGCCATTCCGGTCTCGCTGTCATTGACCTTGATATAGGCGAGCCCCTGCGCACCGTGCCTGCCTGCAAAGGTGGTGTAGTCATCGATCTCCTTGCGGGTCAGACTGGCGCCTCCAGGAAGTTTCAGCGCCACGACCCGGCCGTCCTCCAGGTTGGCCGGTGCGGCGAACACTTTGAAATCGACGTCTTTCATCAGGTCGCGGAGTTCCACGAACTCGAGCGGATTACGCAGATCGGGCCGGTCGGTACCGAAGCGTGCAACGGCTTCGGCGTACGTCATGCGTGGAAAGGGATCGGGCAAGCGGATATCCAGGACTTCCTGGAACAACTGCCGAATCATCCCTTCCATGATGCCGGTAAGTTCTTCCTCGTTCATAAACGAGGTTTCGATATCAAGTTGGGTGAATTCCGGCTGGCGATCCGCCCGCAGGTCCTCATCGCGGAAACAGCGGGCGACCTGGTAGTAACGATCCAATCCGGACATCATCAACAATTGTTTGAAGAGTTGTGGCGACTGGGGCAGGGCGAAGAAGCTGCCGGGATGGGTGCGGCTGGGCACCAGGTAATCGCGGGCCCCTTCCGGGGTGGCCTTGGTCAGTATGGGGGTTTCCGTCTCGATAAATCCGCGTTCATCCAGATGGTTGCGCAGGATACGGCAGACCCGGCTCCGCAGGCGGAGATTATGCTGCATGACGGGACGCCGCAGGTCCACGTAACGGTAGCGCAACCGGGTATCGTCGTTGATGTGTTCTTCATCCAGTTGGAACGGCGGGGTTCTGGCGGTGTTCAGGATCTCGATGCTGCGGCCGAGGATCTCCACCTGGCCGGTGGCCAGATCCGGGTTCAAGGCGCCTTCCGGGCGCGCCCTTACCTTCCCGGTAATGCGGAGCACGTATTCATTGCGTACCTGGTCCGCGATGGAAAACGGTTCGGGCTGATCCGGATCGAACACGATCTGCGCGAGACCCTCCCGGTCACGCAGGTCGATGAAGATAACGCCCCCGTGATCACGGCGCCGGTTCACCCAGCCACAAAGTTCCACTTCCTGACCGATGAGGGAGGTGTCGAGTTGTCCGCAATAATGACTGCGCATGGCTGCTGTCCGCCGGTTTCCAGTGTAAAAAAGAGGCGGAATATTACGAGGAGGGAGGGGATTCCGCAAGGTGATTCGCGGATTTCAAGCCCTGGAAAATGTGATCGGGGAGGATGACGCCCATGGACATGACGTATTTGACGGCCTCCTCGATACTCATCTCCAGTTCGATGATCTCCGTTCGTTTCACGGCGATGAGAAACCCCGTAGTCGGGTTGGGCGTGGTGGCCACGAAGACGACGGCCAGGCGATCCTCCTCCCGCGTCGTTCCGAAAACAGACACATCACTGGTCAGGAAGCCCATGCTCCAGGCGCCTTTGCGCGGGAACTCGACCAGCACCACCTTGCTGAAGGCTTTGTTGTCGGTCAGCAATACGGTACTGGTGATCTGTTTGACGCTGTTGTAGATCGTCCGGACCAGCGGGATCCGGTTCAGCAGGTTTTCCCAAAGCCCCACCAGTTTTCTGCCGAGGATGTTGGCGGCCAGCAGCCCGGTCAGGAACAGGATCACCAGGGCCAGGATCAGGCCAAGGCCCGGGATGTTGAATCCGAACAGGCTCTCCGGACGATACTCGGGAGGCAGCAGCAGGATCGTGCGGTCCAGCAACTCCACCACCATCCTGAGGATCAGGTAGGTGGCCCCGAGCGGCAGCCACACCAGGAGTCCGGCAATCAGATATTTACGCAGGGTGGCCATGGACTGGTAAGCGTAGTGGTTTACTCGGCGCCGCTTTTTGCCGCGGCTACCGGTTTGCTGTCTGTGCTTGCCGCGGCGCTCTTGTCGGTGGCGGCCTCCGATTTGCTGTCTGTGCTTGCCGCGGCGCTCTTGCCGGCGGCGGCCTCCTTGCTGTCTTTTTCCCCGGGGCTTGCCGCAACGGCGCCGTCCTTGCCCTCGGCGGATTCACTTTTCGCGGCGCCATTGCCTTTCTTGGCCTGCTGGTCCTTGAAATCAGTCGCGTACCAGCCAGTCCCCTTGAGCCGGAAGGAGGCAGCGGATACCAGTTTCCGCAGGCTGCTCTCGCCACATTCCGGGCACTCGGTCATCGGGGTATCACTGAACTTATGGATCGCTTCCAGTTTGTGGTTGCACTGGCCGCATTGGTATTCATAAATAGGCATGCTTTTCCCTCAGTATAACGAGCAGGGTCACAAAATAGGGTCCTTAGCCTGCAAAATCAATAGTCGGGCGGTGTTTCAAGCAAATAATTGTACCCGGAACGCTGCTATATATTTGCCATCTTTGCAATCTTCGGTATCATTCGCGCCTCGACATCAGGTAGCTACAGCAGGCTTTCCGGTCTTCCGGCACTATGAATGCGCTGTCAGTCGTATGAATCGTTCCCGCCCGGGGAAAGAACAACGGGCCGTTAGCTCAGTCGGTAGAGCAGCGGATTTTTAATCCGTTGGTCGCAGGTTCGACTCCTGCACGGCCCACCAATTCTCCCAGATGGATTCGACACCGGTTCCTTTGTTTGGGTCGTCAGCAGAATCTGTGGGTAAAATAGCGCTCGCGTCGCGCGCCAATAGTTCGTCAGGTCTCTCGCCAAGCCGCCAAGCCGCCAAGCACGCCAAGGGAGCGGCAGGTTCCCATTGCCATAGAGGATTTGCGTCTCATCTATTGTTTTCTTAGCGTGCTTGGCGGCTTGGCGAGAACAACAATCGTCCTCCATACACCCACAAATTCTGCCGAGGAGCCCTCTGTTTCATGCGGCGCCTCCACGCATCCAGCCGTGATAGCGTTCGAGCCAGGCCAGCATCCGTTGCGGGGCGTGGTTGCGTTTCCATTCGCCCGCTGCGCATTTGTTGGCCTCGGCCCAGGTGGGATAGCTGTGAATGGCGCCAAGGATCTTGTTCAGTCCGAGGCCGTGTTTCATGGCGAGCACAAACTCGGCCAACAGATCGCCGGCATGTTCACCGACAATGGTGACACCGAGGATTTGGTCTTTCCCGGGCTCCGTCAGCACCTTGACGAAGCCGTGCGCGGCACTATCGGCAATCGCACGGTCAAGATCGGCGAGACCGTACCGGGTCACTTCATAGGCGATGCCTTTTTGCCTGGCGTCCTGCTCGTTGAGGCCCACGTGGGCCACCTCCGGATCAACGAAAGTTGTCCAGG
>MGYR01000193.1:3351-3480 GCA_001801825.1 Gammaproteobacteria bacterium RIFCSPLOWO2_02_FULL_56_15 | reverse complement strand
TTGGTGATCACGGTGTGTTCGGTAGCCACTCCCAGTTCCTCCAACCCATAACCCTGCAGACGGGCAACCCGCCCGGTAGCGCACAGCAAGGCATCAAACGCAATCCTCTGTTCACCATCGGCGCCGGCC
>MGYR01000193.1:354-3294 GCA_001801825.1 Gammaproteobacteria bacterium RIFCSPLOWO2_02_FULL_56_15 | reverse complement strand
AGCACACGCACTCCATCGGTCTCCAGGGAGCTGCGCACCAGCTCAGACACTTCCGCGTCCTCGCGCAGCAACAGCCGCTCGGCCATTTCGATCTGTGTCACTCCTGCGCCGAGTCGGGCGAAACTCTGCGCCAGTTCACAACCGACGGGGCCACCGCCAAGCACCATCAGCCGGGCGGGCGGCGTATCCAGTCTGGCGAATTCCTCCCAGACGGTATCGCTGGTCACATAGCCCACCTCAGTCAGCCCCGGCAAGGCCGGCACGAACGGTCGGGCGCCGGCAGCAATCACGATGCTGCGCGTCGTCAGAGAGGTGGCGCCGCCGTCCGACCTTTCGATCTCCACGGTCCAGGGGTCCTTGATGCGGGCGTAGCCCTGCATAACCTCGACCCCCAGACCGGTATAGCGCTCGATACTGTCATGGGGCGCAACGCGGTGGATCACCTCGTGCACGCGGTTCATCACCTGAGGAAAACTGAAAGTGGGCTCACCGGCCACGAGGCCATAGTCCCCGGCATGCCGCAGCAGGTGCGCCACGCGCGCCGATTTGATCAAGGCCTTGCTCGGCATGCAACCGTAGTTCAGACAATCGCCGCCCATTTTGCGGGCCTCGACCAGAGTCACCCGGGCTTTTACGGTCGCCGCGATATAGGCAGTCACCAGGCCCGCAGCCCCCGCGCCGATTACAATCAGGTTGCGGTCGAAGCCGGCCGGCCTTTTCCAGCGGGCATACAGACGGCGTGTTTGCCGATAACCGATCAGCGCCCTGGCCAGCCACGGAAACAGACCCAGCGCTGCGAAGGACAGCCACAGTGCCGGCGAAAAGATCCCGGAGAGCGAATCGAGCCTGGCCAGTTGCGTACCGGCATTCACATAGACAAGCGTGCCGGCCAGCATGCCAATCTGGCTGACCCAATAGAAGGTCCAGACACGCATCCCGGTCAGGCCGAGTAACAGATTGATGAGAAAAAACGGAAAGACCGGCACCAGACGCAGGCTAAACAGATAAAACGCACCATCGCGCGCCATGCCTTCGTCGATGGCCTTGAGACGGCTGCCGAAACGGTCTCTGACCCAGTCTCGCAGCAGATAGCGCGCGACCAGAAACGCCAAGGCGGCGCCAACACTCGAGGCGAAGGAAACAACCAGCGTGCCCTGCCCCAAGCCGAACATCGCCCCGGCGGCCAGACCCATCACCGCCGCACCGGGCAATGACAGGGCTGCTACCAGCACATAAACGACAAAAAAGGCCGTGGGTGCGGCAAGCGGGTGTGCATCCCGCCAGCCTTGCCACTGCACCAGGCCGGTCTTGATCCCCACCAGTGATAAGTGATGATGGAGGCCCGAGGCAAAAAAGGCGGCCATGATCAATACCATCACCAACAGGATCAGGAGTTTTTTCACGCGCCTGTCTCCCCTTGCAAGGCGCCGCTGCAACTGCTGCCCTGGCCGGCGGTGCAGCCATAACAGTGGTCGGCCACGCGGATCAACCGCCCGCTCAGGTCTGTATTGAGCAGCTCGGCCAGATGCCGGCGGGAGGCCGTGTCCCCGTCCGCCGGCATGGCCAGATCAAGCTGCTGATTGAAATCGCAGTCGTAGAGGTAACCCCGCCAATCCACACTGATGAGATCACGGCACATCACATCTGCAAGATTGGCGGCGCGGAAATTATCCTTGAGCAGGCGCATGTAGGTATTGAATTGCCCTTTGGAAATGAGCAATGAACCGAAACGCTGAATTGGCATGTTGGCCAGCGTATAGAGCCGGTTGAACACGATCCCGAAGTGCTCGTAAAGTTCACGCTTATAGTCAGCTTCCAGTCCCTGCTGATCGGGCGGCAGGCTGGGGCCTTGCGGGTTGTAAACCAGCTGGAGCGTGAGCCCGGAGTCAGGGCGGCCATAACCCAGCTCGTTGAGTATTTGCAGGGCAGCGATGCTCTTGTCGAATACACCCTCGCCGCGTTGTTTATCGACGTTCTCCCGCGAATAACAGGGCAATGAGGCCACCACTTCCACCTGCTGTCCTGCCAGAAAACCGGCCAGATCGTTCTGCCCCGGTTCGAACAGAATAGTCAGGTTGCAACGGTCGATTACCTTGATCTCTAAGCTGCGCGCCTCGCGCACCAGTTGCCGGAAACCCTCGTGCAACTCGGGGGCGCCACCGGTCAGATCCAGCGTTTCAAAACCGCGCTTGGCGAGTACCTGCGGAACGAGTGCGAGCACCTCGGCATTCATCATTTCGCGGCGCGTGGGCCCCGCGTTCACGTGGCAATGGACGCAGGTCTGATTGCAACGATAACCGAGATTGACCTGTAAGGTAGTCGATCGGCGGCGGCGCAGGGCGGGAAATCCGGTTTCCTCGATCAGGGGTAAAGTGGCATGCATGATAACCTCGATCTGGTATGGTATAGGATGAATCCCGGTTCGCACGACGGATCTCTGTAGCCATCGTCGATACATCAGACGCCGTTCTTAGCCATTTGTTACTTACGATAGGCGGATGCGACGTCAAATTACCATATCCTGATCCTCAGGTCCCAGACTACACCAAAAAGCTGGTTTTTTAGCTAAAACCTACCCTTTTTGGTGTATATACAACGAAAAATGAAAGAGCTACTATTCCTACCGTTCATTATTCTAGTAATGAAGTTCTTTGCTTTAAACCCCGCGCAAGCGGGGTTATTTTTCACGGCACCCAATTCCGGATGTACCAGCTTGATGATTGCGGGGAAGATGTTGGACTGGTTGATTTGGATCCTGTTGCCTCTGGTTGTATTGGCCTGCGTTATCGAATACCGGAGTATACGAAAATCGCTGGGCCAACCGCCGGACGTGAAAAAACAGGATGACTAACCTCCCCTCGCCTGTAAGGCGAGGGGTTTATCTATTGTCGGCTGGAAGCCGACTGAAAACACCTCCCTTCGCCCTCCGGGACGACTCCA
>MGYR01000193.1:74-286 GCA_001801825.1 Gammaproteobacteria bacterium RIFCSPLOWO2_02_FULL_56_15 | reverse complement strand
GGATGGAGGAGGTAGGACGAAGTCCGGAACCGGAGTCGAGAGGCAAAATACGGCTCATGTTCGCATCGCTCACATCTCGCCAAACAGTCTTCGTCTGAAGACGAGGGGTTTCCACCATCCCCGATGGGGACACTAACCCGCAGCCAATCACACCCGGGGGATGATGCTATTATTCCCGGCAGGTCGCACGCGACTGAGATAGTGGTAGAGCA
>MGYR01000192.1:12312-24180 GCA_001801825.1 Gammaproteobacteria bacterium RIFCSPLOWO2_02_FULL_56_15 | reverse complement strand
CATTGACCTGCTGGGGATTGGCCTTCCCCCTGGATTGCTTCATGACATGGCCAACAAAGAAACCAATCAATTTCAGGCGCTTTTCCTCTGAACTGTTACGGTATTGCGCCACCTGGGAGGGATTCGCAGCGATCACTCCCGCGACCAGCGATTCTATTTCGCCGCTGTCCGTGAGTTGGCGCAATCCCCGGGATTCAATAATGCAATCAGCATCACCAGCCCCCTCCCACATGGCATCGAAAACCGCCTTGCCTAGCTTGTTGGAAATGGTATTGTCGCGAATCCTCTGGATCAACCCTCCCATCATTGCGGCGCTGATGGGGCTTTGTTGAATTCCAAGACTTTCCCGGTTGAGTGCGGCTGTCAGTTCTCCCATGACCCAGTTGGCGGTCAATTTAGCCTCGCCATGCGCAGCCAGTACTGCATTCTCGAAGTAATCCGCCACTTCGCGGGTAGTGGTCAGTTGCCTGCTGTCATACATGGACAGTCCGTACGCATGGATAAATCGTTCATAACGGGCATCCGGAAGCTCAGGCAGTTCGTTGCGTATGGATTCTATGGTTTCATTGTCAAGTTCCATCGGCAACAGATCCGGGTCAGGAAAATAGCGGTAATCGTTGGCCTCTTCCTTGCTGCGCATGGGGCGGGTTTCGTCCCGAACCGGATCATAGAGTCTCGTTTCCTGAACGATAGCCTGCCCTGAATCGAGCAAATCCGCCTGTCGCGTCATTTCGTGCTGGATCGCGAGTTCCACGAAGCGGAAGGAATTCAGGTTTTTTATCTCTGTGCGGGTCCCATATACAACGCTTCCGGCAGGCCGCAGAGAGACATTGGCGTCGCAACGGAAAGATCCTTCCTGCATATTGGCGTCGGAGATAGCAAGATACCGCACCAGGGTATGTATCTTGCGCATATAGGCGACGGCTTCGCGGGCGGAACGCATTTCAGGTTCGGACACGATCTCGATGAGTGGAGTGCCTGCGCGGTTGAGGTCTATCCCGCTCATACCGGGAAAGGATTCATGCAGGGATTTTCCGGCATCCTCCTCTAGATGCGCCCGAGTGATATTAATGTGCTTCCTGAAACCGTCTTCCAGCTCGATTTCTATGCCACCACCCGAGACAATGGGCATCTCATACTGGCTGATCTGGTATCCCTTAGGCAGATCCGGGTAGAAATAATTCTTCCGTGCGAAGACAGAGTGCCTGGCGATCTCGGCACCGACTGCCAACCCGAATCGGACTGCCATCCTGACGGCCTGCCGATTGATGACAGGTAATACTCCCGGCAGTCCGAGGTCGACAGCACATGCCTGTACATTGGGCGCCGCACCAAAGGCAGTGGCTGCTCCGGAAAAGAGTTTACTGCGGGTAGCAAGCTGTATATGTATCTCCAGCCCGATGACCGTTTCCCACTGGCCCGGGTTCATGCGTAGGCACCGGGTCTGGCCAGATGCCAGTCGGTCTCGAGCTGGAAACGGTGGGCAAGATTGAGCAAGCGGGATTCCGAGAAGTGGTTACCAATGATCTGCATCCCCACCGGCAAACCGTTCAGAAAGCCGGCCGGTATGGAGATGGCAGGCAGACCCGCTAGATTGACTGAAACCGTATAGATATCCGAGAGATACATGCTGACCGGGTCTGCGGTTTTTTCATGCAGCTTGAATGCCGTAGAGGGTGTAGTAGGTCCGATAATGACATCGACTGAGTTGAACGCCTGCCGGTAATCATCCCTGATCAGTCTCCTGACCTTCTGCGCCTGCAGATAATAGGCGTCAAAATAACCGGCAGACAGGACATAGGTTCCGATCATGATCCTGCGCTTGACTTCATCTCCGAAGCCTTCGCCACGGGAACGGCAATAGAGATCAAGTAGATTCTCCGGGTTAGTGCATCGGTAGCCGAAGCGGACGCCGTCATAACGCGAGAGGTTGGAAGAGCACTCCGCCATGGCCACTACGTAATAGACGGGAATGGAGAGCGCGCTATGGGGAAGATCGATATCCATAAGCCTCGCCCCTGATTGTTCCAGGCGCCGGATGGCGTCCCGGATCAGCCCGCCAATCCCGGGATCCAGACGGGAATCAAAAAATTCGCGGGGCAAACCGACCCGTAGGCCCTCCAACGGTCTGTTCAATTCACCGGTGAAGTCTTCCTGGGGATGATCAGCAGAGGTGGAATCCCTGGCATCGAATCCGCACATGGCGTTCAGTATCAAGGCCGCGTCCTCAGCCGTATGGGTTATCGGTCCGCCCTGATCCAGGCTGGATGCGAATGCAATCATTCCATAGCGGGAAACCCGCCCATAGGTCGGTTTCAGACCCGTTACCCCGCACAGCGCTGCGGGCTGACGTATGGAACCACCTGTATCTGTTCCGGTGGTTACTGGCGCCATTCCAGCGGCGATCGCTGCTGCCGAACCACCAGAGGAGCCGCCTGGAACCCTATTGGTATCCCATGGGTTTTTCACTGGTCCGTAATAGCTGTTTTCATTGGAAGAACCCATGGCGAATTCGTCCATGTTGGTCTTGCCGATCATCACCATACCTGCATCCTGGAGCCTTTCCACCACCGTGGCGTTGTAGGGCGCAGGAAAGTTATCCAGCATTCGGGAGCCGCAGGAGGTCCGGATCCCGTCCGTACAAAAGATATCCTTGTGGGCCACCGGTATTCCCGTCAAGGGTCCTGCCGAGCCTGCCTGCAGACGCTGGTCCGCAGCAAGCGCCGCCTCCATGGCGTGTTCGGGGGTGAGGGTGATGAACGCATTGATCACCGGGTTATATCGCGCAGCGCGTTCCAGGTATATCCGGGTCAGTTCCTGGCTGCTAATCTCCCTTCGGTGCAGCAGATTAGACAATGATTTCAGGCAAGTGCGATGCATGGGTTCAGCTTGTGCAGGTACCGTGAGGCTGGCGGTCTCATGACCGTTGGGCAGGGTTATTCGATAACCTTCGGTACCAGATAAAAACCATCCGCAGTGGCCGGGGCCAGGGCCTGGTATTTCCCCCGCTGGTCGGTTTCGGTGACTTGGTCCTCCCGCAGTCGCGCCCTGATCTCCAGCGGATGCTCCATGGGGGCTACGTCCGCTGTATTCACGCCTTTCATTTCCTCGATTAATTCCAGGATTCTGGAAAGATCGCGGCTGTATGCTTCGATTTCTGTTGTCTTCAGTTCGAGTCTGGCAAGCCGGGCGATACCCTCGACTTTCTCTTTTTCGAGCACCATGATCCTGTTCTGTTATAATCCGCTTTTTAAGCTGATTATGATAACACACAGCTTGCTGAAAACCTCCCTCATTGATAGAGTGACGCTGGTAATCCGGCATGTTTGAACGTGGCCAGGAGATGGTGGATTTCCTGTATCAGACGGGTTTTCCGGTTAGGCAGATCGTGATCTTTACCTGTTTTTACCAACAGCCCCCGGATTGCTGCCGATGAATCCAGAAAATTTTCCCGGGAAATGCATGGATTAATTTATCCCACAGGATGTAATGTTTACATGTTTAATTTCTTACGCGGTTTGTTCTCAAATGACCTGTCCATAGATCTCGGGACAGCCAACACCCTTATCTATGTCCGGAACAAAGGTATCGTACTGAACGAACCCTCCGTGGTTGCCATCAAAAGCGGCGACGGCAAGATCAATTCGAAATCAATCAGGGCAGTCGGCGCGGAAGCCAAAAGGATGCTTGGCAGGACACCGGGACATATCACCGCGATCCGTCCTCTCAAGGACGGAGTCATCGCAGATTTCGTAATCACGGAAAAGATGCTTCAGTATTTTATCCACCAGGTTCACGGTGGGACCATTTTCAAACCCAGCCCAAGGGTTTTGATCTGCGTCCCTTGCGGCTCCACCCAGGTGGAGCGCCGGGCAATCAGGGAATCAGCCATGGGTGCCGGTGCGAGAACCGTACATTTGATCGAGGAACCCATGGCGGCGGCAATTGGCGCAGGTTTGCCTGTCAGTGACGCCAAGGGCTCGATGGTGCTCGATATCGGTGGCGGTACCACCGAAGTCGCGATCATTTCGCTCAACGGGATCGTCTATTCAGATTCCGTACGCATAGGTGGCGACAGGTTTGATGAAGCCATCGTCAATTATGTACGGAGAAACTATGGAACATTGATCGGTGAAGCAACCGCGGAACGCATTAAGCAGGAGATCGGATGCGCCTATCCGGGAAATGAGGTTAGGGAAATGGAAGTCAGAGGAAGAAATCTCGCTGAGGGTGTGCCGAGAAGCTTTACTCTGAACAGTAACGAGATCCTGGAGGCGTTGCAGGAACCGCTCTCCGGGATCGTGGATGCCGTGAAGAATGCGCTGGAAAACACCCCGCCGGAGCTGGGTTCTGATGTGGCGGAGCGGGGAATGGTCCTGACAGGCGGCGGCGCGCTCCTGCGTGATATAGATCGCCTGATGATGGAGGAAACCGGCTTACCCGTGATCATTGCTGAAGATCCATTGACGTGCGTGGCAAGAGGCGGTGGCAGGTACCTGGAAATGATCGATGAATATGGAGACGATATCCTGGCAGTAGAATAAGCAAGCAAATGCCTGAAGAGAATCGTTTATAAAAACCCTCTTTCTCAAAAGTCCCTCGGCCAACTCCAGAGTAATCTTTTTTATTCTGGTATCCATCATCCTCATGTTCATCGATTATCGGCAGGATCACCTTAAGGTGGTCCGGGAAGTCCTGTCCACGCTGGTCTACCCGGTGCAGCTGGCCGTGAACATGCCGATTAAGCTGGGACGAAACTTGTCCGAAACGCTGGTATCAAGAAAATCCCTGATGGAGGAAAACAGCAGACTGAGAGAGCAGGCGCATCTGCTGAATACGAGGCTGCAGCGTTTCGATGTGATTGAAGCTGAAAACCTGCGGCTTCGAGCCCTGCTGGGTTCTACCATCAACTTCCAGGATAAGGTCCTGATCGCAGAACTGATGGCGGTTGAACTTGAACCGTTCCGTCACCTGATTGAAATCAACAAGGGACGGCGTGATGGAGTATTTGAGGGGCAGCCCGTCGTGGATGGCGGCGGCATTGTCGGCCAGGTGGTGCATATGGGGCAATTCTCAAGCAAGGTTTTGCTGATCACCGATCCCAATCATGCCGTTCCTGTGCAGATCAACCGGAATGGACTGCGTACGATCGCGGTGGGAACCGGCCAGAATAATGCACTGCTGCTCGAGCATCTACCAAACAATGCCGATGTCAAAACAGGGGATCTGGTTGTTTCCTCGGGACTGGGGCAGAAGTTCCCCAGGGGATATCCGGTAGGCACGATCAGTGAAGTGACCCATGAGCCGGGAGATCCATTTTCCAAGGTGACAGTGATCCCCAGCGCCAGACTGGCGCAGAACCGGGAGGTATTGCTCTTATGGCTTTCTGGTGAGGAGGGGAATCATGCGGATGGTGAAACGAAGGATTAGGGTACAACATGCCGCAATCCGCGCATAGTAGAAGCTGGATCATCGCCTTAAGCTTATTGGTTGCCTTGATGCTGACGGCGATGCCGCTGCCGGAATGGGCAGTCAATTGGCGGCCGGCCTGGGTAGCGATGGTTTTAATTTACTGGTGCATGGCGTTACCCGATCGTGTAGGTATAGGTATCAGCTGGACGCTGGGGCTGCTGCTGGATGTGCAACAGGGAACTGTGTTGGGACAGAATGCACTCGGCCTGGCAGTGATTGCTTTTATTACATTGAAATCGCACCAACGCTTGCGTGTATTTCCACTGGTGCAACAGGCCTTCCTGGTCTGTGGTTACATCCTGTTGTTCCAGATCATCGTCCTCTGGATCAAGAGTATGTTGGGGATCCCTCCCATGCACTGGTCGTACTGGATGCCGGCCTTCAGCAGCATGTTGTTGTGGCCTTGGATATTCATCATCCTGAGAGACGTCAGAAGGAAGTTCAAGGTCCAGTAGTACCTGGTCTTTTTCCTGTGACAGCGCCGGATCCTGGAAATATGGGAAACATGGTATAGTTGCCATCGCGTATTCAGGATAAAAAACGGGATTATGAAGGGACTGCATGCCGCAAAAATATACCCTTACTGATACCAGGCAGGAATACCATCTGATTCGAAACAGGATCATTGTGTCAGGTGTGATCATCTGCCTTCTGATACTGTCCCTGTTAGCACGGATCTTCTACCTGCAAGTTGTCAGACATGATCATTTCACCACTTTGTCCCGGCACAATCGTGTCAAGATTCAGCCGCTGGTACCCATGAGAGGCCTCATTTTCAGCCGGGACAAGGTGTTACTCGCAGACAACAGACCATCATTCAGTCTTGAGATTGTACCGGAGCAGGTAAAAGATCTGGATCAACTGTTTCAGGATCTGGGCGGGGTCATCAGCATCAATGCCCAGGATATCGCACGCTTCAGGACGGAACTTTCAAAGCACAGGCGTTTCGACAGTATCCCATTACGATTCAACCTGAGCGAAGAGGAGGTCGCCAGCGTCTCTGTCAATCGATACCGGTATCCCGGAGTCGATATAGTAGCGAGATTGAGTCGTTATTATCCATTGGTTGCCAATATCGCCCATGTCGTAGGTTATGTCGGTATGATCGACGAACCCGAACTCAAGGAGCTTGATGCCTCCAATTACCGGGGCACCACGCATATAGGAAAGCTCGGCGTTGAGAAGGCCTACGAGGATATTTTGCACGGTACAGTCGGTTACCAGCAGGTGGAAGTCAATGCACAGGGCAGGGTTATACGGGTGCTTGACCGGGTTCCCCCGATCGCGGGACAAAATATTACGCTTAGCCTGGACGTTGCATTACAGAATCTTGCCGTTGAGTTGTTGGAGAACAGACGGGGTGCGATCGTCGCCATCGATCCCCGTGATGGCAGTGTGCTTGCGCTGGTCAGCGCCCCGGGATATGACCCTAACCAGTTCGTAAACGGCATAGCCCCTGCCTCCTATAAAATGCTTCTGTCCTCCCCTGATGCCCCACTGCTGAACCGTGCCCTCAGGGGACAATATCCACCCGGTTCAACGATCAAGCCATTCTTTGGCCTGGCGGCCCTTGCAAACGGCTACCGGACACCGGCTGCCGAAACCTGGTGTCCGGGATGGTTTCGTCTGCCGGGAAAGGAACGAAAATACCGCGACTGGAAAAAGGGGGGGCATGGTCATACCAATCTGCAGAACGCCATCGCCCAATCCTGTGACGTATATTTCTACAATCTTGCCGTGGATATGGGCATTGACGAACTCAGTCACGCTTTGTGGAATTTCGGATTTGGACGTAGGACGGGCATCGATATCGGAGGTGAATCCACAGGTCTGGTGCCTTCGCGTGAATGGAAGAAAAATGTACTTGGACAGGCCTGGTATCCTGGCGAGACCGTAAACGTCGGGATCGGTCAGGGTTCCCTGCTGGTGACACCGGTTCAGCTTGCCACAGCAGTGGCGATGATGGCCAACCGCGGCCGGGCCATAATACCCCATCTGCTTGATCAGGCATCCAGCCTTACAGCGCCGGAGGAGAACCGGCCGCTCAGTGACAAATCCACAGATCTGCAAAGGCAGGCAATGGATCGCTATTACGATGAGATCATCAATGCCATGGGCGAAGTGGTGCAAGGCGCGAGGGGCAGCGCCCGGGCCAGTGGCCGGGATGCTCCATACAGGTATGCGGGGAAGACCGGTACGGCACAGGTCATCGGATTGCCGGAAGATGAGCTAGAGGCTGAAAAGAAGGAGGTTGACGTCGAGTTTCGGGACCACGCCCTCTTTATAGCTTTTGCACCGGTCGAAAACCCGGTGATCGCCCTGACGATTATCGTGGAACACGGAGGTGGTGGTTCATCGACTGCGGCGCCCATCGCCAGAAAACTTCTGGATTTCCATTTACTGAAAAGCACCAATGTGGAGAATGACGCTGATGGGTGATCAATCCCTGTTTCAGCGGCTGCATATCGATTTACCCCTGCTGTTGGGTATCACAGTTCTTTGCTCTCTGGGGCTTGTGACACTCTACAGCGCAGGTGGCATGGATACCGGGATACTGATGCGGCAGTGTGGCAGGCTGATACTCGCATTTGCATTGCTGCTGGTATTCACCCAGATATCCCCGGCGCAACTGGCGCGCTTGTCTTTCTGGTTATATCTGGCAGGGGTTGTGTTGCTGATCGTAGTTCTGGTCGCCGGCGATATAGGCAAGGGCGCCAGACGTTGGCTGGACCTCGGTTTCCTGCGTTTCCAACCATCGGAATTGATGAAACTCGCGGTGCCCATGGTTGTTGCATGGTACTCTTCAGAGAGGTCTTTACCACCAGGCATCTGGCGCATGCTTGCAGCCTGTTTGCTGGTGACGGTTCCTGTATTATTGATCTGCAAACAACCAGATTTAGGGACTGCGTTGCTGGTTGGAATGGCAGGTTTTTCGGTACTCTTTGTGGCTGGGATTAACTGGAAGTTGTTGAGTGGCATGATCATCACCGCTGCCATGTCGACCCCAGTATTATGGTATTTCATGCATGATTACCAGAGAAAGAGGGTCCTGACCTTTCTGGATCCGGATCAGGATCCGCTTGGCGCAGGGTACCATATCATCCAGTCGACGATTGCTATTGGTTCGGGAGGAATTTATGGCAAGGGTTGGCTGAACGGCACCCAGTCACACCTGGAATTCCTGCCGGAACGTTCCACGGATTTCATATTTTCCGTGTTCTGCGAGGAATTCGGATTCATGGGCGTACTGTTGCTCAGCAGTCTCTATCTCTTCATCATCGGGCGGGGACTGTACATGGCGATGAATGCCCAGGAAACCTATGGCAGACTGCTGGGTTCGGGACTGGTGTTAACCTTCTTCGTGTATATCTTTGTAAATATGGGCATGGTCGCCGGCCAGTTGCCGGTGGTGGGTGTGCCTCTGCCGCTGGTCAGTCAGGGCGGTACTTCCATGGTAACGCTGATGATCAGTTTTGGCATGCTGATGTCCATACATTCACACCGTAGACTGCTTTCGGGGTAATCCGGCTATGATGAAGTTTCTGTATTGCAAGCTTGCTTTGCTGCTGTTGACGTTTACAACCGTCGTCAACGGATCGGTGCTCGAGCGCGAGGATGTCCGGCTGTTCGTCCAGGACATGGTTGCCAGGCATGGTTTCAATGAGGCGGATTTGAATTCCGTTTTCGAACATGTTGAGATTATAGACAGTATAATCGAGGCCATCTCCCGTCCGGCTGAAAAAAAGCCCTGGTACCAATACCGGTCAATCTTTCTCAAATCTGACAGGATCCGGCAGGGTGTGGAGTTCTGGGAGGCCAATGCAGAACCGCTGGCTCGTGCCGAAGCGGTCTACGGGGTGCCGGCGGAAATTATTGTGGCCATTATCGGTGTAGAAACCCGTTACGGCAGAGATAGCGGACGCTACAAGGTGATCAACTCGCTGGCGACTCTGGCCTTCGATTATCCGAAAAGGGCGGCTTTCTTTACCGGGGAGCTTGAACATTTCCTGTTGATGAGCCGGGAACAGGCTATGGATCCGCTCAGTATCACCGGCTCCTACGCCGGCGCCATGGGGATACCCCAGTTCATTGCCAGCAGCTACCGTAATTACGCCGTTGATTTCGATCGGGATGGCGTGGTTGATATTATCAATAACAAGGTGGATGCCATCGGGAGTGTAGGCAATTATTTCAAGACCCATGGCTGGGTTCCTGGAGAGCCGATTACCAGACCGGCTGAGATCAGCGGGGACGGTTTCCGTCAGTATCTGACAGACGGGCTCGAACCGGATACGACAACCGGTGAGTTGACCAGTCACGGTCTTGCGATCCCGGATCTCCAGGGGAATACTGAAGTAAAACTGCTCGAGTTTGAAAACCAGGACCAGAATGAATACTGGCTGGGGTTCAGAAATTTTTATGTGATTACTCGTTATAATAACAGCATGTTATACGCCATGGTGGTATTTCAACTTGCCCGTGAGATCCGTAGCCGGTACACGGCACCGTAGGTTCTCTGAGTAATGTCAGACAGGATTCTGTTTTTCCGTATCTCCTGCTGGATCCTTGCGGCGTGCCTGCTGGCCGGCTGTTCAACCAAACCCCGGAAGCCGGACGGCGGACCGCCTGCGGGCAAGGTCGATATGTCCGAGGTTCCTGATGCGGTGCCTTCGACTGAACCAAGGAGTAAATACGGCAATCCCCCGAGTTATGAAGTAATGGGGAAACGCTATTACGTAATGTCCAGCAGTGAGGGTTACGAGGAACGGGGGATCGCTTCCTGGTATGGAGAGAAATTCCACGGACGCAGGACATCCAGCGGCGAGGCTTATGATATGTACGCCATGACCGCCGCGCACAAGACCCTGCCGTTACCCACCTACGTGGCGGTCAGCAATCTCCGCAACGGCAAGCGGATCATCGTTCGCGTCAATGATCGAGGTCCCTTCCATGATAACCGCATTATCGACCTTTCTTATGCGGCTGCCGCCAAGCTTGACATCCTGCGCGGGGGTACCGGACTCGTCGAAGTCAGCGCGATCAATCCATCCACCTACCGAGTGGCGGAGGAGCCGGCCCCGTCTGGTCGTGGTTCGAGGCCGTTAACCGGTTTCTACATTCAGCTGGGTGCATTTGCTGACCTCGGTAACGCCCGACGTTTGGCGGCACGGGTGTCAGGCCTGGATCGCAGCCTGCACATCAGCGAAGTAACTCGTGACGGCAGGAAGTTGTACCGGGTGCGCCTGGGTCCGTTACGCGACACAGAAACCGCGGATCGGCTGGCAGCGGGACTGGGTAAAATCGGGATCGCGGAATACCGTATAACCATCGATTAAATATCGGTTATGATTCACCGCCGTGCGTGAAACAGATGACAGGAGACTGAGTTGAACAAATATTCTCCAATTGCGAATATTATATTCGTTCTTAACTTGATTATAACCGGCCCGCAAGTGCTGGCAGCCACGGCAGTACCCGCCCCGCCCAAGATCAATGCCGATGCCTACCTGGTGAGTGACTACAACAGCGGGGAGCTGTTGGTTGCTGAAAACACAGATTTAAGGATTGAGCCGGCCAGCCTTACCAAGATCATGACCGTCTATATCGTCGCCGCGGAACTTGCCGCCGGCCATATAAAATTTGATGACCAGGTGCTGGTGAGTGAAAACGCGTGGCGGATGGAAGGTTCGCGGATGTTTATTGAAGTTGGTAAACAGATTTCTGTGCACGATCTCCTGATGGGGGTGATTATCCAGTCCGGCAATGATGCGAGTATGGCGCTGGCTGAGCACGTTGCCGGCAGCGAAGAGGTATTTGTCGGGCTGATGAATCAGCATGCGGCTCGGCTCGGGATGAATCATACCCACTTTATGAACAGTACGGGCCTGCCTGATGCAGAACACTATACGACGGCCAGGGATCTTGCAATACTCGCTGCTGCCATGATCCGGGATTTCCCCGATATCTACAAAATGCACTCCATCAAGGAGTTTACCTTCAATGGTATCCATCAGATCAATCGCAACCGTATGCTGTGGTGGGATGAGACTGTGGACGGCATCAAGACCGGGCATACGGAAACTGCCAGGTATTGCCTGGTGGCCTCGGCCATCAGGGATGGAATGCGGTTGATCTCGGTAATAGCAGGCGCGGAGAGCGATAATTCCAGGGCCAAGGCCACCCAATCCATTCTGAATTACGGATTCCGCTTTTTTGAAACACGGCGCGTGTACCCCGATAGCGCTGAAGTAAGTACTGTCAGGATCTGGAAAGGCGTCTCCGATCAGTTGCAACTGGGTGTCGCCGGTGACCTGTATATCACCATACCCAGGGGAAGATATGACGAACTGGATGCTGCCATCGAACCGCAGGGAACGATTATGGCGCCGGTCCGGA
>MGYR01000192.1:5805-12230 GCA_001801825.1 Gammaproteobacteria bacterium RIFCSPLOWO2_02_FULL_56_15 | reverse complement strand
GGAGGAAGGCGGCCTTTTCAAGCGTCTGCAGGATGAGATCCTGATGTTACTCGAGTGACCGTCCGTGCAGCTGGTATATCTCAACGGAGATTATCTCCCCCTGGATCAGGCCCGGGTTTCCGTACTGGATCGCGGTTTCACCTTCGGCGACGGTGTCTATGAAGTCATACCGGTATTCGGAGGCAGCATACTTTGTCCGGATGAGCATCTCCGGAGGTTGTATAACAGCCTGTCGGCGGTTGCCATACGCAATCCACTAAAGCACAGCGAATGGTATGGCATTTTCGAAAGACTGCTGGATCATCAGCCGACGCGGAATGATTGTTCCATCTATATCCAGGTGACCCGGGGAGTGGGCGAGCGTGAACATCTCTACAACGATACGCTGGTACCCACGGTATTTGTCATGTGCAAACCAATCCAGGCACGGGATTTCACCAGCGGCGTATCTGCCATTACCCACGAGGATATAAGGTGGAAATACTGCCATATCAAGGCGATCACCCTGCTGCCGGGCGTCATGCTCAAGAAGCTGGCTGCTGCAACGGATGGATCACTGGATGCCATCCTTATCCGGCAAGGTTACCTTAGCGAGGGGGCCTCAAGTAACGTTTTCATCGTACAGGGGAGGACTGTCAAAACTCCTGCCACAGACGGTCGCGTACTCGCCGGGATCACCCGGGACCTGCTGGTTAGGCTGCTGCAGGAAGTCCCAGTGGGCTGCGAGGAGACACCCATCACGGAACAGGAGTTGCGGCAGGCGGATGAAATCTGGCTGACCAGTTCTACGATAGGTGTTGTGCCGGTAATCCGGCTGGATGGCATCCCTGTGGGTGAAGCCAAACCCGGATGTATCTGGCAGGAGGCTTTCCGGCTGTACGAAGCCCGCAAGCTCAATTTCGCCATCCCACCTGGAAGACTTATAGGCTAAGGTGGATTGAAGTCGATGCAAATCTACAAGGAATTTCAAATCGAGGCCGCCCACCTGCTGCCCATGCTGCCGGCAGGGCATAAATGCAGTCGCCTGCATGGTCACTCATTCAGGATCACGGTATATCTGGAAGGTGCTGCTGATACACAGTCCGGCTGGATAAGGGACTTCGCGGATATCAGCGAGTGCTTCAAACCAGTATTCGATCAACTCGATCACAGCTACCTCAATGAGGTGGGAGGTCTTGAAAACCCCACCAGTGAGAATCTTGCGAGATGGATCTGGCGTGAAATGAAACCCAGACTCCCGGAACTATGCGCTGTCCAGGTCCGCGAAACCTGCACTACCGGCTGCATCTACACCGGTGACTGATAGACCGTTTCCACAACCGGCAGATTTGTCACGCGCCCGCAATTAGATTCAGTTAGGGTTCCGGGAGGACACGCCCGAATATCGGAAATATACCCTAGTCTTTGTGCTGGATGTGATCAATGACGGATTTCTGCTTTTCCCCGATACGTTGTAAAGACTGAGCAAGTTCACTGTCCCGGTTCAGCAGCAAGCGGAAATAGGCTTTGGGTACCTGTATCAGACGGGCGATATCACTGGTTCTGGCATAGGCATTACGGTTGCCGCTGCTGCCGGGCATGAGTGCCTGTTCGCCGAAATATTCTCCACGTTCAAGTGTGGCCAGCAACACCACTTTGCCGTCATCATCAAAGGTGAAGATCTCGACAACGCCTTCCAGAATCACATAAAGACAATCACCCTTTTCCGATTCCTTCAGTACAAATTCACCGGGACCGACTGAGGCAATAGAGGTCCAGGCGCCGATGGACTCGAGTTCGGAGGGTTTGAGACTCTGGAACAAGCGCAGACCCTTGAAAAGCTCAGCGACTTCCTGGTCCTTCGCGGATAACGATGGCAGGGTGGAATTTCCCGAGTCCTCCTGTTCGTCGCCTTTATGCAATTGCAGCAGGACATGTTTTTTGCTTATACGGAAAACCCTGGCTGGGTGGAGTGCCCGGACACTTGCTGTTCTTCTACCCGTAGTATCAGTGTTCAACGATTGGTCGCCAAAAAAGTCGCCCTTTTTCAGGGTGGCGATGCTGACCTCCCTGCCCATGCCGCCCACAGCGCGGACGTATACTTCAACGGTACCATCAAGTACAACATACATGCAGGTGCCGACCTCGGATTCCCTGATGATTGTTTGCTTGGCGGCGTATTCCTCAACCCCGTTGTCGGGTGATTGAATGACCTGCGCCAAGGCATCTTCTGAAAGGGAACTGAAGATCGGGATCTTTCGCAGAAATTCCGGCGTGATTACAGTCCCTGTCATGGCACTCTGCTTCCTCGATGCCTGGTTGACAAATCTATTTTCTACCTTTGAAAGCCCTGACCGAGGAATTGAAGAGGTCACCGAGTTCCTGTTCATCATCGACCGTTCGGTTATGCAGTGAGACCAGCAGGGTCTGCTTTTCCTGATCTTCCTCTGCGGTGAGGCCGACCGCGATCTGGTCGAGGCAAGCACGGTATTCCATTACCTTGGTCTGATAGGATTTTACATCTTTCATCGCGCTAACCAGGTCCTCTTCGCTGGCAGTGTTACCATTGGGTATCGTCGGTGTTACGGGTAACTTTCCGCACTTGTCCAGGACCATGCCGGTCACCGAATCCGTCGTCTCGGCTGCCATGGCGGAGGTGGCGAACACCAGATTCATTGACAGGACAGCGATTGCAAAGCTTGAAACTTTCATATTAATACCTCTGAGGTTGTCTGGTTACTGAAGCTACCCGGCTTGTGCCGTAAGTGGCGCCTTACGGAATGGCAGGGTATATATCTGTGAGTGATTTGATTATATTATCTTTTTTCAATATGGATAAGAAACATTTCCTGAGGGGGTATAATAATCCCTGGCCTCGGTTTACGGAAGTTCTTACTTGTACCGGGCTGAAAAGCGGAATGATTGCTTATTTCACTTTGTAATTACATAGGGTTAGTGCAAGCTGACAGGTCTGCCTATAATTCCGGAATATCCTGAGGATAGATAGTTGTACAAGGCTGTGAAACCGGTGATTCGTCATTTCGGGCTGTGTGAATACAACCTTGCCTATGCTGCGATGACCGCCCTGACCCGCGGACGAGACGCCACGAGCCCTGATGAATTGTGGTACCTGCAACACCCGGCGGTCTATACCCTGGGGCTGTCCGGCAAGCGGGAACATATACTGGATGCCGGCGAAATACCCGTCGTTCAGACGGACCGGGGAGGGCAGGTGACCTACCACGGTCCTGGACAGTTGCTGGTATATTTGATGCTGGATTTGAAACGGCTCGGGCTCGGCGTGCGGGAACTCGTTACGCTGCTTGAACAATCCGTGATCGATATGCTCAGACAACTGGGTATAACGGGGGTTCGAAGACCGGGTGCTCCGGGGGTGTATGTGGCAGGCAGAAAACTTTCCGCGTTGGGGATACGTGTACACAGGTCATGCTGTTATCATGGCCTCGCGCTGAATGTCGATATGGATCTGGCGCCCTTCGCGGGTATCAATCCCTGCGGGTACCCACGGCTGGAGGTAACCCGGTTGCAGGATTTGGGTATTGATATGGATGTCGCCGAGGTTGCCCAATGCTTACAGCCGATGCTGTTCGCGAATCTGGGCTTGCCTTGCTCCGGGATTCGAGTCGAACCGGGGTCGCATCGATACCTGCAATCCCGGGCTGCGGCCTGAGCAACCGGTACCCGATCCGTGTTGAAGCCAACCGATGACCCGCTTCGTGACAGGCGGGGCAAACTGAAAACCTCGAAGATCCCCATCAAGCTAATCCCTTCCGAGGGGCCGCTGCCCAGAAAACCGTCATGGATCCGGGCCAGGGCGCCGACCCAAGCCGCGGTTCTTACTCTGAAACTGTTGTTGAGAGCACATCAATTGCATACGGT
This sequence comes from Gammaproteobacteria bacterium RIFCSPLOWO2_02_FULL_56_15, assembly GCA_001801825.1. GTDB lineage: Bacteria > Pseudomonadota > Gammaproteobacteria > Eutrophobiales > Eutrophobiaceae > 2-02-FULL-56-15. The sequence goes on along the minus strand of MGYR01000192.1, from coordinate 8,351 downwards.
GTGCGAGCAGGCAGCCTGCCCGAACCTGGGTGAATGCTTCGCAAACGGAACGGCAACCTTCATGATCATGGGCGAATTATGCACCCGGCGCTGCCCTTTCTGCGATGTGGCTCATGGCCGGCCGGGACCGCTGGATGAGGCGGAGCCGCAGAACCTCGCCGAGGCGGTAACGTTGATGAAACTCAAGTATGTCGTTATCACCTCCGTGGACCGGGATGATCTGCGTGATGGCGGCGCGGGGCATTTCGCCAAGTGTATTGCGGCGGTACGACAGCGCTCACAGGCAATCCGCATCGAAATCCTAACCCCGGACTTCCGTAAACGGGTTGCCCGGGCGCTCGCAGCCCTGGAAACGGCGCCTCCGGACGTCTTCAACCACAACATCGAGACGGTGCCCCGCCTGTATCGACAGGCACGCCCCGGCGCCGACTATGCAGGCTCCCTGGATCTCTTGCGTCAATTCAAGTCAGCGCAGCCTGGGATCCCAACCAAGTCCGGATTGATGCTGGGTCTGGGCGAAGCGATACCGGAGGTGCATGAGGTGTTGCGTGATTTGCGGGAACATGGCTGTGAGATGCTGACAGTGGGTCAATATCTGCAACCCAGCCGCTATCATCTGCCGGTGGCGCGTTTCGTCCACCCGGAGGAATTCATGGCGCTGGGGGAATTCGCCCGGTCACTGGGCTTTGCCAGCGTCGCCAGTGGGCCCCTGGTGCGATCTTCATACCACGCGGATCAACAGGCGAGAGCCCTGTCGAAGAGAGGCTATTGAACATTCTCGATGTCTGTGAAAACATTGGCAAACAAGGCTGTCGAGAGGTAGCGTTCGCCGGAATCGGGCAGGATAACGACTATATTTTTCCCCTGGAACCCTGGTTGCTGCGCTACACGTACGGCGGCGGCGGTGGCGGCCCCACTGGAAATACCGGCCAGTATCCCTTCTTCGCGCATCAGCCGGTGGGCAAATTCAATCGCCTCATCGTCGTTAATCTGCTCGGTCTGGTCCACCATCGTGAGATCCAGATTGGCCGGAACAAAACCAGCGCCGATTCCCTGGATCTTGTGCGGGGCATGGTGGGGAGTCAGCCCTTCGAGGGCGCATTTGATCTGCGGGGATGTGACGGGCTCCACCGCAACGGAGATCATCTTGCGGCCCATCGTCTTTTTGATATAACGCGAGATCCCGGTCAGGGTGCCGCCGGTGCCTACACCACTGATCAGCACATCGACGTTGCCGTCCAGGTCATTCCAGATCTCCGGACCGGTGGTCTTTTCATGGATCGCGGGGTTGGCGGTGTTTTCAAACTGCTGGAGCATCAGGTGCCGGGAAGGATCTTTGGCCACGATTTCCTCGGCCTTCCGGATGGCGCCGTTCATCCCCAGCGCACCGTCTGTAATGACCACCCTGGCCCCCAGGGCTTTCATCAGCTTTCTGCGTTCCAGGCTCATTGTATGGGGCATGGTCAGCGTTAAGGAATAGCCCCGGGCGGCCGCGACGAAAGCCAGTGCAATACCGGTATTCCCGCTGGTGGGTTCCACCAGTATAGTATCCCTGCGCAGTTTACCTGATCGTTCCGCTTCCCAGATCATATTGGCGCCGATCCGGCACTTGACGGAGCTTGCCGGATTGCGGCTCTCCAGCTTGGCGAATAGGTTAGCCTTGGAGATTCTGTTGAGCTTGACCAGAGGGGTATTGCCGATGGTCAGGCTGTTATCTGCGAAATACTTGCTCATTTCATCACCTCGCATGTTGTCATAAGTCTAGTCTTCCTGGACGGACTTCGTAACTGTGGATTGAAAGGCTCCCCTTGCAACGCGGGTTTTCAGCGTTTCCCCGACCCTGAGCGAGGCGACGTCCCTGACAATTGTATCACCGTGCACGTGAGTGACAATGGCGTAGCCCCGATCCAGGGTCGCCTGTGGACTGACCGCCTGCAGTGTGTCCTGCAGGCGGCGAAGCTTGTATCCGGCGATGCCGAGGCGCATCGTGGCCGAATGCATCAGCCGCTTGTGCAGGGTAGCGCATTTATCCCTGAGCGATTGCAGTCGCTGCGATGGATTCAGTTGCCGCAACCGGAGCTGTTGTACAGTCAGCGCGGAGCTTTTTGAGACGAACAGCAGTTTGAGCATGTGCCTGGACTGGATTGCGTAAGTATCCAATCGCTGACTGCAGGCCTGCAGGACCCGCCGCGGATGAGGGATGCGTTTCTCCAGTTGCTCCAGCTCCCGCCGACAGTGATACACGCGGAATCTGCAACAGGTATGAAGTTTTTGCCTGAGTCCCAGTACGATTCCAGCCAAGTCCGCGGCGTCGGGTGTGGCCAACTCGGCTGCGGCGGAAGGTGTGGGTGCTCGTACATCGGCGACAAAATCAGCGATGCTGAAGTCTATTTCATGGCCGATCCCGCTGATCAGCGGGATGGTGCATCCATAAATGGCCCGGGCAAGGTTTTCATCATTGAAACACCACAGGTCCTCCATGGAACCACCGCCTCGTGCCAGGATAAGGACGTCAACTTCCCGGCGTCTTTCCGCTTGTCGTAGCG